>NZ_CP131914.1:847117-1151735 GCF_040529045.1 Xanthomonas indica | reverse complement strand
CTGATCCCGGGTCAGCTCTCCGAACCGCTGGCGCTCAAGGGCAACGGCACCTACCGGGTGAAGATCAGCCCCACGGACATCACCACGCGTTTCGGGCCGATCTATCGGCTGACCCTGGCCGATGCGCAGGGAACGCCCCTGGAGGAGATGAACATCGGCAGCGACACCACCGCCACCTTCAGCCGTTATGGCGTGCAGGTCTACGCGCTATCGATCGAACAGGCGATGTAGGTAGTCCACGGCGCGACGCGCAACGCGCGTCCGGAAACGCAAACGCCCGCCGAATGGCGGGCGTTCGCGTTACGGGCGGACGGCAGCGCACGAAGCGCCACCGCCGCGCGCAGACAGGCTTACTTGGCGGCGTTCAAGGTCGCTTCGGTGGTGATGCGGATCTTCACCTCGTCGCTGACGTTGGGCACGTAGGCGCCCAGGCCGAAGTCGCTGCGCTTGATCGTGGTGGTGGCGTCGAAGCCCAGCGCCGGCACCTTCTTCATCGGGTGCGGACCGGCACCGTTGAGGGTCACCGCCAGCACCACCGGCTTGGTCGTGCCCTTGATGGTCAGGTCGCCGGCGACGGTCAGCTTGTTGGCGCCGGCCGAGGTCACCTTGGTGCTCTTGAAGGTGGCGGTCGGGAACTTGGCGGCGTCGAAGAAGTCGGCGCTCTTCAGGTGCTCGTCGAACTTGGCGGTGAAGCTGTTGAGGCCGGACAGCGGCAGGGTCACGTTGACGCTGGACTTGCTCACGTCCTGGGCGTTGTAGACCAGGGTGCCGTCGACGTCGCCGAAGTGCGCGGACGGGTTGGAGAAGCCGAAGTGGCTCCACTGCACCAGCACGTCGGTGTGGGCCGGGTCGAGGGTGTAGGTGCCGGACACGCCCTTGGCGGGGGCAGCGGCGGCGGCCGGCGCGGCGAAGGCGCTGGTGGCGGGCTGGGCGACGACGACGGCCAGGGCCATGGCGAGCGGGAGCAGCAGTTTGCGGGTCTTGGTCATGGTGGAACTCCTTGGAGGGGTGATGGGACGAAACTGCGGCAGGCGCGGGCCTGCGGTGGGACAGGGAAGCGAAACGCGCGCGCTCACTCGATGCGCGCGGCCTCGTCGAAACTCAGCCGCGGCAGGCGCGGGAACAGGCCGCTGGGGTCGCCGTAGCCGAGGTTGACCAGGAAGTTGGATTTGATCGCAGTGCCTGCGAAGAACGCGGCATCGACCTTGGCGTTGTCGAAGCCGGACATGGGACCGGCATCCAGGCCCAGCGCACGCGCGGCCAGGATCAGGTAGGCGCCCTGCAGCGAGCCGTTGCGGAACGCGCCTTCGCTGCGGCCTTCGCGCGGGCCGTCGAACCAGCTCTTGGCGTCGGTGTGCGGGAACAGGTACGGCAGCTTCTCGTGGAAATCTTCGTCGTGGGCGACGATCACCGTGACCGGCGCGGCCAGGGTCTTGGCCAGGTTGCCCTCGGACAGCGCCGGCTTGAGCTTTTCCTTGGCCTCGGGCGAGGTCACGAAGACGAAGCGCGCCGGGCTGCCGTTGGCCGCGGTCGGGCCCCACTTCACCAGGTCGTACAGCGCGCGCAGGGTGTCTTCGCCCACCGGCTTGTCCAGGAATGCGTTCTGGGTGCGCGCGGTGCGGAACAATTGGTCGAGGGCGGCGTCGTGCAAGGCGTCGGACATGCGGGGAAGTTCCTTGATCGAGGGAAGCGCCAGGATGCCGGTGGGGCCGTCCCGATGCGAGGCGGCCAGTGTAGAGTGGCACGATTGTCGCAACACCCGGCCGCGATGCAACGGATTACTACCAAACGTGAAACGATCGGACGCGACCTGGGCGATTAGCGATGGCCGCGCCGGCAACGCCCGCCAGGCCGAGGCGCTGGCCGCCGCGCTGGCGCTTCCGACAACCACACCGATCCAGCCGCAGTTGCTGCAGCCGCACATGCCCTGGCGCTGGCTGGCGCCGCGCATGCTGCCCGGCGCGCAGCATGCCTACGGCGCCGCCTTCGCCGATTCGCTGCAGCAGCCGCCACAACTTGCCGTGGGCTGCGGCCGCCAGGCGGCACTGGCGACGCGGCTGCTGCGCGCGCGCGGCAGCCAGGTGGTGCAGATCCTGGACCCGCGGCTGGATCCGCGGCACTGGGACATGGTGGTGGTGCCGGAACACGACCGCCTGCGCGGCGCCAACGTGCTGACCCTGCTCGGCAGCCTGCATCCGATCGACGATGCCTGGCTGGCCGCCGGGCGCGCGGCGTTTCCTGCACTGGGCGCGCTGCCGTCGCCGCGCGTCGGTCTGTTGGTGGGTGGCCCGTCCGGGCTGGCGCCGTGGAGCGACGCGCAGGCGCAGGACGCCTTCGCCGCCATTGCCGCGCAGTTGCGCACGCACGGCGGCAGCATTCTCGCCAGCGCATCGCGCAGGACCCCGCCCGCGGTGGCCGCGGCCCTGCGTCGCACGTTCGTTGATGTGCCGGGCGTTGTGTGGTGCGGCGCGGACGATGGCGCCAATCCCTACGCCGGCCTGCTCGGCTGGGCCCAGCGCCTGGTGTGTACGCCGGATTCGGTGAACCTGCTGTCGGAAGCCTGCGCCACGCGCGTGCCGGTGCAGGTGCTGCTGCCGGAGACGGCGCGCGGCCGCGCCCTGGATTTCCACCGCGCCCTGCAGGCACGCGGCCGGCTGCTCCCGGCAGAGGATGCCGGCGACGCGCACGCCGCCGACATCGCACCGCTGCGCGAAACCGCGCGCGTGGCCGCGCTGATCCGCGACCGCCTGGCACTGGCCTGATCGGCTGCCGCACCGGCGTCGCTGCCACGACACCGGCACGGCAACCGGGCCCAACGCGTTACATCACGCTGCGTCAGGGGTTGCTCGGCGAGCGCGGCACGCCCGCCGGCGCCGCATCCAGCGCACCGATCAGCAGCCGCACCACCGGCGTCCCAAGACCGACGGTGTAGTTGTACTTGCCCTTGATCGGCTGGTTGTTGTCGACCACGCCGTTGTAGCCGGGGATGCCGCGATGCAGCGCCTCCGGACCATTGGCGGCCAGGCGGTACAGGTAATCGTTGAGATTGCCCTGGCGGCCCTGCTTCTCCACCAGCAGCGCGACCGCGCTGGCGAACTCCGGCGCGGCGACGCTGGTGCCGATCACCGCCTCGATACCACCCTTGAAGTAGGTGGCCACCGAGCTATCGCCCTCCCGGCACGGCTGCGTGGCGGTCGTAGGGCAGCCGCCGACCAGCATGCCGATGTCCGGCAGCGTACGCATGGACGTGCGCGTCCCGCCGAGTGCACGCAACTGATAGGCCGGGCGCTGGAACAGGGTGCTGACGCCGCCGCCGGCGCCCCAGTAGCCGCCGGCCAGGTTGGCGCCGAAGCCGTAGTAGTCGGCGGTCTGCAGCGGATCGCCGTAGGCGCTTTCGCTCTTGTAGCCCGACTCCAGAGTGCCCTTCTTGTAGGCGGTGAGCAGGTTGCCGCCGCCGACGGCGGTCACGTGCGGACTGGCTGCCGGATGCTCCACGCCAGCGACGAAGCGGCCATCCTTGTGGTCGACCGCGTACTGCGTGTCGGCGCAGTCCAGGCCGGCATTGTCGCCGCTGGAGGCGACGAAGGTGATGCCTTGTGCGTTGCCCTGCTTGAACACCGCATCGTAGGGACGCAGCAGCGGGGTGAAGTCCTTGCCGCCGTTGTAGGCCGCCGTGTAGTACAGCTCGCAGACGCCGAACGAGGAGCTGACCACGTCGGCCTGGTTGTCCTGCACGATCTGCCGGTAGCCGGCCAGCACGGAGGCGTCGCTCAGGTCGGGGATCACGTACAGCAGCACGTGCGCGCCGGGCGCGCCGCCGAGCGCCATCTCCACATCGAGTGCGGCCTCGCCTGCCGCGGCGTCGTTGCCGTCCTGCAGGCCCGGCTTGGCGCCGGCCACGTAATGGCGCGCGTACAGGGCCGGAGTGGCGTGGTTGGCGGCGTAGCGGCTGAAATTTTCGTGATCGAACATCGCCTTGATGTCCGAGTCCAGCACGTCGCTGCTGATCAGGATGGCGATGGTGCTGCCGGTGCCGTCGAGCCGGCGCTGCTGCCCGGCCGCACCGGTCGTGGCCTGGTAGGACGGATAGCCGTAGGCCTGCTTGAGGTCGTTGTACCAATACGTGGTGCCGCCGGCGCCGTAGCGGTTGGCGGGATTCTTGACGGCCGAGCGCTGCCAGTTGACGTGCATCGCCGGCGCGCCGCGGGTCAGGCCGGTCACCGTCGCCCCGGTGTCGCGCAGCACCGCCGGCAGTTGCAACGGCGCGGCCGCGGCGAGGCGGGCCTTGCTGCCCTGCTGCACGTCGGCGGTCAGCGGAACCGCGAACAGCCGCTCGACGTTGTCCGCACTCGCGCTGACATGCAGGGTGGCGCCCTGCTCGACGACGTTCATGTGTGCGGCCTGCAACGCGGCGCGCACCTGCGCGATCTGCGCCGGTGTCGGCGCGAAGCGGCTCTGGAATTCGGCCGGGGTCAGCCAGTGGTGGTACTTGGGCGAGAGCGGATCCTGGATGTCGGCCAGCAACGCGTCCAGCCCGGCCTGGTCGCGCACCGGCAGGTGCACGTCGAAAGTGACCGGCGCGGCGCGCAGCGTGGCGGTCATCGCCGCGATGGAGGCGTCGGGCGCGGCACTGGCGGTGCCGAGCGCGCACAGCAGGGAAGCGGACAACACGGCAGCCAGCAAGGGCCGACGGCGGATGCGATCAAGCATGGGCGTCTCTCCGGGGGTAGAGCGGGTGGACGAGGCCGTGGTGGCCTCGCGGTGGGAAATCGATTGCCCCTCTCCCCTCGGGAGAGGGGTTGGGGTGAGGGTGCGGCGCGCGAAGTGCACGCGTGATCCGTTGCTGCGAGGCTGCGCTCGTCCCCTCATCCGCCCCTGCGGGGCACCTTCTCCCGGAGGGAGAAGGGAAGTGCTCAGCCCCTCTCCCACCGGGAGAGGGGTTGGGGTGAGGGTGCGGCGCGCGAAGCCCGCGCGGTGATCCGTTGCTGCGAGGCTGCGCCCGGACCCTCATCCGCCCCTGCGGGGCACCTTCTCCCGAGGGGAGAAGGGAGAAGCCAAAGCCCCTCTCCCACCGGGAGAGGGGTTGGGGTGAGGGGACGGTGCGCGAAGCGCGCACGCAGACCTGCCGATACAAGAACCCAACACCGCGCTCAAACGACGATCCGATCGACACGAAGGCACCGCGCTTCCTGCTCATGTCTGCACGCATCGGCACGTCGTCGTGGCTTGGGCGAGCGGTGATGATTGAAGAGGAGTGCACCACAAAACTTTGACGACCGACTCCGTTTTAGACTTTGGAAACAGCGGTTTTCGCGGGGTTTTCGACACATCCGCCTACATGTGTCCAGCGCCCGTCATGCGTGGCAAATGACGACACTCTGTATCGGATTGATGTCGATGCACGTGGTGCCTCGCCACGTCTTTCTTCCTGGCATCCGATGGCCTGCGTGGCGCCACGCCGCGCCCTGCGGCCGCGACACGCACGCCACGCCGCAGGACCGCTGCATGACAACCGCAACGCGGGTGACGCCAACCTGCAACGTCGCTGTCGCATCGTGTGCGCACTTCCTTTACGAATCCCCCTTGCGCATGCCTCTCCATTCCCTGCTGAGCACGGCGATCCTCGCCGCCCTGTTGTCGCCCTTCGCCGCCACCGCCGCGGAGCCTGCCACCGCCGATGGCGCCGCGTCCGACGTGCAGCAACTCGACGCGGTGTCGGTGATCGGCCAGGGCGAGACCCGCCAGGTGCAGCGCATCACCGCCCAGGACGTGGCGGTGCTGCCGCCGGGCACCAGCATCCAGAAGCTGCTCAACCGCATCCCCGGCGTCAACGTGCAGTCCAACGACGCCTTCGGCGCCAACGAGGAATCGCAGACCATCAGCCTGCGCGGCTTCAACGGCACGCGCCTGGGCTACACCCTGGACGGCCTGCCGCTGGGCGACAACGCCTACGGCAACTACAACGGCCTGAACATCAGCCGCGCGCTGATCGCCGAGAACTTCGGCGGCGTGGAACTGGCCTCGGGCATCGGCAGCCTGGGCACCGCCTCCACCAGCAACCTCGGCGGCACGGTGCAGTACTACTCCGACGATCCGTCCACCGAGGTCGGCGTGCGCCTGGCGCAGACCGTGGGCTCGGACAACAACCGCCGCACCTACCTGCGCCTGGACACCGGCGAGCACAATGGCTTCTCCGCCTACCTGTCCGGCATCTACGCCGACGCCGACATGTGGGCCAAGCCGGAATCGCCGACCCATACCGCGCAGTTCAACGGCAAGGGCGTGTACCAGTTCGAGGGCGGCAAGATCACCGCCTTCGTCGACACCTCGCGCACCTCGCAGGCCGACTACGCCTACCTGTCCAAGAGCGGCCTGCACCGCGGCCTGGGCTGGGACTGGAACCTGTACGCGCCGGACTGGCAGCGCGCGCTGGCCGCGGCGTACTGCGCGCCGGCCACGTTCGATGCCAGCCGCTGCGGCTACAGCGGCGGCGTGGACAACATCAACGACGCCTACTACCAGAGCCGCGCGCTGCGCAACGACGACCTGTACTACCTGGCCGGCGACTTCCAGCCGTCCGACGCGGTCAGCGTGCACACCCAGGTCTACCACCACGAGAACGAAGGCCAGGGCCACTGGTGGTCGCCGGGCCAGCCCTCCTACCCGGGCACGCCGCAGGCGCTGCCGATCTCGATCCGCAGCACCAACTACACCATCAACCGCACCGGCGGCATCGCCTCGCTGGGCTGGGATCTCGGCCCGCACCACCTCGAAGCCGGCGTGTGGTACGAGCGCAACAAGCACCACGTGGAGCGCAACTTCTACTGGATCGACGGCCCGATCGACGACGACGTGTTCCTGAGCAACCCCAACCGCCGGCTGTTCTCGCAGGACTACGTCATCACCACCAAGCAGGCCTACGTGCAGGGCACCTTCAAGCTGCTCGACGAGCGCCTGACCCTGGACATCGGCGCCAAGAGCCCGCACACCACGATGACCGCGCGCGAGACGCCGGGGATCGCGGTGGAATCGCCGGTGGCCAATGGCGAACTCAAGGCCAGCAAGGCGCTGCTGCCGCAGGCCGGCCTGAGCTACCGCCTGGGCGAGGGCCAGGAAGTGTTCGGCTCCTACGCCGAGAACATCGCCGCGTTCCAGGGCGGCGGCGCCGGCGGCCCGCTGCTGGTGACCCAGGCCTCGTTCGACGCCAGCGTCGGCGCGCTGCAGCCGGAGAAGTCCAAGACCTTCGAAGCCGGCTACCGCCTGGTGCGCGACCAGTTCGAAGCCTCGCTGGTCGGCTACGACGTCACCTTCGACAACCGCCTGCTCTCGCTCAACCCCTGCGCGAGCATCCAGCAGGGCACCAGCCCGGCCTGCACGACGCGCTTCTTCAACGTCGGCTCGGTGAGCAGCCGCGGCGGCGAGCTGACCTTCATCTGGAAGCCGAACGCGCACCTGCAGTGGTACAACTCGGCCTCGATCAACCGCTCCACCTACGACGACAACTACGTGCAGAACGGCGCGGTGATCCCCACCGCCGGCAAGTACACCGTGGACACGCCCAAGCGCATGTTCGCCAGCGAGATCAGCTGGACCTGGAACGGCTGGAACGCCAACCTGCGCGGCAAGTACACCGGCCAGCGCTACTACACCTACACCAACGACCAGGGCTTCGGCGGCTACACCTCCTTCGATGCCGGCGCCGGCTACGACTTCGGGGCGGTGTCGTTCCTGCAGGACCTGAAGCTGTCGTTGAACGTCACCAACCTGACCAACAAGCGCTACGCCTCCAACCTCACGTCCTTCAGCAACACCGATCCGAGCGGCCGCGCGCAGGCCTTCCACGCCAGTGCGCCGCGGCAGGCGTTCCTGACCCTGGACGCGCGCTTCTGAGCGCGTCCATCCTGTCCGCCCGCCGCCGAACCGGAACGCATGCGATGATCCGATCCACCTCCTGGTTGTTGGGATGCGCGATGGCCGTGTTGGCGACCACCGCGGCGGCTGCACCGGCCGCCGCCCCGGGCGAAAGCAAGCCGCTGGTGATCGGCCACCGCGGCGCCAGCGCGCTGCGGCCCGAGCACACCCTGGCGTCCTACGCCAAGGCCATCGCCGACGGCGCCGACTTCATCGAGCCGGACCTGGTCTCAACCAAGGACGGCGTGCTGGTAGCCCGCCACGAGAACGAGATCGGCGGCACCACCGACGTGGCCGCACATCCGGAGTTCGCCGCGCGCAAGACCGTCAAGCAGATCGACGGGCAACGGGTGGAAGGCTGGTTCACCGAAGACTTCACCCTGGCCGAACTGAAGAGCCTGCGCGCGCGCGAGCGCCTGCCGCAACTGCGCGGCACCGCCTTCGACGGGCAGTTCCAGGTGCCGACCCTGGACGAGATCATCGACTTCACCGCGGCCGAGTCGGCCACGCGCGGGCGCCCGATCGGGCTGATTCCCGAGATCAAGCACGGCACCTACTTCCACGGGCTCGGCCTGGCGATGGAAGACAAGCTGGTCGCCACGCTCGATGCACACGCCTATACGCGCAAGGCGCCGGTGGTGATCCAGTCGTTCGAGATCGGCAACCTGGAATATCTGCACGGCAAGCTCGGCAGCACCCATCCGAACGTGCGCCTGGTGCAGTTGCTGGGCGATCCCAAGGACCGCCCGGGCGATCAGTTGCGCGACGGCCCGACCTACGCGCAGATGGGCAGCGCGCAGGGCCTGCGCGCGATCGCGAAGTACGCGCAGCTGGTCAGCCCGAACCTGCGCGCGATCGTGCCGGTGACCGCCGACGGCGCCCTGGCCACGCCCACCTCCTTCGTGGCCGACGCGCATGCGGCCGGCCTGCAGGTGATTCCGTACACGTTCCGGCCCGAGAACTACTTCCTGCCCAAGCAGTTGCAGGACGCGCGCGGCCCGGCCGCGGTGAACGCCGCCGGCAGCATCACCGAGATGCGCGCGCTGCTCGATGCCGGCATCAATGGCTTCTTCACCGACGACCCGGCGGTGGGCCGCGCGGCGGTGGATGGGACGCCGCCGCCGGCGCGATGAGGCCGGGAATGGAGATTGGGGAATGGGGAATCGCAAAAGCGGTTCCCAGCGCGGAGTTCAACCTGTAGGAGCGGCTTCAGCCGCGACGCGTGCAGCTCGGGAAAGCACAGTGTGAAGCGGACGCTTCATCGGGTCGGGACTGAAGTCCCTCCCACAATGCAGCTTCCGACAAGGCCGGTGCCGCAAGAGTGGGAGCCGCCTCAGCCGAAATGGAGCCGGGATTGGGGATTAGGGAATCGGGATTCGCAACAGCGGTTCCCATCGCGGGATTCCTCTTGTAGGAGCGGCTTCAGCCGCGACGCTTTTGCCCGGAACGCCGCGTCGCGGCTGAAGCCGCTCCTACGAACATCGCAGCCGCGCCCCGGCATTGGCCATGGCGCGACGGGGCCGCGATAATGCGCGCCCGCCGTCCCTGCCCCGATCGCCGTGCCTTCCGTCGTCGCCCCCTCGCCTACCTTTGCCGCGCTGACCCCGCGCGCGCTGCTGCTGTCCGTGCTGGCGATGGGCGCGGTGGTGCTGCTGTCGAACGTGCTGGTGCAGTTCCCGATCAACGACTGGCTGACCTGGGGCGCCTTCAGCTATCCGGTCGCGTTCCTGGTCAGCAACCTGATCAATCGCCGCTTCGGCCCGCGCGCGGCGCGGCGTGTGGCTTGGTGCGGCTTCGCGCTGGCGGTGCTGTTGTCCATCTGGATCGCCACCCCGCGCATCGCCGCGGCCTCGTGCCTGGCCTTCATCGCCGCGCAGCTGCTGGACATCACCGTGTTCGACCGGCTGCGCCGCGGGCGCTGGTGGCGCGCGCCGATCGTCGCCACCACCTGCAGCGCGACGCTGGACACCACGATCTTCTGGTCGATCGCCTTCGCCGGCTCGGCGCTGCCGTGGCTGAGCTGGGCTGCCGGCGACCTGGCGGTGAAGCTGGGCATCGGCGTGTGCCTGCTGGCGCCGTTCCGCGCGCTGCTGTGGCGGATGGCGCCGACACGCTAGCTGGGTCGCCTCATCGCCACATGCAGCACTCTCCTGCTCCAGCGCGTCGCGGCTGAAGCCGCTCCTACAACGGCAGCGTCGGCACTGCCGGGCACTGCATTGTGGGAGGGACTTCAGTCCCGACGCGCCGAATCGGGAAGCACTCTTCCGCCTTCGCGCGTCGCGGCTGAAGCCGCTCCTACAACGGCAGCATCAGCACTGTCAGGCACTGCAGTGTGGGAGGGACTTCAGTCCCGACGCGCGATGTCCAACGCGATCCCTTGCGTGGCGCCGATCGCAGCGTATGCCCCCATGCGGTGCAGAGCGGCGTCTCCACCTGCTGTCGCGATCCCGGCCATGGCTTCCCGCACATGCCATGCACCGCACAGCATCGACAGCACGCTCCCGACCCCGCGCTCCCGCCGCGCGTCAGTGCACCGCCTCATCGCCCGCACGCCCTTCCACGAACACCAGGTCCAGGGCGGCCGCGGCGGCACGAATCGCCGCACGCGCCGCGGCGATCTCGGCCGTGGGCGCGGTCAGGCGCGGACGCCGGTCCAGCGTGCAGGTCAGGCCGGCCTCCACCAGCGTGGCGTGGGCGGCATGCAGGCTCGCCGCGATGGAGAGCGACAGCCAGCCGCTGTGCGCCAGCGCATCGAGCAGCGCCGGCGTGTCACGCGGCGCCAGCAGCGCCGGCTGCTGCGCGGCGCCGAGCAGGACGCCGGCCTGCACCAGGAACTCCAGGTCGACCAGGCCACCGGCGCCCTGCTTGAGGTCGAAGCGCGCGGCATCGCTGCGGTCCAGTTCGGCACGCATGCGCGCGCGCATCTTGCGCACTTCCTCACGCAGGGACGCGGCCTCGCGCGGACGCGCCAGGGTCTGCGCGCGCACCTGCTCGAACTGCAGCAGCAGCGGCGCATCGCCGGCCACGCCGCGCGCGCGCACCAGCGCCTGGTGCTCCCAGGTCCAGGCGCGGTCGCGCTGATACTCGCGGTAGCTGGCCAGCGAGGACACCAGCGCGCCCTTGCCGCCGTCCGGGCGCAAGCGCACGTCGATGTCGTACAGGCGGCCACCGCCGGTGACCGCGCCAAGCAGGGCGATCACCTTCTGCGCCAGCCGCGCGAACCAGCGCCCGCTCTCCAGCGGCCGCGGCCCGGCCGAGGTCTCCACGCCCGCCGGATGGTCGTACAGGAACACCAGATCCAGGTCCGAGCCGATGCCCAGTTCCACCCCGCCCAGGCTGCCGTAGCCGACGATGGCGAAACTGCCGCCGGGCACCTCGCCGTGGGCGGCGACCAGCTCGGCGCGGGCCAGGCGCAGCACGGTCAGCACCACCGCCTCGGCCAGTTGCGCGAGCTGGCGGGCGCTGGCCAGGGCCGGCTGGCGCCGGTCCAGCGTGGCCAGGGCGATGCGAAAACTCAGCGCCTGGCGCGCTTCGTTGAGGCCGCGCAAGGCCGCTTCCGGATCGTCGCCGGCGGCGGCGACCGCGGCATCGCACAGCCGCTGCATCGCCGCCAGGTCCGGCATCGGGCCATCCACGCGGCTGTCGAGCAGTTCGTCCAGCAACAGCGGGTGCGCAGACAGCCGTTCGGACAGGAACGCGCTGCGCGCCAGCACGTCGACCAGCCGCGCCAGCGCGCTGGGCTGTTCGTCGAGCAGGGCCAGATAGCTGGCGCGGCGCAGGATCGCCTGCAGCAGGCCGAGCACGCGGTGCAAGGCGGCATCGGCCTGCGCCGAGCGCGCCGCCGCATGCAACAGCGCCGGCAACACCCGATCCAGGCGCGCGCGTGCGGCATCGGACAGGCTGCGCACGCCCAGCGATTGCACGAAGCCGCGCAAGGCCTGGTCGGCGCCGTCAGGGTCTGCGAAACCAGCCTCGCGCAGCACCTGCGCCTGGCCGCCGTCGGGCAGGCCGCGCCAATAGTCGGCCAGCGCATCGGGCGCCAACACGCGCTCGCGTGGCGCCAGCAGTTCGGCGAACTCGGCGGCGACGCGGTCGCGCTGCACCTGCAGCGCCGCGTGCAGCGCCGCCCAGTCGGGATAACCGAGGCCGAAGGCGATGCGCGCACGGTCCAGCGGATCCTCCGGCAGCGCATGGGTCTGCGCGTCGCGCAGCATCTGCAGGCGGTTCTCCACCTGGCGCAGGAAGCGATAGGCATACGCCAGCGCCGCGCCATCCTCGGCCGCGACCTGGCCCGCCGCAACGAGCGCGCGCAGCGCCGGCAACAGGCGGCGCTCGCGCAAGGCCGCTTCGCGGCCGCCGCGGATCAATTGCAGCGACTGCACCAGGAACTCGATCTCGCGGATGCCGCCGGCACCGCGCTTGATGTCGTCCAGGCGGTCGTGGCGCGCGACTTCGGCGGTGATCGCCGCCTTCATCTCGCGCAGGCCGTCCAGCGCGGTGTAGTCGAGATAGCGCCGGTACACGAACGGACGCAGCGCCTGCAGCCACTCCTCGCCGGCGGCGATGTCGCCGGCCACCGCGCGCGCCTTCAGCCAGGCGTAGCGCTCCCAGTCGCGGCCTTCGCGCTGGAAATACTGGTCCATGCCGGCGAACGACAACGCCACCCGGCCGGCCGTGCCGAACGGGCGCAGGCGCAGATCCACGCGGTGCACGAAGCCGTCGGCGGTGGTCTCGTCGAGCAGCCGCGCCAGGCGCTGGCCGAGCCGCGCGAAGTATTCCTCGGCGGCCAGCGCGCGCGCGCCGTCGGACTCGCCGCCCTGCGGATAGGCGTAGACCAGGTCCACGTCGGAGGAAAAATTCAGTTCGCCGCCACCGAGCTTGCCCAGGCCGAACACCACCAGCCGCTGCACGCTGCCGTCGGCGGCGCGGATCACGCCATGGCGCGTGGCGAACTCGCCCTCCAGCGCCTGCAACGCCAGCGCCAGGCAGTCCTCGGCCAAGCGCGTGCTGCCGGCCAGCGTCGCATCGACCTCGTCCAGGCCCAGCACGTCGCGCCACACCAGGCGCGCCGAGGCGGCCACGCGGTAGCGGCGCAACTGCGCCGGCCACGCCGCCGGCTGCGCGGGATCCAGTTGCGGCAACGGCAGGGGCGGCGGGTCCGGCTGCGCCAGGTGCGCGAGCAGCGACGGCTGCCGGCACAGCGTGTCGAGCAGGAAATCGCTGGCGAGCAACGCGCGCGCCAGCGCGGCGTCGAAGCCGGGAGAAGACGGCCACGGCTGCGCGGCCACGGCCTGGCGCAGGCGCGCCAGGCCGCGCTCGAGCGTGGGCTGCAGGGCATCGGGAACGGCGGCGATCGCGTTGTACATCGGGCGATTCTGGCATCCCGGGCGTTCAGGCACATCCAACAGCGCATGCTTTTCGCGGCTCGTCAGAAGCGCCGTTGCGTTGTAGGAGCGGCTTCAGCCGCGACGGACATTCCCGGGACAGCCCGTCGCGGCTGAAGCCACTCCTAGGGGGAGCTCCTGCCTTTCGCCATGCAAACGCTCGGCCTCGCTCCCCATTGCAACTGCGATCCGGCAAAAGCCACACATCGCCATCTGCGCGCACGCAGACCCACGCGCCAGGCGCGTCTGCGGGCAATGTCCGCCGCGTGCGGGCCGCGCGCAGTTGAGACGTCGCAAACACCACGCCGCATCCGCCACGCATCCCTGCACATCGCCGCAATACGCAGCGTTTCACATCACGTTCGCCGCGTTTCGCGGACCATGCCGGCCGGCCGAATCGGGCGATGGTGTATCATGTGCCCCTCGACGGAGCCCCCGCGCCATGACGCGCCGCCCGCTCCGTCTCTTCGATCCCGCGGCGTCGTGGTGTTGACGCGGCCATCCGGGATCGTGCCCCCGCAGACCAGTGCGGCGCCTGCGCGCCATTCCGTCTTGCTTTGCCCTGCGATGTGCGGGCCGGGGGTCATGACCTCACCGTTCCAGGACAGGAGAAAACATGTCGGAGTTCCACGCCCATTTCGGATGGTTCAAGCGCCGCCGCCAACTGCGGGTGGAAGAAGTCACCGTCGTCGACAAACCGATGCTCAAGCGGGCGGTCGGCGCGGCGGCGCTGGGCAACGCGATGGAATGGTTCGACTTCGGCGTGTACGGCTACCTCGCCGTGACCCTGGGCCATGTGTTCTTCCCCAGCACCAACCCGACCGCGCAGCTGATCGCCACGTTTGCGACCTTCACCGTGGCCTTCCTGGTTCGCCCGCTGGGCGGGCTGGTGTTCGGCCCGCTGGGCGACCGCTACGGCCGCCAGAAAGTGCTGGCTGCGACCATGATCCTGATGGCGCTGGGTACGTTCTCGATCGGCCTGATTCCCTCCTACGAGCGCATCGGCATCTGGGCACCGATCCTGCTGCTGGTGGCGCGGCTGGTGCAGGGCTTTTCCACCGGTGGCGAATACGGCGGCGCGGCCACCTTCATCGCCGAGTACTCCACCGACCGCAACCGCGGCTTCATGAGCAGCTGGCTGGAGTTCGGCACGCTGGGCGGCTACATCGCCGGCGCGGCCACGGTGACCGCGCTGCACTTCGCGTTGAGCGATGCGCAGATGCTCGACTGGGGCTGGCGCGTGCCGTTCCTGGTCGCCGGCCCGCTGGGCCTGCTCGGCCTGTACATGCGCATGAAGCTGGAGGAAACCCCGGCGTTCCAGGCCTATGCCGAAGAAGCGGAGAAGCGCGAGCACGACGCACCGGGTCTGGGCGCGCTGTTCCGCATCCACTGGCCGCAGTTGCTCAAGTGCGTTGGCCTGGTGCTGGTGTTCAACGTCACCGACTACATGCTGCTGACCTACATGCCCAGCTATCTCAGCGTCACCATGGGCTACGCCGAGAGCAAGGGCTTGCTGCTGATCATCATCGTGATGCTGGTGATGATGCCGCTCAACGTGCTCGGCGGATTGTTCAGCGATCGCCTGGGCCGCCGGCCGATGGTGATCGGCGCGTGCATCGCGCTGCTGGTGCTGGCGGTACCGTGCCTGCTGCTGGTCGGCACCGGCAACGACTGGCTGATCTTCCTCGGCCTGATGCTGCTGGGCGTGGCCCTGGTGTGCTTCACCAGCTCGATGCCGTCGACCTTGCCGGCGCTGTTCTACACCCCGGTGCGCTACAGCGCGCTGTCGATCGCCTTCAACGTCTCGGTATCGCTGTTCGGCGGCACCACGCCACTGGTCACCGCTTGGCTGGTGGAGCGCACCGGCGATCCGCTGGTGCCGGCGTACTACCTGATGGGTGCGGCGGTGGTGGGCATCGCGACCATGGTCTTCGTGCGCGAAACCGCCGGCCTGCCGCTGCGCGGCTCGCCGCCGGCGGTGGCCAGCGAAGCCGAGGCGCATGCGCTGCTGCGCAGCGACGAGCCATTGACCGTGGATCCGACCCGACCGGAACTGCCGCCGTCGCCGGAACCGCCGTCGCAGGCCATGCCGACCTGACGCGAGCGCGAGAGCTGCACGCTGGCCGTCCCCACGGTACGGCCAGCGTCGGTACCTCCTGAACGCGGCGCATCGGTGCCACTGCGCCCGATGATGGGATCGGCATCCCACACTCGCCCTCGCACCGTGTCCCACGCTCACCCAGGACCAGGAAACAGGCAATAAAAAAGCCCGCTTGCAGCGAACTGCCAGCGGGCTTTGCTCCCTCCCCCACGTCGGGATGCAGGGCGATCTTGGGCGCTTTTTTGAGACATTGCACGCTGCAGTGCAAAACGATACTGGGCAGTACATTCTGCGGCGTTGGGGGAATGGGGAATGGGGAATGGGGAATGGGGAATGGGGAATGGGGAAACGGGAATCGGGAAAAGCGGACGGATGTGCGCCTTACGCCTACGCACGAACACGGCGCATGCCGAGACGCGTTCGCTGGCGTCAGGGCGATGCCGCCGGCGCCGGTGCTTCCGGCAGCCACGCCGGTTGCCGGTCGTACCACTCGCGCGCGCCCAGCAGATGCCATTGCCGTTGCTCGCCGCGCAAGGCCACGCCCACGCCGAGCACGCCCCAGCGCGCGTACAGATCGCCCTGGGTGCCGGCGTCGCCGACGCGCAGGCGCGCGCGCAAGGCCACCCGTTCGTTCTCGGCGGCGACCCGGTCCAGCCATAGCGCATCCTTGCGCCAGCGCAGCTGTCCGCTGGCCTGCAGTTGCCCGGCGTCGGCCAGCTTCAGCAACCACGCCGGCGCATCGCTGTGCTGCGCGAACACCGCCAGCACCGGGCCGGCGTCGCGCATCTGCATTTGTACCTGCGCGTCGGCCTGCACCGGCGCCGCCGCGGCGATGCGGCCCTGTGGAATGCGCAGCGTCGCCCACCAGTCGCCCTGCTTGGGCTGGGTGCCGTAGCGCACGCCCTGCAGGCGCAGCGTGCTGCCGCTCAGGTTGAAGCGCTTGTCCTGCAGTTCGGCGCGGCGCAGCCGCGCGTCCAGGTCGAGATTGCCGGCCAGTTCCAGGCCTGCGGTCTGCAGCCGCGCCTGACGGCCGAGCACGCGCAACGTTCCTTGGCCGACCTGGCCGGACGCGTCCAGTTGCAGGTCGCCGCTGAGCCGGCCATCGCCGCCGAGCACGCGCACCTGCGCCGCCGGCAGGTAGCGGTTGTAGGCGCGCAGATCCGGCACGCGCGCGTCGGCGAAGCGCAACCGCGCCTGCAACGAATCGCGCAGGGTGGCCAGCGCGCCATCGCCCTGCAAGTCCAGTTGCAGGTTCTCGCCTTCGACGAAGCTGGCCTTGGGATCGTCCAGCGGCGCCAGCGCGAAACGGCGCATGCGCACGTCCAGTTGCGTGCGTGGCTGTTCGGCAGTGCCGACGATGCGGCCGACCGCCTGCGCCTTGCCGCTCAGGCGCACGCGCATGATCTCCGCCACCGCCTGCACGTCGGGCACGTCGAGACGGCTGCCCGGCTGCAGCGCGCCCTGCCGCAGTTGCAGATCGGCGGCGACGTCGCCGCCGCCGTCGAGTTGGAACCAGGGCTTGCGCACCAGCAGATCGCTGATCCAGTTCAACGATTCGAAATGCCAGCGCCCCTGCACGCGGCCGGAGGTACGCGGCAGCAGCGCCGCCAGGTCGGCGAACGGTATCTGGCGCCCGGCGATGCGCAGGTCGGCATCGAGCATGCTGCGCGGATCGACCTGGCCGGGCAGGCGCGCGCGGGCGCGGAGGGTGTCGCCCTCCACGTCCAGCAGCAGTGCCAGCACGCCGCGATCGGTGGCGCCGACGCCGGCATGCAGCGGCACCCGCCAGTTGAGCGTGCTGCCCGGCTGCAGCGCACCACGCAGCAGGTGCAGGTCGGCCTGGATGTGACCCAGCCCGGGTTCGGTGCTCAGCTTGGTGGTGTCGCCGGCTGTGTCGATGCGCAGGGCCACGCTGCGCCCGTGCACGCGCAGCGCCAGGTCGGTGATGTCCAGCTTGCGCAACCCCGGCGCCTGCGCGCGGTAGTGGCGCGGGAACGAGAAGCGCGCATCCAGCGTGGCCTGGTCGGCGATCTGGCGCTTGCCGTAGCGCACACTGGCGTCCTCGAACACGATCTGCGAGCGGAACAGTTCCGACGGGCCGCCGCGCAACTGCTTGAGGAAGCCGACGGTGCCGTGGCCCTTGCCCTCGATCGCCAGCTCGCCGAAGCGTGCGCGGCGCAGCGTGCCGCTGTGGATCGCATCGAAGCGCAGCGTCCAGCCCTGGTCGCTGGGCGGCGGTGGCGGGATCATCTCGTCGACGCGGTCCATCTCGCCGACCACGTTCACCGCCTCCATCCACGGCAGGCGCACCTCGCGATGCAGCAGCGGCAGCAGCGCGATGCGCGCGCTGGCGCGGTCGGCACGCACCTGCCAGACGTTGCGCTGCACGTGGCCGCGCATGCGCACGTTCCAGGCGGTGATGAAGCCGGGCAGCACGGTGACTGCCGGCCCGGTGTGCATGCGGAACTTCTCCGGCTTGCGGTTGGTGGCCAGGTCGAACAGCGGCGTGTTGAGGAACACGTTGCCGGCCAGCAGGTACAGCAGGTAGGCGATCAGCAGGCCGCGCAGGAGCAGGCGCCAGCCGCGCGGCAGACGCCGGTAGCGTGCTTGGACAGCCGTCAGGGGGCGGGCGAGGAGCGGCACCGCCGCACTATCGCCGCGGCGTGGCGTGGAAGGCGTGAAAGCCGCCGTGGCACGTACCCAGCGTTGTGTGGCACTGCACGCTGGCCGCCAGATCGCCGCCGTTGCGCCGGCTGCATGCGCGCTGCATCCCGCCGTCCTGACAGGAGAAGGGAGAAGCCAGAACCCCTCTCCCACCGGGAGACGGGTTGGGGTGAGGTTCCGGCGCGCGAAGCGCCGTAACCATCGCGCAGACCGCGGCATGCGTGCGTTGCGTGGCGCCCGCCTGCATGGCCGTGCGACAGGCGCAGAAAGTGGGGACGCACTCCAGCGCGAGCATCGGCCCGATCCGCGATAATTGCCGTCCCCTTCCCACGCCATGGTCGCCGCATGTCCGCCGAACGCATCCTCCATCCCCGCCTGCGCGAACGCATCGTCAGCGCCGAGGCCGCGGCGGCGTTGATCCAGCCCGGCGAGACGGTGGCGATGAGCGGCTTCACCGGCTCGGGCTATCCCAAGGCGGTGCCGATGGCGCTGGCGCAGCGCATCGAGGCGGCGCACCTGCAGGGCCAATCCTTCAAGATCCAGCTGATGACCGGCGCCTCCACCGCGCCGGAGCTGGACGGTGCGCTGGCCAAGGCCGATGGCATCGCCCTGCGCATGCCGTTCCAGTCCGATCCGGACGCGCGCCAGCGCATCAACGCCGGCAGCCTGGACTACATCGACATCCACCTCAGCCACGTCGCCCAGCACGTGTGGTTCGGTTTCTACGGCGAGATCGACACCGCGGTGGTGGAAGTGTCCGGCATCCGCGAAGACGGCAGCCTGATCCCGTCGACCTCGGTCGGCAACAACAAGACCTGGCTGGACCTGGCGAAGAAGGTGATCGTCGAGGTCAACGACTGGCAGCCGGCCGGCATCGACGGCATGCACGACGTGTACTACGGCACCGCGCTGCCACCACAGCGCAAGCCGATCCCGCTGCTGCATGCCGACGACCGCATCGGCGAGCCATCGCTGCGCTGCGACCCGGACAAGATCGTGGCGGTGGTGCGCACCCACGGCCCCGACCGCAACAGCCCGTTCACCCCGGCCGACGCCACCAGCCAGCGCATCGCCGAACACCTGATCGCGTTCTTCCAGCACGAGGTCGGCAAGGGCCGGCTGCCGCCGAACCTGTTGCCGCTGCAGTCGGGCGTGGGCAACATCCCCAACGCGGTGCTGGCGGGGCTGGCCAAGAGCGGCTTCCGCGATCTCAGCGCGTTCACCGAAGTGATCCAGGACGGCATGCTCGACCTGCTGCGCAGCGGCGTGCTCAAGGTCGCCTCGTGCACCGGCTTCGCACTGAGTCCGGAGGCCAACGAGGAATTCAAGCGCAACATCGACTTCTATCGCGAGCGCATCATCCTGCGCACGCAGGAGATCTCCAACCATCCGGAGCTGGTGCGGCGGCTGGGCTGCATCGGCATGAACGGCATGATCGAGGCCGACCTGTACGGCAACGTCAACTCCACCCACGTGATGGGCAGCCGCATCATGAACGGCATCGGCGGCTCCGGCGACTTCGCGCGCAACGGCTTCCTGTCGATCTTCCTCAGCCCGAGTACCGCGAAGAACGGCAGCATCTCCTCGATCGTGCCGATGGTCAGCCACGTCGACCACACCGAGCACGACGTGTCCATCATCGTCACCGAGCACGGCCTGGCCGACCTGCGCGGCCTGCCGCCGCGGCAGCGCGCGCAGCAGCTGCTCGCGCACTGCGTGGACCCGAGCTACCGCGCGCAGCTGCAGGACTATTTCGACCGCGCCCTGCACGCCAGCTACGGCAAGCACACCCCGCACCTGCTGCCCGAGGCGCTGTCCTGGCACCAGCGCTGGCTGGACACCGGCACGATGCACACCGGCGGCTGAGCGGCGGGCCGGTGAAAGCGCTCCTACAACCTTTGGAGGCTCAATGAGTAACTGCAGGACCGCGCGTCGGGACTGAAGTCCCTCCCACAGTGCGGCCCTCTTTCATCCGACATCTGCACCGATGTCGGCGCCGTCGTAGGAGCGGCTTCAGCCGCGACACGTCTGCCCGGGGTCGCGCTTGAAAGCGCTCCTACAACTGTTGGCGATGGTTCTGCCGGAGGCTCGGTGAGCAACTGCAGGACCGCGGGTCGGGACTGAAGTCCCTCCCACAATGCAGCCCTCTTTTCATCCGACATCTGCGCCGATGTCGGCGCCGTCGTAGGAGCGGCTTCAGCCGCGACACGTCTGTCCCGGGGTCGCGCTTGAAAGCGCTCCTACAACTGTTGGCGATTGTTCTGTCGGAGGCTCAATGAGTAACTGCAGGACCGCGCGTCGGGACTGAAGTCCCTTCCACAGGGCGGCCCTCTTCATCCGACATCTGCACCGATGTCGGCGCCGTCGTAGGAGCGGCTTCAGCCGCGACACGTCTGTCCCGGGGGCGTGCTTGAAAGCGCTCCTACAATTGTTGGCGATGGTTCTGCTGGAGGTGCAGTGAGCAACTGCAGGACCGCGCGTCGGGACTGAAGTCCCTCCCACAGTGCAGCCCTCTTTTCATCCGACATCTGCACCGATGTCGGCGCCGTCGTAGGAGCGGCTTCAGCCGCGAGAGGCGCTACCGGTCAAGCCTGTCGCGGCTGAAGCCGCTCCTACATCGCTGCGGATTCGGCTACCGGTTGCAGCGGCGTGGGTTCCGGCGACGCCAGGAACGCCAGCTTGCGGCCGCGTGGCAGCTGCTTGAGCGCGTATTCGGCGCGCGAGGCAGCGGCACGGTCCGGGTAGGCACGGCTGGCCAGCAGGCGCACCGGCGGGTTGGCGCGGGTGTACTTGGCGCCGGTGCCGCGCAGGTGCGCCTGGAAGCGGGCCTGCAGGTCCGGGGTGATGCCCGCGTAGTAGCTGCCGTTGCGGCATTCGAGCAGGTACAGGAACCAGGGCGAGTCGGCGGCCATGCAGGCATTATCGACACGGTGGCCGGTTTCGCCAGCAGCGCCGTCCGCACATGCGTGCATGCCACCTTGGGCATCACCTATTGGTCAGACCGAAATGTCGGCCAGCGCTGCGCTGGCGGCATCGGCCAGCTGCCGGCCGTCGGCCGTCGGCCGTCGGCCGTCGGCGGTCAGCTTGATCCCACGCGCATGGCGCTGGAAGCGTGGCGCCGCGCAGGGCCTGGCGCGGCCGGCAGGTGATCGCCGCTGCCCACCCATCCATTCGCAGCGTGCACATCCCAGCGCGCCGTTTCCGCGCCGTCGCGCTGAACCGGCGACAACAGGCTTTAACGCGCTGCGAACACCTTGCCAGCCGCTGCCACACACCGGCATACCGCCGCCACCGGACAGGCGGATAACGTCATCACCGGCACGCAGCCGTCGACACCGAAGCTCTCTCCCTTCGCATTCGGCGGCGCGTCCGGCCCCTCTTCGGGGCGTTCCTCGCCCTCCACGCACGCAGCCGGTCAGGCTGCGTGCGCTTCCCCAACCACCGCCCTCACGCCGCCTGCGCCACGCGCGCCTGGCGCCGCGCGCGCACCGCCTGCGCCAGCCGCTCCAGCACCTGCACCGAGCTGTCCCAGTCGATGCAGCCGTCGGTGATGCTCTGGCCGTAGACCAGCGGCTGGCCGGCCACCAGGTCCTGGCGGCCGCCGCGCAGGTGGCTCTCCACCATCGCGCCGACGATGCGGGTCTGCCCGGCCTCGAGCTGGCGGGCGATGTCCTCGATCACCTTGGGTTGGTTGTCCGGGTTCTTGCCGCTGTTGGCGTGGCTGGCGTCGACCATCAGCCGCGCCGGCAGGCCGGCCTTCTCCAGCACCTGCGCCGCCGCGGCCACGCTGTCGGCGTCGTAGTTGGGCTGGGTGCCGCCGCGCAGGATCACGTGGCAGTCGGGATTGCCGGCGGTCGCTGCGACTGCGGTCTGCCCGTCCTTGGTCACCGCCAGGAAATGGTGCGGGTGCGAGGCCGCGCCGACCGCGTCGACCGCGATCTTGACGTCGCCGCTGGTGCCGTTCTTGAAGCCCACCGGGCACGACAGGCCCGAGGCCATCTCGCGGTGCACCTGGCTCTCGGTGGTGCGCGCGCCGATCGCGCCCCAGGCCACCAGGTCGGCGATGTACTGCGGCGAGATGATGTCGAGGAACTCCACGCCGGCCGGCAGGCCGAGGCGGTTGATGTCGCGCAGCAGGCCGCGGGCCAGGCGCAGGCCCTTGTTGATGTCGAAGCTGCCATCGAGGTTGGGATCGTTGATCAGGCCCTTCCAGCCCACCGTGGTGCGCGGCTTCTCGAAGTACACCCGCATCACGATCTCCAGCGCGTCGCCGTAGGTCTCGCGCAGCGGGCGCAGGCGCTGCGCGTATTCCATCGCCGCGACCGGGTCGTGGATCGAGCAGGGGCCGATCACCACCGCCAGGCGGTCGTCGCGGCCGTGCAGGATTTCGTGCAGCGCCGCGCGCGCGGCAGTGACGGTCTGCGAGGCCTCTTCGTCGCAGGGCAGCAGCGCCTGCAGTTGGGAGGGCGGGGTCAGCGGTTCGATCTTGCGGATGCGCAGATCGTCGGTGTGGGGGGCCATGTGCGTGTCTCGTCGGGGGGCTGGGTGGGGGCCAGATCCGGCGGCATGAAAAAAGCCGCCAGGTTCGCTGGCGGCTTTCGGGATTGCGGCTGAAGTTTCCTTCAGGGTGAACGCGATCCTTCCTCCGCCAGCGGCATCGGAAAACCGTAGTACCAAAAGTAAAAGCTGCGGCAGGAAGCGTTCATGGGACGTAGTGATAACACAGGGTTTGCGGCGGCGCCACAGTTGCATCAGCAACTTGTGGAGCCGGGAAAGGGGAACCGGGAATGGGGAATCGGAAAAGCAGCACCGTCGCCCGCTCTCGATTCCCTATTCCCGACTCCCCATTCCCCGCCCCTCAGAAATCCAGCACATACTCCGCCGCCACCTCGCGGCCGATCGCGTCGTACAGGGTGGTGTTGTAGAACTGGTAGCCGTAGTAGCGCTCCTTGTTGTCGTAGCCGACGGTATTGAGCACGTTGTTGATGTACAGGTTGACCTTCATCTTCGGGGCGATGCGGTAGCCGGCGGTGAGGTTCCAGTACAGCGCCGGGCCGACGCGGCCGAAATAGCGGGTGGTGCTCTCGCCGAAGTGGCGGTTGCCGCTGTCGGTGACGCGGCAGGCGTCGGAGGGACTGGGCTGGTAGCCGTCGTCGAAGCGGGTGCAGGTGCCCCAGTTCACCGCCTGGGTGGAGCCGAAGCGCTTGGCGTACACGGTCAGGTCCAGCGGGCCGCCGTTCTCCCAATGCACGCTGCCGCGCAGCTTGCTGCGGATCTTCTGGTCGCGCAGGTTCTTGTCGTCGTCGGTGCGGTAGGTCTGCTCGTGGTAGCCGATCAGGTTGTTGTAATCCAGGGCGAAACTGAAGTTGCCCCAGCGCGCGGTGTTGAGGCGGTACTTCAGCGAGGCGTCGACGCCGGACACGTGCATCTGCGCGATGTTGATCGGCCCCTGCTCGATGCCGGTGACGCGGCCGGCGGCATCGCGCGCGACGCGCGAGAGGATGCGCGCGCAGTACTCGGCGCCACCGGGATTGACCCACACGCCGCCGGCGGTGGTCAGGCCGGTGCGGCAGCCGGCTTCGGCGCTGAGCACCTCGTCGCGGTTGAGGTCCTTGATCATGTCCTGCAGCCGGATCCGGTAGTAATCCGCGGTCAACGACAGGCCCTCGGCGATGTCCCAGACGAAGCCGGCGGTGACCGAGCGGCCGTGCTCCGATTCCAGGTCGGGCGTGCCGCGGCGGTTGACCTGCATCAGGTAGAACACGTCGCTGTTCTCGGCGCTGCAGCCGCCGGTGAGGTAGTAGCCCTTCTGGATGCAGCGGTACTGGTCGATCACGGTCTGCTGGGTGGAGCTGGGTTCGCCGAGCACGTAGTGCATGTCCGGGGCGCGGAAGCTGGTGGCGACACTGCCGCGCAGCAGCAGCGTGCTCAGCGGCCGCCACTCCAGGCCGGCGCTCCAAGTGGTGTCGCGCTGGGTGCCGATCGCCGCGCCCAGGTCGCTGCCGTAGGCGCGGTAGTCGCCGTAGCGGTCGTGGCGCGCGGCCAGGCTGGCGTTGAGCTTGGACAGCAGCGGCACGTCGAACTCGATGCCGCCGGAATAGCGCAGGCGCTCGCCGCCGCCGTAGTCGACCACGTCCAGCGGATAGCAGGTGTTGGCGCACGGGTCCGGCGCCAGCCGGTAGCCCTGCTTGGCCACTTCGCCGACGGCGGCGAACTTGATCGGCCCGGCCCAGCCCTGCAGCAGCTCGCCGGTGATGTTGGCGCTGGCCTGGTTGACCCAGGAATCGGCGCGGTTGTGTGCCTTCACCGCCAGGTCGTCGTACTGCGCGCCGGTCAGCGGCTGGTACCAACGTTCCTCGTTGAGATCGTAGATCGGCGTGCCGTCGGCGGTGCTGCCCAGCTGCGGGCCGAGGAAGTAGGCGGTGGCCTTCTGCGTGTCCACGGTACGCACGTATTCGTCGACGGTGTAGCGCGCGCGGCCCACCGCCACTTCCCAGTCGAAGCGATCGGCAAGGCGGCCCTTGAGGCCGGCGCTCAGGTCCCAGGACAGTTCCTTGGTGGTGTTGGCCAGGTTCTTCCAGCCGCCGGACTCGAAGCGGGTCAGCTGGCGGATCGCATACAGGTCGCGGTCGCTGCCGGTGTCGTGGAACGGGCCGAGATAGACGTAGGGCGGATCGTAGGTCCAGTAGCCGAGGCTCTTGGTCGTGGACAGCGTGCTCCAGGCCTGCACGCCGTTGTCGAAGTCGAAGGTGCCGTACAGATAGGCCGAGCCGCTGTCGCCGCCGCTGGCGGCCAGCCAGTCGGCGTAGTCGTGGGCCATGCCGCAGTAGCCGCCGAGGTTGCGCACGGTGTCGCTGTTGTAGTCGTAGCTCAGCCGCTGCGCGTCGATGAACTGGCCGCCGAAGCGTGCGCAGGTACCGCTGGGCGGCGCCAGGCGCGTGTTGTCGCCGGCGTCGACCAGGCTCAGGCCGGTGAACGGATTGAAGCCGTACTTGCGCGCCTGCGCGGTCCAGTTGCTGTAGGACTCGTCGTCCTGGTCGTCCATCTTCGGCCGCTCGCCGACCGAGAGCGGATCGCGCCGGGTCCACTGCAGCGCGTAGGTCAGGTTCCACTTGCCGCCGCTGCGGCCGCCGACCCAGGACAGGTCGACCACGTCGCGCCCGCCGGCGGTGGCGGTGCCGCCGCGCAGGCGCACCTGGTTGCCTTCGTAGCCCTGCTTGAGGATCACGTTGATGACGCCGGCGACCGCGTCCGAGCCGTAGATCGCCGAGGCGCCGCCGGTGAGGATCTCGATGCGCTCCACCGCGGCGGAGGGAATGTTGGCGTAGTTGGCGAAGTTGCTCTCGCCGGCGTAGGGCTGCGGGTAGTCGGCGACGCGGTGGCCGTTGACCAGCAGCAGCGTGCGCCCGGGGCCGAGGTCGCGCAGGCTCACCGGCGAAGCGTTGGGCGTGTGCGAGCCGTACTTGGTGTCGGCCTCGACGCTGCCCTGCTGGTTGAGCGTGCTGAGCACGTCGTAGACGGTGAGGAAACCTTCCTGCTGGATCTGCTGCGCGCTGATCGTCAACACCGGCTCGGCGCCCTCCACTTCCGAGCGCTTGATCCGCGAGCCGGTCACCACGACCTGGCCCAGGTCGGTAGCGGCGGCCTTGGGCGCGGCGGTGTCGGCGTCCTGCGCGCGCGCCTCGGCGGCGCCGTACAGCGCCAGCACGATGCCGAACGCAAGCGTGGTGGATGAGCGAAGTGGCATGCGATGTCCCCGGCGGCGGATGGAAGCAGCGCCGTGCGAACACGAGCTGCGGCGTCCTCTTCGCTGCGCCGCGCCCATGGCCGTGCCACGCATGCCGCGGGCACGCGCCACCCTGCGCCGGCCGCGGCGCACAGAAGAAGACGAACATGCGGGCATGCAGATCCCCCTGGACGCCCGTACGCCCTAACCTGCATGGCGCTGAAAACGCTGTCAACACGCGGCCGCACCACGCGTGTAGACGATTGCGTGTTGTGCGCGATTCGCCGCGCAGCGCGCCGATTCCCGCCGCATCGCGATCGCAGGCAGTGCCAGCCGCAACGCTGGCGGAGACGCTGCTGGGCAACGATGGGCTGCACGCGCATCGCGATCGCGTGCCCCTCTCCCGTTGGGAGAGGGGTTGGGGTGAGGGTCCGGCGCGCAGCGTCTCGCGGTGTTTGGGCGCATGGCGGGACGCCTGCATTCTCATCCCGCCTGTCGTGGCACTGCCGCCTGCAGCGCCTGTGCCGCACCTCGGTCGGAAGATCGCACAAGCCCGGCGCAGGCAGCTTCCAGAATGCGCTTCGCCGCTTTCCGCAGCTCGGCGAGACACGCCGTTGCCCTCGCAGGAGCGGCTTCAGCCGCGACGGGCAATGCCGGTAACGCTTCGTCGCGGCTGAAGCCGCTCCTACCACATGGTTCCCTCGTCTTTTCCGAAGTGCGCTACACACGCTCGCCAAGCAGGTTCTGCGGCGTCACGGCAAGCGGATGCGCCGCGGCGTTGCCCCAGGCGCGCGAACCCGCGGGCGAGCGCATCGGCATGCCATCGCGATGACCGTCACGCGGTGCGGCCGCCACCGGCGCGCGCACAAAAAAAGAGCCCCGCATCGCTGCGGGGCTCCTTTCGATTGCGTGGAACAGGTCGGCCGAAACCGGCTGGATCAGAAATCCATGCCGCCCATGCCGCCCATGCCGCCACCCATGCCGCCCGGCGCGGCCGGCTCTTCCTTCTTCGGGGCCTCGGCCACCATCGCTTCGGTGGTGATCATCAGGCCGGCGATCGAGGCGGCGTTCTGCAGCGCCGAACGGGTCACCTTGGTCGGGTCCAGGATGCCGAACTCGACCATGTCGCCGAACTCGCCGTTGGCGGCGTTGTAGCCGAAGTTGCCGCTGCCTTCCTTGACCTTGTTGAGGATCACGGACGGCTCTTCGCCGGCGTTGGTGACGATCTCGCGCAGCGGCGCTTCCATCGCGCGCAGCGCGATCTGGATGCCGTGGGTCTGATCTTCATTGGCGCCCTTCAGCTCGCCGATCGCGCTCAGCGCGCGCACCAGCGCCACGCCGCCGCCCGGGACCACGCCTTCTTCCACCGCCGCACGGGTCGCGTGCAGGGCGTCTTCGACGCGCGCCTTCTTTTCCTTCATCTCGATCTCGGTCGAGGCACCGACCTTGATCACCGCCACGCCGCCGGCCAGCTTGGCCACGCGCTCCTGCAGCTTCTCGCGGTCGTAGTCCGAAGAGGTCTCTTCGATCTGCGCCTTGATCTGCTTGATGCGCGACTCGATCGCCGAGGTGTCGCCGGCGCCGTCGATGATGGTGGTGTTCTCCTTGGAGACCTGCACCTTCTTGGCGCGGCCCAGGTCCTTGATGGTCGCCTTTTCCAGCGCCAGGCCCACTTCCTCGGAGATCACGGTGCCGCCGGTCAGCACGGCCATGTCTTCCAGCATCGCCTTGCGACGGTCGCCGAAGCCCGGGGCCTTGACCGCCACGACCTTGACGATGCCGCGGATGGTGTTGACCACCAGGGTCGCCAACGCCTCGCCTTCCACTTCCTCGGCGACGATCAGCAGCGGCTTGCCGGCCTTGGCCACGCCTTCCAGCACCGGCAGCAGGTCACGCACGTTGGAGATCTTCTTGTCGTGCAGCAGCACGAACGGGTCGTCCAGGTCGGCCTGCTGGCTCTGCTGGTTGTTGATGAAGTACGGCGACAGGTAGCCGCGGTCGAACTGCATGCCCTCGACCACGTCCAGCTCGTTCTCCAGGCCCGAGCCTTCCTCGACCGTGATCACGCCTTCCTTGCCGACCTTCTTCATCGCGTCGGCGATGATGTTGCCGATCGACTCGTCGGAGTTGGCGGAGATGGTGCCGACCTGGGCGATGGCCTTGTCGTCGGCGGTGGGCTTGCTGATCTTCTTCAGCTCGGCCACGGCGGCCACGACGGCCTTGTCGATGCCGCGCTTGAGGTCCATCGGGTTCATGCCGGCGGCGACCGCCTTGGAACCTTCGCGGATCAGCGCCTGCGCCAGCACGGTGGCGGTGGTGGTGCCGTCGCCGGCGTTGTCGGAGGTCTTGGACGCGACTTCCTTCACCATCTGCGCGCCCATGTTCTCGAACTTGTCGGCCAGTTCGATTTCCTTGGCGACGGAGACGCCGTCCTTGGTGATGGTCGGGGCGCCGAAGCTCTTCTCGAGCACGACGTTGCGGCCCTTCGGGCCCAGGGTGGCCTTGACGGCATTGGCGAGGATGTTGACGCCGCGCACCATGCGCGAACGGGCGTCTTCACCGAAACGGATATCTTTGGCAGCCATGTTGAGTTACCTCGGGAATAGGGAATGGAGAACAGGGAATAGGCAGATCAAGAGCGGGCGGTCGGGACGAGAAGGAAATCGCGGGCGAAGAAGGCGCCTGACCGATTCCCGATTCACCATTCCCGATTCCCGCGATCGGCGGCGCTGTTAGCCGACGATCGCCAGCACGTCGTCTTCGCGCAGCACCTTGTACTCGACGCCTTCGGCCTTGTAGCTGGAACCGGCGTACTGGCCGTAGATGACCTTGTCGCCGACCTTGAGCGCCGGGGCGCGCACGCTGCCGTTGTCCAGCGGCTTGCCGGCGCCGACGGCCACGACTTCGCCCTTGGTGGACTTTTCCTTGGCCGAATCCGGGATCACGATGCCGCCGGCGGAGATTTCGTCGGCTTCGATCGGCTTGACTACGACGCGGTCGTGAAGCGGCTTGATGCTCATTGAGAGAGACCTCTTAAGTGATTGATTGGTCTAGGAAAGGCCGGCGATGTTAGCACTCGCCCATGACGACTGCCAGCAACGCTCGCGAAAAAACCCGGTAGCGCCGGGATGCGCCTGATGTAGTGCCGTGGCCGGCGCTTTCAAGGGCTGCGGGCAAAAAATTTTTGCCGAAGACGTGCCTTGCGTGCCAAGCAGTGACCGAATCCCGTCACAGTGTCACAGAGGCAGGCTAGGCTGAGCCCGGACCCAGGGGGGGATCCGTCACCAAAAGGAGTTGTCGATGAAGCCATCCGCCGTTGCGCTGCCGCTGGCCTGCCTGCTCGCCCTTGCCGGGCCGGCCCAGGCCGCCGTATTCATCAATGAATTGCATTATGACGATGCCACCGCCGCCGGCGACACCGGCGAAGGCGTGGAGATCGTCGCCACCGCCGGGGAGAGCCTGAGCGGCTACCGCGTCTATCTGTACAACGGCAGCAACCCGAGCTCGGCCACCGCCTACGCCAACAGCGCGGTGCCGGCCGGCAACCTGGTCAGCTGCGGCGGGCAGGTGCGCATCGCCACGGTCAGCTATGCCAGCAACGGCATCCAGAACGGGCCCAACGATGGCCTGGCGCTGGTCGACGGCAACGGCAAGGTGGTGCAGTTCCTCAGCTACGAGGGCAGCATCACCGGCGGCGGCGGCCCCGCCGCGGGCATGACCAGCCAGAACCTGCCGGTCAGCGAGAGCAACAGCACCCCGGCCGGCACCTCGCTGCAGCTGCGCGGCAACGGCAGCGCCGCGGCCGATTTCAGCTGGAGCGAGAGCGCCACCAGCACCTTCGGCGCCTGCAACAACGGCCAGACCTTCGCCGGCGGCAGCAGCAATGCCGCGCCGACCGTGACCGCCACCACCCCGACCCAGGGCGCCACCGACTTCCCCGCCGCCGGCGACCTGGCGGTGACCTTCAGCGAGGCGGTGAGCCTGGCCAGCGGCGCGTTCGGCCTGAGTTGCCAGCAGTCCGGCAGCGTGGCGCTGACCTACCCCAGCAGCGGCACCCAGTTCGCCCTGTCCACCAACACCGCACTGAAGGCCGGCGAGAGCTGCACCCTGAGCATCGTCGCCGCACGCGTGAGCGATGCCGACGGCGCGCATCCGGCGCAGGACCGCAGCGTCGCCTTCAACGTCGCCAACGGTTCCGGCGGCGGCGGCAGCGGCGCCGGCACCTACTATTCGCAAGTCAACACCTCCAGCCCCAGCCAGCTGCGCTGCTCGCTGCACGAGACGATCAAGGGCCACACCGTCTACCCGTACAGCAGCAGCTCCGGCACCGATACCTGGGCCATCCTGGAGATCGCCGACGAGGATCCGAACAACAGCCAGCGCGTCCTCGACGCCTACCGCAACCGCAGCTACGCCAAGGGCACCGACCGTGCCGGCAGCGGCAGCGGCCTGAAGTACAACCGCGAGCACAGCTGGCCGAACTCGCTGGGCTTCGGCACCTCCACCGGCGACAAGGGCCTGCCCTACGCGCCGTACACCGACACCCACATGCTGTACCTGACCGACGCCACCTGGAACGCCGACCGCGGCAACAAGCCCTACGCCAAGTGCGACAGCAACTGCGGCGAGCGTGCCACCGAGGCCAACGCCGGCTTCGGCGGCGGCAGCGGCCGCTACCCGGGCAATTCCAACTGGGTGCGCACCCCGGACGGCAACAGCGGCACCTTCGAGGTGTGGGACCACCGCAAGGGCGACATGGCGCGTGCGGTGATGTACATGGCGATCCGCTATGAAGGCGGGGTCGACGCCAAGACCGGGCAGTCCGAGCCGGACCTGGAGCTGACCGACGACCGCAGCAAGATCGTCAAGACCTCGTCCTCGCCGGCCTACATGGGCCTGCTGTCGACCCTGATCGCGTGGAGCCAGCAGGACCCGCCGGACGACGCCGAGCGCGCCCGCAACGAGGTGATCTACAGCTTCCAGGGCAACCGCAACCCGTTCATCGACCACCCCGAGTGGGCGACCTCGTCGCTGTTCACTTCCGCCAAGCCCGCCAGTTGCCAGTTGGTCAACTGAGGCGTGATGCCTCGCCCGCTGCATTTGCAGCGGGCGGGGATGATCAGCCATTCGGCTGCTGAAAAGCCCGGGATTCGGGATTCGGGATTCAGAGCGGCGCCGGCTTTCCCCACGGGCGCCGCCAAAGCGGGGCCGGCATCCCTATACTGTCGGCCGCATGTCCGCGCCCGCCCTCCGCTTGCTGCTCAGCACCTGCCCCGATGCGGCCAGCGCCGCGCGGGTCGCCCAGGCGCTGGTCGACGAGCGCCTGGCCGCCTGCGTCAGCCGCCTGCCCGGCGTGCAGTCCACCTACCGCTGGCAAGGCGCGGTGGAACAGGGCGAGGAAGTGCTGCTGCTGATCAAGACCGCCGCCGACCGCCTGCCTGCCCTGCGGCAGCGGCTGTGCGCGTTGCACCCCTACGAGGTCCCCGAACTGGTCGAACTCGAGGTCGCCGGCGGCCTGCTGGCCTACCTGCAGTGGGTGCATGCCGAAACCCGTGAGGAACCGTAAGCCGATGACCCTGCTGCACCGCCTCGCCGCCCTGTGCCTGCTGGCCGTGGCCGCCTTCCCCGCCCTGGCGATCAGCGAAAAGGACTTGCTGCCGGTGGACCAGGCCTTCGCGCTCAGCGCGCAGGCGCCCGAACGCGGCCGCATCGCACTGCACTGGGACATCGCCAAGGGCTATTACCTGTACCGGCACCGCATCGCGGTCAAGGTGATCGGCGGCTTCAAGCCCAACCCGACCCTGCAGCTGCCGGCCGGCCACAAGAAGACCGACCCGTACTTCGGCGAGGTGGAGACCTACCGCGACGCGCTGAACGCGGTGCAGAGCGGCATCGCCGACCCCGGCACCGACCGCGTACAGGTCGAGGTGCGCTACCAGGGCTGCGCCGATGCAGGCGTGTGCTACCCGCCGCAGAAGCGCCTGCTCGAGGTGACCCTGCCGGCCGCCACCGCCACCGCCACCGCCGCTGCCGATCCCACGCCGGCGCCGGCCGCGCTGGGCGGGCTGCCGGGCAGTGGCCTGGGCGCGAGCACTGGCGCCAAGCCGCTGTTCGGCGCCGGCGCCGGCGCGGTGCAGGGCCTGCCCCTGCCCTCGGACCAGGCCTTCCACTTCGAAGCCATCGTCGGCGACGGCAATACCCTGCTGCTGCGCTTCACCCCGGCGCCCGGCTACTACCTGTACCGCGACCGCACCGCGCTGGCGCTGGAAGGCGCGCCCGGCATCCGCACCGGCATGCCGCGCTGGCCCAAGGGCAGCTCGCACCAGGACGAGCACTTCGGCAAGGTGGTGGTGTACTTCGACCAGACCGAGGTCACCGTGCCGCTGCAGCGCCAGCGCGCCGACGCCACCGAAGCGACCCTGGTGGCGACCTTCCAGGGCTGCCAGACCGACGGCATCTGCTACCCGCCGATGACCCGGCGGGTGAAGCTGGCGCTGCCCAAGGGCAGCATCACCCCGGCCGACCAGGCCGAGGTCAGCCCGCTGCTGGTGACCCCGCTGGACAGCCGCCAGGCCGACGCCAACGACGCGGCCGCCGCCACCGCCGCCGACGCCCTGCCGGCGACGCCGGACGCCTCGGCGCACAACGCCGCGCGCAGCGCCGCACCGCCGCCGGCCACGCAGAACCTGCTGTGGATCCTGCTGCTGGCGCTCGGCGGCGGCCTGCTGCTGAACCTGCTGCCGTGCGTGCTGCCGATCCTGTCGCTGAAGGTGCTGGGCCTGGCGCAGAGCGGCGAGAGCCGCGGCCGCGCCCGCAGCCATGCGCTGTGGTACACGCTGGGTGTGCTCGCCTCCTTCGCCGTGGTCGGCGGCATCGCCGTGGCCGCGCGCCTGCTGTGGGGCTTCCAGCTGCAGCGCCCGGGCTTCGTCGCGGTGCTGGTGTACCTGATGTTCGTGGTCGGGCTGAGCCTGTCGGGCGTGTTCACCCTCAGCGCCAACCTCGGTGGCGTCGGCCAGTCGCTGTCCACGCGCAGCGGCCCGGTCGGCGACTTCTTCACCGGCGTGCTGGCCTGCGTGGTGTCCAGCGCCTGCATCGGCCCGTTCATGGGCCCGGCGCTGGGCTATGCGCTGACCGCGCCGCCGGCGATGGCGATGCTGGTGTTCCTGACCCTGGGCCTGGGCCTGGCGCTGCCGTTCCTGCTGATCGGCTTCGTGCCGTCGCTGGCCAAGCGCCTGCCCAAGCCGGGCGCCTGGATGGAGACGCTCAAGCAGGTGCTGGCGTTCCCGATGTACCTGAGCGCGATCTGGCTGCTGTGGGTGCTGGGCAAGCAGCGCGGCGTGGACGCGGTGGCGCTGCTGCTGATCGGCGCCACCCTGCTGGCGCTGGGCCTGTGGTGGTTCGAGCGCGCGCGCTGGCGCGGGCATGCGCTGGGCACCCGCATGGCCAGCGTGTTGCTGCTGCTGGCGCTGCTGCCGGCCTGGGGCGTGACCCGGCTGCCGCCGCCCAGCGCCAGCGTCGAGCGCAACACCGTGGCCTATTCGCCACAGATGCTCGACCGCCTGCGCACCGACAACCGCGTGGTGTTCGTCAACATGACCGCCGACTGGTGCGTCACCTGCAAGGCCAACGAGCGCAACGTGTTCGACAGCGACGCGTTCCGCGACACCATCAAGCGGGTGGACGCGGTGTACATGAAGGGCGACTGGACCAACGAGGATCCGCGCATCAGCGCCTTCCTCGCCGAGCACAAGGCGGTGGGCGTGCCGCTGTACGTGGTGTACGGCCCCGGCGCGCCGCCGACGGTGCTGCCGCCGGTGCTGAGCCAGGCGGTGGTCGAGGACGCCCTGCTGCGCGCGGCGCGATGACCCCCGCCAGCGCGCGCCTGCTGGCGGTCGCCGCGGTGGCGGCAGTGCTCGGCGTGGCGGCGGCGCACTGGTGGGAACGACAGACGCCGGCCATGCCCCCGGCCGCGCCCGCCACGGCCAGCGGCCATGCGGCGCCGCCGGTCGCCGCGGCGCGCCCGGGCGATCCCGCCCCGGCGCTGCGCCTGCCCACGCTCGATGGCGGCCACCTGACCCTGGCGCAGTTCCGCAGCCGGCCGCTGCTGGTCAACGTGTGGGCGAGCTGGTGCGAGCCCTGCGTGCGCGAGATGCCGGAACTGGACCGGCTGGCCCGCGCGCAACCGGCCGACGGCCTGCAGGTGCTCGGTATCGCCCTGGACCGCGTCGAGGACGTGCGCGCCTTCCTGCAGCGGGTGCCGATCGGCTACCCGATCGCCCTGGAGATCCCCGGCCCGGCCGACGCCAGCGTGCGCCTGGGCGACACCCAGGGCCTGCTGCCGTACAGCGTGCTGATCGACGCCGACGGCCGCATCGTCAGGCAGAAGCTCGGCCCGTTCGCGCCGGGCGAAATCGAGGGCTGGGTGGGCGGTGGCGCCCAGCCGCCACGCTAGCCGGCAGAGCGCTGAACGCGCTCGCGTAGGAGCGGCTTCAGCCGCGACCAGGCATTACCGGCAAAGCCCGGTCGCGGCTGAAGCCGCTCCTACGCCAGCAGCGGGGGGCAACGCGCGCGCGCGGATCCGGGACTAGAACGCCAGCCGCTGCGGTGCATCGCCACTGGCATCACCATCGGCGGTTCGCGCCTGCGCCAGCGTCGCCAGCTCCTCGGCTAGGCGCTGCGCGGCGGCGCGCAGTTCCGGCACCGCGGTGATCTCCCATAGCCCGCCGCGCAACAGCGGTCCCAGGCAATACAGGCCGGCGACCGGCTGGCCGCCGGCGTCGCGCACTCGCAGCCGCGGATCGACCACCACCCCCAGGCCCAGCGGATCGGCCTGCAGCAGGCCGGCCTCGCGCAGTGCCGCGACCAGCGGATGGCTGGTGCGGGCGACGTCGGTATCCAGCCCGGTGGCGCGGATCAGCACGTCGAACTGCTCGGTGCGCGCGCCGCGGTCGGCGCGGTCGCGGATCACCGCTTCCACGGCGTCCTCGCCCAGGCGCGCACGCAGCAGGCGCCCGGCGCGGATCCGCAACTGCCCCTGCTGCTGCATCTGCGCCAGCGCGGTGGCCGCGGCCGGCGCCAGGCGGTGCCGCGCCACCTCCCAGTACGGCCGCAGGTGGCGCAGGAAACGGGCGCGCGCCGCCGGCGCCAGGCCGCTCCAGAACGGCTGCAGGTGCGGACGCAGCGCATCCACTACGCAGCGCCAGTCCTCCACCACCGTGGTCAGCTGGCGCAGGCTGCGCACCAGGCCGCGTAGGTCGTGACTGCGCAGCGCCTGTACGACGCTGGGCGGCAGGCTCACCGGCGCGCCCGGCTGCGGCAGGTGCGCCTGCGGCGCCAGGCCGCGCCGCGACAAGGCGGTGATCGCGCCGCGGTGGCCGCGCCGGCGCAGGGTCAGGGCCACGTCGGCCATGGTCAGGCCGGTGCCGACCAGCAGCAGCCGCGCCTGCGGCGGCACCGTGTCGAGCACGCCGTCCTGCCACGGCCAGCCGATGTAGCGCCGGTGCACCGCCAGGCGCGGGCCGACGCCCGGCAATGCCGCCGGCGGCAGCGCGCCGATCGCCAGCACCACCACGTCGCTGACGAAATCCTCGCCATTGGCCAGGAACACGCGGAAGCCCTGCGGATCGCGCTCCAATGCCACCGCCTCCTGCGCCAGCGGCACCACCTCGGTGGCCGGCTCCGCCAGGGCGGCCGCCAGGTGCTGCTCCAGGTACTGGCCGTACTGCAGCCGCGGCAGGAAGGCCACGCCCTGCGCGGCATCCAGCTGCAGCGCCGCGGCGAACCCGCCCGGATCCTGCGGATCCACGCCCAGGTCCTTGGCGCGCACGTTCAACAAATGCTCCGGCCGCGCCGCGCCATAGGCGACGCCGCGGCCGAAGGTGTCGGCCATGCCGACCAGGGTGATGCGGCTGGCGGTCCCCTGCCGGGCCAGCGCCGCAGCCAGCACGTTGCCGCAGAATCCTGCGCCGATGATCGCAATTCGCATGGCACGCACCTTGGCCGCTCGGGGCATCCTTTGTGCCCTGGATGCGGCGCGCGGGTGTAAATCGCCGGTTAATGCGTGCGCTGCGCGGCATGGCGATCGGGCATCAGCACATGGGCGATGCCCATGAGCAGGTCTTCGGCGCCGAGCGCCCGCCGCCCACTAGCGCGCTGGCGGGCGCTCCACCAGCCCGGGCGCATCGGCGATGAAGGTATCCAGCACGCCGTCGGCGACCTTGACCGGGCCGCCGAAGCGGGTCGCACCAGGGATGGAGGGAATCGCCGCCGCCTGCGCGGCGAGCTGCCTGGCCGTGGCGAAGGCCTGCCCGGCTGCCGGATCGCCGGCCAACGTCTGGTTCAGCCCGTCCACGCTCAGGCGCAGCGCGCGGCCCCATAGCGCGGTCGCGTCCAGCCACGGCGCCGCCTCGGCCACGAACGCGCCGGTCGCGGTGCCGGCGCGGATGCGCTGCGGTGCCGCCGCCAGGTCGTCGGCGGCGCGGCCCAGCGCGGCCAGCGCCGCGGTGCGGGCGGTCGGATCGCCGTCGGCCAGCGCGTCGCGGGCGGCGTCGATCAGCGCCTTGAGTCGCGGCGCCTGCGGCTGCCAGGGCAGATGGCCGAAGGTCGGCGCCAGGTGCTGGGTGTCGAAGAAGGTGAGCAGTGCGTCGGCCACCTGCGCATCGCCGCCGGCCAGGTCGCGCGCGGCCGCGCGCCAGGTCCGCGGCGCGTCGTAGCCGCGGTCGTTCCAGGCGAAGGCGAGCAGCCCGGCTACCGCCGGTCGGCTGGCCACTTCCTGGTTCATCGGGTTGGCCACGATGCCGCTCAATTCCGCCGACAGCCCGGCCTGGCGGCGATCGTACGGCGCCAGCAGCAGCCGCCCGGCGGTCTCGGCGAAATCGTTGACCGGGTAGTTGTCCCACAGCAGCGTCTTGCGTCCGAACGCCTTGGTCGCGTTCTTCGCATCGCTGACCGAGATCGACGCCGGGACCACGTCGGTGCCGGTCCACTGCACCACCACGCGCGGATCCAGCGCCTGCCGCAGCGTTGCCTTGTATGGGGACTCGGTGACGTTGAAGTACTCGGTCGGCACCATGATCAGCGCGCCGTGGCCGGCCGCGGCGATGTCCGCCTGCACCGCGTTGAGCAACTGCGCCTGCGCGGTGGCCGCGGCCTGTTCGCCGGCGGGGCCGAACGCGGCGGCGTCGCCGGGGCAGTTCCACTTGGTGTATTCGATGTCGTCGAAGGCGATGTAGAAGCTGCGCACGCCACGCGCGCGCAGCGCGGCGAACTTGCGCCGGATCGCCTGCAGGTCGGCCGCGTCGCTGTAGCAGATCGACGGCCCCGGCGAGAGCGCGTAGACGAAGTTGATGTGCTCGCGGTTGGCGACCGCGGCCAGCGTGCCCAGCGCCGCCAGCGTCGCCGCCGGGTATGGCGCGCGCCAGCGGTCGCGCGCGAAGGCGTCGTCCTTGGGGCTGTAGATGTAGGTGTTGGCCTTGAAGCGCGCCAGGAACGCCAGGTGCGCGGCACGCTCGGCCATGCTCCAGGGCTTGCCGTAGAAACCCTCGATCGTGCCGCGCACCGGCATCGCCGGCGCGTCGGTCACCGCCACCGAGGCGATGCGCCCGTGTGCGACCAGCTGCCGGAAGGTCTGCGCCGCGTGGTACAGGCCGTCGCCGTCGCGGCCGGCCAGCACGATCAGCGCGCCGCGGCCGCGGGCCACGCTGCCCAGCGCATAGCCCTCCGCGCGCTCCGGCACGTCCAGGTCGACGACGGCCAGCGCATCGCGCACCGGTGCCGCGTCGACCGTGCCGAGCACCACCGCCACCGCGTGCGGGTCGCGCGGCAGCGCGCTGGCGCGGCGGATGCGGGAGACCCCGGCCTCGCGCAGCACCGCACGCAACAGCGCGTCGGTGGCCGGATCGGGCGTGCCGGCCTGCACCAGCACCACCGACGGCCCCAGCGGCAGTTCCGGCCCGAGCAGACGCAGCGCGGTGGGTGCCGGGTACACCGCCGGCAGCGTCGCCGGCGCCGCCGCCAGCGCGGGCGTGGCGATCGCGCCGGCCAGCAGCGCCAGCGCCAGGATGGAGCGGCCAAGGCCGCCACGGCCAATTCGGTCGGTTCGCATGCGTCCACCCCTTGACTGGTATTTCAGTGATTTTGAAATGGTATATACCACCTCTCCGGGCGTGGCCGGGCATGGCCTCGGTGCCGCTATGTCCCTGCCCCATGCTGCGGCGACACTTGCATGGTCCGGCGCAAGATGCGACATAACCGCAGGCCGCGGCGCAGCGCGCGGTCCCACGCCGTCGAGGCCGGGCACATGCCCCCGCACGCCCGCTGCGGCCTGGCGGAAAAATCAAACGATTGTTTAAAACGCCCGCAACTTCGCCGAACTGGACAGCAATGCCGGCTTCGCGCAGACTGCCGCCCTTTCGGCTGCTTTGTTCCCGATGGCGCGACTGCTGCTGCTGCATGGCCCCAACCTCAACCTGCTCGGCACCCGCGAGCCGGGCGTGTACGGCCATGCCACCCTGGCGCAGATCGATGGCGCACTGCAGGCCCAGGCCAGCGCCGCCGGCCACCAGCTGGAGAGCCTGCAGTCCAACGCCGAGCACGTGCTGGTGGACCGGGTGCAGGCCGCGCGCGGCGACGGCACCGCCTTCATCCTGATCAACCCGGCCGCGTTCACCCATACCTCGGTGGCGCTGCGCGACGCGCTGGCGGCGGTGGCGATCCCGTTCATCGAGATCCACCTGTCCAACCCGCACGCCCGCGAACCGTTCCGCCACCACAGCTATTTCAGCGACCACGCGGTCGGCGTGGTCTGCGGCTTCGGCGCCGACAGCTACCGCTATGCGATGGACGCGGCGCTGACCCGGCTGGGAGCGGCCGCATGAGCCGCGCCCGACCGGTGCCCCGTACCCCCGTCTGAGTCCCCGGGCCGCGCGCCCGGTCTTTTTCAAAAGTCACCTCACGAGGCCGTTATGGATCTCCGCAAAATCAAGAAACTGATCGACCTGCTGGAAGAATCGAATCTCGCCGAGATCGAGATCAAGGAAGGCGAGGAAAGCGTGCGCCTGGCGCGCACCCCCAAGGGCATGACCGCCAGCGCGCCGCAGTACGTGGCCGCCGCCCCCGCGGCCGCGCCGGCCGCCGCCGCGCCGATGCCGATGAGCTCGCCCACCGAGGCCTCCACCGGCGGCAGCGCCAAGCCCGGCAACGCCCTGCCCGAGGGCCACGTGCTGCGCGCACCGATGGTCGGCACCTTCTACACCTCGCCGGCGCCGGACAAGCCGGCCTTCGTCAGCGTCGGCCAGGCGGTCAAGGCCGGCGAGACCCTGGCGATCATCGAAGCGATGAAGATGTTCAACCCGATCGAAGCCGACGTCTCCGGCACCATCGTCGCGATCCTGGGGGAAAGCGGCCAGCCGGTGGAGTTCGACCAGCCGTTGTTTGTGATTGGCTGAGACGCCGGGAATCGGGAGTGGAGAATGGGGAATCGTCGAAGCGGCCGCACGAGCGGCTCGACGTCTGGCGTGACTCCATGGATCTGGTGGAAATGATCTACCGCCTCTCCGAGACGTTTCCGGCGACGGAACGTTTCGGGCTGACGGCGCAATTGCGCCGCGCAGCGGTCAGCATCCCCGCCAACATCGCCGAAGGCGCTGCACGCCGTTCCACTCCCGAATACCTGCGTTTTCTGTCGATCGCACGTGGCTCGCTGTCCGAGGCCAGCACGCATCTGCAGATCGCGCGCCGGCTCGACTACATCTCCGACATCGCGGCACTCGACGGATTGATCGATACGATCTTCGCCAAACTGACCGCATTGATGAATGTTCTGAGCAAGCGCGGAGACTGACGATGCACGCCGTCCTCCATTCCCGATTCTCCATTCCCAATTCCCGGCCATCCCATGCTCGATAAAGTCGTCATCGCCAATCGCGGCGAAATCGCGCTGCGCATCCTGCGCGCGTGCCATACGCTCGGCATCCGCACGGTCGCGGTGCATTCCACCGTGGACCGCAACCTCAAGCACGTGGCCATGGCCGACGAGTCGGTGTGCATCGGCCCGGCGCCTTCGTCCGAGAGCTACCTCAACATCCCGGCGCTGATCGCCGCGGCCGAGGTCACCGACGCCCAGGCCATCCACCCCGGCTACGGCTTCCTGTCGGAGAACGCCGACTTCGCCGAGCGCGTGGAGCAGTCCGGCTTCATCTTCATCGGGCCCAAGGCCGACACCATCCGCCTGATGGGCGACAAGGTCGAGGCGATCCGCGCGATGAAGGCCGCCGGCGTGCCGTGCGTGCCTGGCTCGGGCGGCCCGCTGGGCGAGGATATCGTCGCCAACACCAAGATCGCCCGCGAGATCGGCTACCCGGTGATCATCAAGGCCGCCGGCGGCGGCGGTGGCCGCGGCATGCGCGTGGTGCATTCGGAGGCCGCGCTGAAGGCCGCGATCGAGACCACCAAGTCCGAGGCCAAGGCCGCCTTCAGCAACGACCAGGTGTACATGGAGAAGTTCCTGGAGAATCCGCGCCACGTGGAGATCCAGGTGCTGGCCGACGGCCAGGGCGGCGCCATCCACCTGGGCGAGCGCGACTGCTCGATGCAGCGCCGCCACCAGAAGGTGGTGGAGGAAGCGCCTGCGCCGGGCATCACCGAGGAACTGCGCAACGAGATCGGCAAGGTCTGCGTGGACGCCTGCATCCGCATCGGCTACCGCGGCGCCGGCACCTTCGAGTTCCTGTTCGAGAACGGGCGCTTCTACTTCATCGAAATGAACACGCGCATCCAGGTGGAGCACCCGGTCACCGAGCGCATCACCGGCATCGACCTGGTCTGCGAGCAGTTGCGCATCGCCGCCGGACACAAGCTCAGCATCAAGCAGAAGGACATCGTCCTGCGCGGCCATGCGATCGAGTGCCGCATCAACGCCGAAGACCCGGAAACCTTCATGCCCAACCCGGGCCTGATCACCGGCTTCCACCCGCCCGGCGGCCCCGGCGTGCGCGTGGACACGCACATCTACAGCGGCTACAAGGTGCCGCCGAACTACGACTCGATGATCGGCAAGCTGATCGTGCACGGCCCCGACCGCGAGACCGCGATCGCGCGCATGCGCGTGGCGCTGAGCGAGATGGTGGTGGACGGCATCAAGACCAACATCCCGCTGCAGCAGCGGATCATGCGCGACAAGGGCTTCCAGGCCGGCGGCCAGAACATCCACTACCTGGAAAAGCGCCTGGCCGAACGCAAGAACAAGTCGATCGCGCTGTAGGAACGACCGGGATTCGGGCTTCGCAAGGCGGAGCCCGGGTCCTGCTCCCTGCCTGGCTCCGGCCGCGAACGCGGCCGGAGCACCGTCAATCGGTCGCCGATGCGCGTCGACGGGATCCCTGCGGAGATCGCACCTCACCTGCGCGCGTCGTCCCAGGCGCTTCGCCACCCACGACGCACGCGTCGCCGCGGCCTCTGGCCTCAGCGCCTGGCATAGCGGCTGGGCGGTTCGCCGACCTGGCGGCTGAAGGCCACACTGAAGCTGCTGGTGGAGCCGTAGCCGACGCGTTGCGCCACCTCGGCCACGGTCATTGCGTCGCGCCGCAGCAGGTCCTTGGCCAGTTGCATGCGCCAGGCCAGCACGTACTCCATCGGCGCCACGCCGACGGTGCGGGTGAAGCGCTCGAAGAAGGTCGAGCGCGACAGCGCCGCCACCCGGGCCAGTTCGGTGACGGTCCAGGCATGGTCGACGCGGGCATGGATCTGCTTGAGCGCCATCGCCAGCCGCTCGTCGCCCAGCCCGCGCAGCAGGCCTGGCGGCGCCGTGCCCACGCTGGTCCAGCGCATGGCCTCGACCAGCAGCATCTCCACCAGCCGCGACAGCATGTAGTCGCTGCCCGGTTTCCGGTCGTGGTACTCCTCGCCCACCATCTGCACCAGCTGCATCAGGCGACCCGCCCCCCGCACGTGGACCACCGTCGGCAACAGCGCGGCCAGCAGTCCGGCATTGGCGCTGTCGAACAGGAAGGCACCGCCCAAGGCCAGCATGTCCGGCGCACCGCCCTGCTCGCCGTGGCGGAGCTCGCCCTGCCCGCCCGGGACGACCTGCGGATCGATGAACACCGGCGGCGCCGGCAGGACGCCGGAGAGGGTGAACGCCGGCGTGGTCGGCAACAGCACGAAATCGCCTGCCGCGATCGCGATGGGCGGGTGTCCGTCCACCGCCAGCACCGCACTGCCTTCCAGGACGATGCAGAACCCCGGTTGCCCGTACGCCGCATAGCGCACCGCCCAGCGGCCCTTGCCGCTGATCAGGTTGGCGAACACCGCCTGTGGGTGGAGCAAGCGCACGACATCGGAAAGCGGATCGGACATTCGGACGATCGCGAAACAAAAAAGGATTCTGCATTATCGATCATCCGGATCGCCCAGCCTATCGTGTCCTTCCGAGTCCACTCCTGGAGAACCCCATGAAGACCGTCCTGATCACAGGCTGCTCCTCCGGCTACGGCCTGGAGACCGCGCGCCATTTCCTGGCGCAAGGCTGGAACGTCGTCGCCAGCATGCGCCAGCCGCAGCCGGATCTGCTGCCGGCATCGCCGCAGTTGCGGCTGCTGGCGCTGGATGTGACCGACGCCGGCAGCATCGCGCGGGCGCTGGCGGCCGCCGGTCCGATCGACGCGCTGGTCAACAACGCCGGAATCGGCCTGTTCGGTGCGTTCGAAGCCACCCCGATGGCCACCGTGCGCGAGGTGTTCGAGACCAATACCTTCGGCACGATGGCGCTGTGCCAGGCGGTGATTCCGCAGTTCCGCCAGCGCCGCGCCGGCGTCATCGTCAACGTGACCTCCAGCGCCACGCTGGCGCCCTTCCCGCTGGTGGCGGCGTACACGGCCAGCAAGACCGCGATTGCGGGCTTCACCGCGTCGCTGGCGCACGAACTCGAGGCGTTCGATCTCCGGGTCAAGCTGGTGGAACCCGGCTACGGCCCGTCCACCCGATTCGCCGCCAATGGCCAGCAGCGCATGCAGGGGCTGATCCCGGATGCCTACGCGCCCTTCGCCAGCGAGGTGTTTGCCCGCCTGGGCCAACCGGCGGCGGTGACCATGCCCGGCGACGTCGCCCAGGCGATCTGGGACGCCGCCAACGACGCCAGCGACCGCCTGCACTACCCCGCCGGCGCCGATGCCCTGGCACTGTCCGCGCGGCCCCACCCCCAGCCGGCGCCCGCCACGGAGCGCTGATCTCCCAACCGCGAAGACCTCACAGGACCCGGGAATCCGCTCTTGCGACTCCCCATTCCCGATTTCCCACTCCCGGCTACTTCCCCTGCTGCGTCCCCACCACCGGCTCCACGCCCAGGCTCGAGGTCGGGCTGACGATCATCACCGTCTCGGTGGAGCCGTCCGGCCAGACGATCTGGAAGGTGCTGCCCGGGGCCAGGGTGGAGAACGGCATGCCGCTGTTGGCGCGGTAGATCGCCGCCACCTGCGCGGCGCCGGCGCGGCGCACGTCCGGCGTGGAGTGCGCCGTGGTCAGTTCGACCTTGGACAGGCCGCGGTAGCGCTGCTCGGCGGTGTCGATCAACAACAGGCCCGCCGCCGCCGCCGAATAGGCGACGAAGGCCAGGACCCAGAACCAGAATTTGGCGCCGTGCAGCCATCGCCGGTAATTCATGAGCCTGCTCCCGTGCTGTCCACCAGTCGGTTGACCATGTCGTTCATCGTGTCCGTGCCTTGCCGCGGGACCGCGGCGTCGTAAACAAAGCTGCTGAAATCCTGGGTGGGATCGCGCGAGCAGATCCCGCCGTTGGCGCAATAGCGGGTCATCAACTCGCTGTCCGGGCCGCAATCCAACCCCAGCCTGCAGGCGGCCAACTGCCAGGCCAATTCGGAAAACTGGGTGCCGGCCACGCGGCCGTCCAGGCCGTCGTCGCCGCTGGCGGCCAGGCCCATCGCCGGGGCCAGCGCCACGTAGGCATCGGGATCGCCGGAGGCCCGCACCCGCGCCACCAGATCGCGCTTGTACTCGGCGCCGGCGTGCAATGGCTGGCCCAACGCCAGCAGCGCCGCTTCGGCGGCCAGGTTGCCGCCGCGCGCGGCCTGCACGCGCTGGGCGACAATGGTCTGCCGGGTCAGGCCGTCGCCGGGCACGAACCCGGCGCAGCGGCGGCCGACGCGGGCACGCGCCTGCACCATCTGCGCCGAGGTCGGCAGGCGCGCGTCGGCAATCGCGCGGGTGTCGGCGCCATAGCCGATCGGGTCCATCGCATAGCCGGCGCAATAGTCGTAGATGCGGCTGAGCCGCCAGGACGCCTCGGGGTCGCCGTGCGCGGCGGCGATCGACAGCTGCTGCGCGGCACGGTAGAGATCGGCGCCGCGTTCGCCCTCGGTCTCGCCACGTAGGCGCGCCGGCGTCGACGCCGGCAGCGGCGCGCTGGCCGGCGCGGCGGGCGCAGGAGCGGCACCGGCCGCCACCGCGGTCGTCGGCACGGCCGCGGCCGGCGCCACCGGCAAGGACAGCGCGCGATACGCGACCACGCCCAGCAACAGCGCGGCGGGCGCCAGCAACAGCCAGGTTGGACGGGACACGACGGGCATGCGCGAGAGAGCCGAACGACGGGCAGAAGCGCAGCCGGACCCCCTGTCGCCCGGCCGCTGCGAGCCGGCAGTCTACCCCAGGCCGCGGCCACGGCATGCGCCAAATACCTGTGGCGGCGGCGGCGCCCGGACGAACGGCACGCTGCGCCGGCAAGGCGGCCTCCAGCGCGAGGTCCGCCGCCCGTCTAAGATGCGCGCTTCCCCTCCTTGCCCCACCGACCGATGCCGTTCCTCGAACTGACCCTGCGCTGCACCGACGCCACCCAGCCCCGCTACGAAACTGCGCTGGAGGACGTCGGCGCGCTGGCGGTGACCCTGCTCGATGCCGATGCCGACACCAGCAACGAACGCGCGATCCTGGAACCGGGCGTGGGCGAGACCCCGCTGTGGGGCACGCTGGTGCTGAGCGCGCTGTTCCCCGAGGACCAGGACGCGCTGGTGCTGCTGGCCGCGCTGGAGGCGTTCGACCCCGGGCTGGACTGGGCCCAGGTCACTTTCCGCAAGGTCGACGACCAGGACTGGGAACGGGCCTGGCTGGACCAGTTCCAGCCGATGCGCTTCGGTGCGCGCACCTTCATCGTGCCGTGGAACCACGACCTGCCGGAGGACGCCAGCGGCGCCGACGCCGCGGTGGTGCGCCTGGATCCGGGCCTGGCGTTCGGCTCCGGCACCCACCCGACCACCGCGCTGTGCCTGCGCTGGCTGGACGCGCTGGCCACCGAGGGCGTCCTGACGCAGGCGCGCGTGCTCGATTTCGGCTGCGGTTCGGGGATCCTGGCACTGGCCGCGCTGAAGCTGGGCGCCGCCGCCGCGGTGGGCGTGGACAACGACCCGCAGGCGCTGCTGGCCAGCCACGACAATGCCGAGCGCAATGCGGTCGGCGAGCGCCTGGCGGTGTACCTGCCCGCCGACGAACCGGCCGCCACCTATCCGGTGGTGGTGGCCAACATCCTGGCCTCGGCGCTGGATGCGCTGGCGCCGACCCTGGCCGCGCGCGTGGCCCCGGGCGGCCGCATCGCCCTGTCCGGCATCCTGCACGGCCAGGAACAGGAACTGCTGCAGCGCTACGCGCCGTGGTTCACGCAACTGCGCACCGAACAGGACGGCGACTGGATGCGCATCGACGGCGTGCGCCGCGACTGAACCGCGGGCGCGACCACGCCCGGCAGCACCGGGTGCGGCATTCGCCAAGCCAGAGCGCGGCCCGCGCTGAAGCGGGCCCACCGCAGTGAAGCAAAGACAGTATCGCTAACATTTCACCGCCGGACAGCGCTACGAACTAACCGTGGCGGCCGGCGCGGCTATATCTCGCCTCCCCTGCGGAGGTGCGTGTGAACAGCAAGCTGTACGAACGGGTGCGCGAAGCGCGCAAGCTCACCGGCCTCACCCAGGAGGCCCTGGCGCTGGACCTGGGCGTGACCCGCAGCGCCGTGGCGCAGTGGGAAATGGCCGAGGGCACCGCGCCGGCCGTGGAGCACCTGATCGCCCTGGCCCGCCGCAGCGGGCTGAGCTTCGAGTACCTGGCCACCGGCCGCGGCGAGCGCGTGTTCGGCGAACCGATCGCGGTGGACGCCGCCGCCATCGGCGAACTGCGCAACCAATACCAGTTCACCGACCAGCACCTGCGCCTGCTGGAACGCTTCGAAAGTCTGAGTCCGCGCCAGCGCGCCGGCCTGCTGGACCTGCTCGATCCCCGCAAGCCGCAGCGCTGAGCACGCCGCGGCGGATCGCCAAGCCGGCCGCGTCAGCAGGCCCGGGCGATGGCGGCGCGGATCTTCTGCGCATGCCCCGGCTGGAGGCGGTGTCTCCCCATGGCGCGTTTGGCCATGCGCTCCGACAAACGACAAGTGCTGTGGCGTGCTAGCGCATGGGCATGGAGGCTCGTCGACCCTCGTGACGGCTCTTGCTCCGGCCCTGTCCCGTCCTGGAAGGCCACAGCCCGTCCGCCGTGCGCTGCAGATCCCGCCGGCGCATGCTTGAATACGGCTCTCCCGTCGCCGCCGTCGCGCATGCCCGATCGCACTCCGCCCCGCCCCAGCCTCGCCACCTTGCTGCGTCAGCCCGATCCGTCCGCCACACAGGACGAGACGCCGGTCGCGCCGGCGGCGGGCGACGCTGCGTCGGCACCCGTGGCGCCGCTGACCGACACCGCAGCGCCGCCCGTGGCGCCGAGCGTCTCGCCCGCGTCTGCGAACGCGACGCCGGTCGAGACCGAGCGCGCCATCGACACGCACCACGCCACGCCTGACACGGACGACCTGGAGGCGCGGATGCCAGCGCCCGCGCCGGCGACGGACCCCACGCCGGCACCGGTCCCCGCCACGACCGCGGCCACCGCGACCGCCAGCCCCGCTGCCGCACCCGTTGCCGCACCGAGCTTCCTGCACGGCCCGCGCGGGCGGCGCCCGGTGCTGCGCGCTGCACCGTGGCAGTGGATCGCGCTGGTCGGGCTGGGCCTGTTGCTGGCGTTGCAGATCCTCATCGCCGATCGCCAGCGCCTGGGCGCCGACCCGCGCTGGCGGCCATGGGTGGCCGGGGTCTGCCAGGTCCTGCGCTGCAGCGTGCCGGCCTGGCGCGAGCCGGCCGCCTTCACCATGCTCAGCCGCGAAGTGCGGCCGCTGCCCGGCCAGGCCGGCACCCTGCAGGTGCAGGCGACCTTCCGCAACGACGCACGCTGGGCGCAGGCCTGGCCGCTGCTGCAGTTGTCGCTGGCCGACGCCGACGGCCGCACCATCGGCAGCCGCGTGCTGCGCCCGCAGGAGTACCTGGGCCGCGCGCGTCCGGACAGCGCCACCCTGGCGCCGGGACAGAGCGCACAGATCGCGTTCCAGGTGCGCGAACCGGCGGCCGAGACTGCGGCATTCAGTTTCGATTTCCACTGAGAACGCTGCGTTCGGGCACTCCGCCATGGCAGCGGCGCAGGCCACGCGCTAGACTCGTCCCCCCGCGCCGGCCCTCCTGCCGTCCGGTGCCGCTGTCATCCGGGGATCCGTCGAACTTGAACGCCGCCACCACTCGTCCTGACTCCAGTCGCGGCGCGCCGAAGCCGCCGCTGCGCGAACACGTGGCGCAATCGGTCCGCCGCTACCTGCGCGACCTCGACGGCTGCGACGCCGACGACGTGTACGAGATCGTGCTGCGCGAGATGGAGATCCCGTTGTTCGTGGAAGTGCTCAACCATTGCGAAGGCAACCAGAGCCGCGCCGCCGCGCTGCTGGGCATCCACCGCGCCACCCTGCGCAAGAAGCTCAAGGAATACGGGCTGGCCTGAGTGAGGCCGGGATTGGGGATTCGGGATTCGGGAATCGGGAATCGGGAATCGGGAATCGGGAATCGGGAATCGGGAATCGGGAATCGGGAATCGGGAATCGGGATCGCATCGTGCTGTCCTGCATGACGTGACTGTCAAGCAATCCGATACGGAGCGTGTAGCGCCTGCACATCGCCCGCGTAGGAGCGGCTTCAGCCGCGACGCCTGAAACCTACCCAGGCGATCGAACGCACTACCGCAGCGAAGAAAACACCGAACGCCGAAACGCGCGCCTCGCGACTGTGGGAGGGGCTTCAGCCCCGACGCGACATCGTCTAAAGATGCGGGTGCGGAAGCCATGCTGTCCTCCTGCGCGATCAGCCGCGATGCGCTCTCGGCAAAGCATCGCGCCTGAAACCGCTCCTACGCCCGCACAGGCGCACACGCGCACCGCGCGCCGCTCCAACCAATCCCCACCACTCCCCGTCCCTCACACCCATCCATAGCGGATCAGGTGGAAGAACACCGGTGCCGCAAAACACACCGAATCCAGTCGATCGAGCACGCCGCCGTGGCCTTCGATCATGTGGCCCCAGTCCTTGATGCCGCGGTCGCGCTTGATCGCCGACATCACCAGGCCGCCGAAGAAACCCATCAGGTTGGCCACCAGCGCCAGCGCGAACGCCTGCAGCGGCGAGAACGGGGTGATCCACCACAGCGCCGCACCGAGCAGGCTGGCCGAGAGGATGCCGCCGACGAAGCCTTCCACGGTCTTGGACGGCGACAGCTTGGGCGCGATCAGATGCCGGCCCAGCAGCTTGCCCCAGACGTACTGCAGCACGTCCGAGGACTGCACCACGATCACCAGGAACGCGAACAGCAGCAGGTTGCGGTCCTCGTAGCCGGGGATGCGCAGGTTCAGCAGCGCGGGCACGTGCGAGATGCAGAACACGCAGATCATCAGCCCCCACTGCACCTTGGCCGTGCGCTCCAGGTAGCGCGTGGTATCGCCACCGATCGTTGCCAGGATCGGCAGCACCAGGAACGCGTAGACCGGGATCAGCAGCGTGTACAGGCCGTACCAGTCGCTCCACACCAGCCAGTACTGCCACGGCAGCACCACGTAGAACGCGGCCAGCAGCGCGTAGTAGTCGCCGCGCCGGGTCGGGGTGAGGGTGATGAACTCGCGCAGCGCGAACAGCGACACCAGCGCGAACAGCACGATCACGCCGAGCCGGCCGAAGGCGAACGCCAGCGCCACCACCCCGGCCATCACCCACCAGGCGCGGATCCGCGCCACCAGGTTGTCCAGCACCGCGCTGGGCCGCCCGCGTGCGCGCCAGCGCAAGGTCTCGGCGATCAGCGTGGCCACGATCAGCACCGTGGGGATGCCCAGGAACAGCCACACCGTCTGTTGTCGCAGCGAGGATTGCTGCAGGTGGTCGCTCAGCGCGATCGGATTCATCGGGCCGCCTCCGCCTGCTCCGGCGCCAACGCCAACAAGGCGGCACGCGCGCGATCGAGGAAGGCCTGCTTGTCCTCGCCGGCGCCCAGCCGCAGCGGTTCGCCGAAGGTGGTGGTGCACAGCAGCGGCAGCGGCAGCCACATGCCCTTGGGCATCACCCGCTTGAGGTTGTCGATCCACACCGGCACGAACTCCAGTTCCGGACGCTGCCGCGCCAGGTGATAGAGCCCACTCTTGAACGGCAGCAGGCCGTCCTCGGTGTTGCGCGTGCCTTCCGGGAACAGGATCAGCGAGCCGCCGGCGTCCACCGCCTCGCACAGGCAGTCGATCGGATCGCGCGTGCGCTGCGCGGCCTCGCGCTCGATCAGCACGCCGTTGAATACGGCGTGGATCAGGTAGCGGCGCAGCGCGTCGCGCTGCCAATAGTCGGCCGCCGCCACCGGCCGCACCTCGCGCCGCAGCGGCGCTGGCAGCGACGACCAGATCAGCACGAAATCGCCGTGGCTGGCATGGTTGCCGTAGTACACGCGGCGTTCGCTGGACGGCATGCAGCCGCGCCACAGCGCACGTGCGCCGGTGAGCAGGCGGATCGCGGCGCTGCAGCCGCGGGCGATCAGGCGGGCGATCATTTCCACTCCAGTTCGCGCACGATGGCGCGCACGCGGATCACGATGGTGAGGGCGGCAGCGGCGATCAGCAGCGCCAGCGCCACGGCAAGGAGCATGCGGGCCAGCGTGGCGTGCTGCAGCAGCAACGACGCGGCCGCCAACAGCGCGGCCAACGACAGCCAATGCATGCGCTGCACGCGCGCCATCGGCCCCTGCAGCGGTTCGCGCACCGCGCAGGCCAGGCCGAGCATGCGTACGTAGGCAGTGCCCACGCACAGCAAGGCGGCGGCCCAGCCCAGTTCCGCGCCGATGCCCAGCACCGGCTGCAGGCCGTAGCCCACGCCCAGGCACACCGCCACGTCCGACAAGCGGTCCGGCGCCTCGTTGTACACCACACCGGCACGGCCGATCATCTGCGCCTGCTGCGCCAGCAACCCGTCCAGGCGGTTGCACAGCAGCCGCGCCTGCAGCGCCAGCGCCGCCAGCACCAGCAGCGCGGCGGCGTTGGCCGGCGGCTCGCGCCAGGCCAGGGCGAACATCAGCGCAGCCAGCACCGCGCACGCCAGCCCGCTCCAGGACACACCGTTGGGCGTGGCCCCGCGCGCGTGCAACGCCAGCGCCAGCCGCGTTCGCCACTGCGCGCGCCGCACCTGCCAGCTCGAACCGGCCATCAGTCGCCGCCTCCACACCCGCCGCAGCCACCGCCGCCGCAACTGCTGCCGCCCCCATCGCTGCTGCCAGCGCCACAGCTACTGCAGCTCGTCGTTGAACAACGGCCGCCACGGCCGTTGGCCCCCGGTGCGCGCAAGGCGTGGTAGTCGGCCCAGGGCGTGGTCATCAGCACGCTGGTGCCGGCCAGGGCCAGCGGCAACGCCAGGTGCGAACCGGGCGCCAGCGAGGGCGCGGCGACGCCGTCGCGCCAGGCCGCATCGCGGTTGGCCAACAGGGCGTCACCGGCGACGCTGCGCCGCGGCGGCGTGAGCAGGAAGCCGAGCGCAACGACCGCGACCACCACCATCGCTGCCACCAGGAAGCCGATCGGGCGCTGCAGTTGCAGGCCGATACGCAGCTTCAGCAGGCCCATCGTCCACAGCGCCAGCAACGGTGCGGCGCCGAACAGGCGCGCGCACAACGCCTGCCCCTGGCCAAGCCACAGCCCCTTGTCGACCAGCGCCCGGCGCAGCGGCGCGGCGTCGCGCTGCAACGCGGCCAGTGCCGGCTGCAGGTACGGATGCGCGTGCACGATCGCCAGCGCGCGCTGCAACGATGGTGTTGCCGCGACACCGGTGAGCCGCAGCCGCGCGTGGCGGCGCACATGCGGTTCGGCCTGCAGGCGCACCGCACCGGCCGCCAGCAGCAAGGCCAGTTGTTGATCGGCGACGCGCTCGCTGCCACCGGCCAGGTAGGCCAGTTCGGTGGCGTCCAGTGGCGTATCGAGCGCCGCGCCTGGCAGTGCGCGCACCGCCAGGCGCAGACGCGCGCCCAGACTCCAGGCCAGGCCGATGCCGGCCAGGAACAGCAGCAGGAACGGCGGTCCCGGCCAGTGCAGCGGCGAAAGCGGGCCGTGGCGCTGCCATAGCACCGCGAACAACAGCGCCACGCCCAGCATCCAGCCCCACAGGGCGATGCCGCCGCGCGCGGTCGCGGTGTCGCGCGTGCTTGCCTGGCGCATTGCCGGCGCGAGCGGCGGCGCGCCGGCCGGTGCCGGCCAGCACGCCGCCGGCGGTTCGCCGAAGTAGTGCCGGTAGTGCGACAGGGTGGCCGCGTACTGGGCCTGGAAGCGCGCGGCGTCGGCCGGGTCGCCGCGCCCGGGATGGTGGTGCAGCGTACGGCGCAGGACCTGTGGACAGAACCGCTGCCAGTACTCGCGGGTATCGGTGAGATGGGCATGCCAGGCCTGGTCGACCAGCGGACTTGGCGTGATCTCCTCGCCGGCGACGCAGGCCAGGAAGCAGAAGCGCCGGTACTCCTCGACCAGGTGCGCGGCCAGCGCCAGCGACACGCCGGCCTCCTCGGCGACGCGGCGCTCGAACGCCGGCAACGCCGTCTCGCCCTCGCCGAAACCATCGGCCTGCAGACGCTGCCACAGCGCCGCGTGATCGGGATCGACCGCGGCCGGCCGCAGCGGCGTGGGCGTTCGCGTCATCGCATCGCCCCCCAGCCGGCCGGCGCCATGCACAGCGCCAACACCAAGGCGAGCGCCTGCAAGGCGAAGCACAGCACCTGCCGCCGCAACAGGCGGCGCATGCCCTGCCAGCGCGCCAGCCAGTCGCGCGGCGGCGGCAGCGTGCGCAGCAGGCCCAACCGCTGCAGCGCCGCGTCCAGGTCGGCACCGGCGCGCGCTGGGTCGGCCTCGGCCAGCACCGCCTCGAGCAGATCCGCATCCAACCCGACCCGTGCCGCCCAGTAGCGCTGCAGCAGGCCGGCCAACACCGAGCCTCCGCACAACGCCGCGGCGAGCATGGCGCCGGTGCCGGCATACCAGGCGCCCAGCAGCAGGGCCGTCGCCAGCAACACCCGCGACAGCCGATCCAGCGGCGCGCCCTGGCGCAGCACCGCCGCCATCGTGCGCAATTCCAGCGGCGTGCTCATGCCGGCAGTTCCTGCGCCTGCAGCGACGCCGGCGGCGCGGTGCAGGCGGCGGCGATGGCGGCACGCTGCGCCGGTCCCAGCACGATCCGCGGCGCGCGCGCACGGAGCAGCGCCAGCGCGTCGTCCACGTTGGCGGCACGGCCGCTGCGCAGCAGCCAGGTGGCGACCGCGGCCGCGCTGCGCGAATAGCCCAGCGCGCAGCAGGCCAGTACCTGGCCGTGCGCGCGCGCCGCTTCGATCGCGTCGGCGGCCATGCGCAAGGCTGCGGCCGGCGGCGCCACCAGGTCCAGCATCGGCACCACGCGGTCGTGCGCCTGCGCCTCGCGCAACGACAGTTCCGCACTGACATCGACCACCACGGCGAAGCGTGCGCGCTCGCCACGGCCGGGTAGGCGCCCGAGCCAGACGCCGTCGGCGATCGCGCGCGGCGCCGGATCGCGCCAGGTCCAGGCGCGCGAGTTGAGCCAGGCAGCGGCCAGGTACGGCGCGTACAGCCAGCGCGCGGCCAGGCTCAGCTGGCCGTCGGCGCGCTTCTGCAGGCCGAGCGGGCCGAGCAGTGCATAGCTGAGCGCGACCAGCAGCAACGATAGCGCCGGCCACAGCAGCCACCAGCCGGCGCCCCCGAGCGCGCGTGCGGCGGCCGCGCAGGCCGCGCTGCCGAGCAGGTACAGCGCGGCCAGGCGCCAGCGCCGCGGATCGCGCGCCGGCGCCGCGGCCCGCCACGGCGCGGCGATGCGCTCCGGCCACAGCCACACGCACAGCCAGCCGGCGGCCAGGCCGGTGGGCACGTCGAGGAAATGGTGCTGGTAGGTGGTCAGCACCGACAGCCCGATCAGCGCGAACCAGCCGTGCAGGACCCACCGCGCCAGCCCGTGCAGGTGTTGCGCGTAGCGCACCCACAGCACCACCAGCAGCACGATGTGCAGCGACGGCGCCTGGTTGAACGGCTTGTCGAAGCCGAGCAGCACTGCGAACAGCCAGCCGAACACGCCCTCGGTCGGCGGCCGCTCGAAGCTGAAGCGCAGCGGCCACAGCAGGAAGCAGGCCACCGCCAGCAGCTGCGCGGTGAGCAGGCGCCGTGCATGCGTGTCCAGTTCGGCGCGCGTGCGGCAGACGAAGAACGAGGCCGCGTAGAACAGGTCGATCGACCAGTACGGGACGATGCTCCACGGCCAGAACGGGATGTGGGTTTCCCAGGCGAACGGCAGCGCCGGCACGTCGGCGCGGCGCGCGGCCAGGGTGTTGGCCAGGCCGTAGCTGAGGAAGAAGAACGGCCCCAGCAGCGCCAGCCAGGCCAGCGCACGCCGCCACGGCCGCGTGGCCGCAACGCTCATGGCGCGATCCGCTGCGCCAGCGACACGGTGAAGATGCCCCAGTCGTCGATGCGCTGCTCCAGCTTGCGGAAGCCGGCCACCCGCACCAGTTCGTCCATCTCCTGCTGGGTGCGCCGGCGCATCACCCAGGCCGCGCCGCCGCGGTGGCTGGTCAGCGCGCGGGCGATGAACTCCAACTGCGGATGCCAGGGCTGGCCGGTGTAGGCCAGGTAACCGCCCGGCGCCACCGCCGCGGCCACGCCGTGCAGCGATCGCAGCACCTGGTCGTTGTCCGGGAACAGCTCGTACAGGCCCGACACCACCGCCAGCGTCGGCCGCGGCTGCAACGCCGCCAACGCGTCGCGGTCGAAGGCGTCGCCCTGCTCGAAGCGGGCGATGTCGGCGGCGCCGAGCGCGGCAATCAGCGCGCGGCCCTGCTCCACGTTCAACGGGCTGAAATCGCGCAACAGGATCGCGTCGGCGCGCTGGCTGCCGCCGGCCAGCGCTTCCAGCACGTAGCGGCCGTGGCCGGCGGCGATGTCCAGCGCGCGCACCGGCAGGCCGGCGGCGCGCAGCCGCTGCATCGCCAGGCCCAGTAGTTCGTGCAGATGTTGGCGGCGCACGCGGATGCCGCGCCAGCCGATCGCATCCAGGTAGTTGCGGTCGATCATCCGCCCCAGCGGGCCGCGCCCGGCGGCCTGGTCGCGGTAGATGTAGTCCAGCGTGCTGCCGGAATCGAAGCCGGTCTGCAGGCCCAGGGCGATGCCCTCGGACAGCCGCCCGCCCAGGCGCAGCCCGGCGCGCACGCCGCGCCAGCGCAGGTCCTGCAGGCTGTAGCGCTGCGGCGGCCAGGCCAGGCGCTCGGCTTCCTCGAAGGTCGGCCCGCGCCGGTGCGCCTGACGCAGGCTGGGCAGCGCCGGCGCCTCGGCGAAGCGCGCGCGCACGAAGCGGCGGATCTGCGCCAGCGCCGGCGCGCGGTCGCGCTCGCCCAGGGTGTCGTGGAAGAAGCCGGGCAGCAGGTGACGCTCCTTCACCGGCGAGGACAAACGCTCGTAGAAGCGATCCTGCGGCCCGCGGTGCACCACGAAATCGCTGCCGGACACCAGCAGTTGCACCGGTACGGTAATCGCCTGCGCATCGTCGACCACGCGGTCCGCCGCCGCATACAGGCCCAGCAACACCCGCACCGAGATCGGCCGGGTGATCAGCGGATCGGTGCGGTAACTCTCGACCCGCGCCGGGTCGTGGGTCAGCCACTGCGGCTTGACGTAGCTGTTGACGAAAAAGTTGCCGCGCAGCTTCCGCAGCAAGGCCAGCCCGTGCCGTGCGAACGGCACGTACAGCTTGACCTTGAACGCCGGCGAGGCCAGCACCAGCGCGCGCAGCGGCGGCGCGTAGTCGTGCACCCAGGCGCTGGCGATCACCGCGCCCACGCTCTGCGCCACCACCACAATGTCCTGCACGGCGATGCCGTGGACCTCGCCGATGTGCGCGACGAAGCGGTCCAGGTCGCGCACCAGCGCCGGGAAGCCGGGCGCGTCGCCGCGCGCACCGGGCGAGCGACCATTGCCGCGCGCATCCCACGCGAACAGCGCGCAGTCGTCCAGGCCCAGTTCCTCGGCCAGGTGCATGACCCGCCCGGAATGTTCGTGGCCGCGGTGCAGCAGCAGCACCGCCCGCGGCGGCGCCGCCGGCGCGGTGGCCGGCCAGTGCCGGTAGAACAGCCGTGTGCCGTCGAAACTGGCGAATTCGCTTTCGTTGACCTGCCGCATCCGTTGCCGATGTCCTGTCTGCCGTGAATCCCTGTGCCCTGCAGCCGCGCCGGCCGCCCCCCACTCACGCGCGCGTGGCCGCCTCGCGCAATCCGGCGGCGACCCGACGCACCACGGTCGCCAAGCACAATAGCGCCGTGGCCATGGCGACCCCAGTCACCGTCGCCGCCCCGATCCAGCCGCCGGCCAGCAGCAGCCCCAGCAGGCCGACGACGAAGGCACGATCGCTCTTGCCCATCGGCCCATCGTAGCGGCGACTGGCGCCGACCATCAGCCCGAGCACGCCGGCATATTCGGTCATCGCGGCAGTCAGCGCCATCAGCCACAGCCAGCCGGCGCCAACGCCGGGCACGCCGAGCAGGCTCAGGTACAGTGCCGCATCGGCGACCACGTCGCTCAGTTCGTTGAGGTAGGCGCCCAGCCGCGACTGCTGGCCGAACTCGCGCGCCAGCATGCCGTCCACCGCGTTCAAGGCCATCCGCAGCAGCATCCACAGCGGCAGCAACGCGTACCACAGCGGCTGCGTGGCGCCTTGCGCGTAGACCACCGCGGCGACCAGCAACGACAGCAGCGCCGCGGCCACGGTCACCTGGTTGGCGGTGACGCCGCGCCGGTACAACACGCGCACGCCCGGCCGCAGCAGATCCTGGAAACGTCCTTTGAGGGCATAGATCGACACGCGCGTGGTCCTGACGGCGAGGGCGGGGCGGCGACAGCCTAATGCATCGCCGCGGCAGCGCGCGCGATGGCGCGCGTGCAGCCCGGCAACCCGCTGACCCACACGGGCGTCGCCAGCGACGGCCCACCCCGTGCGCCGCATCGACACGCGGCAGGGTGCCGCGCAGCACGGCCCGCGCTGCGGATCGGCACATGCGCACGACCACCGCATCCCGGCGCGATCGCCTGGAGCGCGCTGCCGCAGGCACGATCGGCGGGCCGGGCGCGCGCCCCGGCCGGGCGTCGGCGGGCCTCAGCGCCTACAATGGCGGCCCGTTCCGCTGCCCCCGCCCTGCCCCATGTCCTCCGATTTCCTGCCCGTGCGCCGGGCGCTGCTGTCCGTTTCCGACAAGACCGGCCTGATCGACCTGGCCCGCGCGCTGGCCGCGCGCAACGTCGAGCTGCTGTCCACCGGCGGCACCGCCAAGGCGCTGCGCGAGGCCGGGCTGGCGGTGAAGGACGTGTCCGAGCTGACCGGCTTCCCGGAGATGATGGACGGCCGGGTCAAGACCCTGCACCCGCTGGTGCACGGCGGCCTGCTCGGCCGCGCCGGCACCGATGATGCGGTGATGGCCGAGCACGGCATCGCCGCGATCGACCTGCTGGTGCTCAACCTGTATCCGTTCGAGCGGGTCACCGCCGATGCCAACTGCACGCTTGACGTGGCGGTCGAGAACATCGACATCGGCGGCCCGGCGATGCTGCGCTCGGCGGCCAAGAACTTCGCGCGCGTGGCGGTGGCCACCGATCCGGCGCAGTACGCCGAGCTGCTGGCCGAGCTGGAGGCCAACGACGGCCGGCTGTCGGCGGGCAAGCGCTTCGCCCTGGCCGTGGCCGCGTTCAACCGCGTCGCCCAGTACGACGCGGCGATCAGCAACTACCTGTCCGCGGTCACCGCCAGCGACGCCGCGGTGCCGGTGCGCAGCCCGTTCCCGGCGCAGATGAACTCCAGCTTCGTCAAGGTGATGGAACTGCGCTACGGCGAGAACCCGCACCAGCAGGCCGCGTTCTACCGCGACCTCTTCCCCACCCCGGGCACCCTGGCCACCTTCACCCAGTTGCAGGGCAAGGAGCTGTCCTACAACAACATCGCCGACAGCGATGCGGCCTGGGAGTGCGTGCGCCAGTTCGACGCGCCGGCCTGCGTCATCGTCAAGCACGCCAACCCGTGCGGCGTGGCGGTCGGCGCCGGCTGCGGCGACGCCTACGAACTGGCCTACGCCACCGACCCGACCAGCGCCTTCGGCGGCATCATCGCCTTCAACCGCACGCTGGATGCGGCCACCGCCAAGGTCATCCTGGACCGCCAGTTCGTGGAGGTGCTGATCGCCCCCGACTACGATGACGCCGCGCTGGAGTACGCCAAGAAGAAGGCCAACGTGCGCGTGCTGCGCATCCCCGCCGGCGACGGCGCCTACGGCATCGACAGCAAGCGCGTCGGCTCCGGCATCCTGCTGCAGACCAGCGACGCCCACGTGGTCCCGCGCGATGCGCTGAAGGTGGTGACCCGCCTGGCGCCGACCGAGGCGCAGTTCGCCGACTTGCTGTTCGCGTGGAAGGTGGCCAAGTACGTCAAGTCCAACGCCATCGTCTACGCCAAGGACCACCGCACCATCGGCGTGGGCGCCGGGCAGATGAGCCGGGTGTATTCGGCGCGCATCGCCGGGATCAAGGCCACCGATGCCGGCCTGGCCGTGGAAGGCTCGGTGATGGCCTCCGATGCGTTCTTCCCGTTCCGCGACGGCATCGACGCCGCCGCCGCGGCCGGCATCAAGGCGGTGATCCAGCCCGGCGGTTCGATGCGCGACGCCGAGGTCATCGCCGCGGCCGACGAGCACGGCATCGCCATGGTGTTCACCGGCGTGCGCCACTTCCGTCACTGAGTCCCGGAGCGCTGCGCATGTCGGCTGTCGCGCCCCGTCCGCTCGCCGTGCTGGCCCTGGCCGGCGTGCTCGTGCTCGGCGGCTGCACGCCGGCCGCGACGCCCGCACCCAGCGCGGCACCTGCGTCCGCCAGCGCCGCAGCGCCGGCCCACGTCAGCCGCACCGCGCGGCTGCAGGCGTTCCTGCAGCAACGCTACGGCAGCGCTGCCATGCTCGCCGGGCACTGGCCGGGGCAGTGGACCCAGGATGGCGCGAGCCATGCGGTGGATTGGCAGGTCTGCGCCGAACAGCCGGTGGTCATCGGCGACGGCTGGCAGCAGTTGCTGGCGGTGTGCGGCACGCTGCGCGATGCCGGCCATCCGGAGCCGGGCACCATCGACTTCTACGTGCTGCGCCCCGAGGGCCAGGGCTTCGCCGTCGCCGCCGAGCGCACCGGCGGCACCTACGGCAGCAACGGCCAGCCGGGCGAGGTCGGCATCGTCCGCGCCGGCAGCGACTTCTACGGGTTCCGCGTGGAGGACGGCTGGTTCGGCCAGGGCTACGCGCTGCAATCGCAAACGCTGATCCTGCCCGGCCCCAAGGGCCTGGTCGATGCCGGCAGCCTGCGCAGCCACATCGACAACGGCGCCGCCGCCGACTGCGACGCCGCCGATGCGGCAGCGGACTGCAAGGCCGGCCAGTTCGACCTCGACTTCGCCCTGCGCTTCGACGACCGCGACCACGCCGCCCGCGTGTGGCCGCTGCTGATCGAGGAAACCGGCGTGGATTGCGGCCAGCGTCAGGTCCAGCGCGAACACCGCTTCGTGCTGGACACCAAGACCTGGACCTACCATTTCCCCGAAGCGCTGCAGCGCGAAGGCTGCGCATGAGGCACGCGCACCCGGTGCAGCCGCTCCCCTTTCCCCTGCAATCTGGAATTCCGCGATGAAACTGCTCGTCATCGGCTCCGGCGGCCGCGAACACGCCCTGGCCTGGAAGCTGGCCCAGTCCCCCCGTGTCGATGAAGTGCTGGTGGCGCCCGGCAATGCCGGCACCGCCAGCGAGGCCAAGTGCCGCAACGTGCCGGTCAAGGTGAACGACCTCGACGGCCTGCTCGCGCTGGCCCAGGACGAAGGCGTGGCGCTGACCGTGGTCGGCCCGGAAGTGCCGCTGGTGCTGGGCGTGGTCGACCGCTTCCGCGCCGCCGGGCTGCGCATCTTCGGCCCCACCGCCGCCGCCGCGCAGTTGGAAGGCAGCAAGGCCTACGCCAAGGACTTCCTGCAGCGCCACGGCATTCCCACCGCGTTCTACGCCGTGCACACCGAGGTCGAGGCCGCGCTGGCCTATGTCCGCGACAAGGGCGCGCCGATCGTGATCAAGGCCGACGGCCTGGCCGCCGGCAAGGGCGTGATCGTGGCGATGTCGCTGGCAGAGGCCGAGGCCGCGGTGCGCGACATGCTCTCCGGCAACGCCTTCGGCGACGCCGGCGCGCGCGTGGTGATCGAGGAATTCCTCGACGGCGAGGAAGCCAGCTTCATCTCCATGGTCGACGGCCACACCGCGTTGCCGATGGCCACCAGCCAGGACCACAAGCGCGTCGGCGATGGCGACACCGGCCCCAACACCGGCGGCATGGGCGCGTACTCGCCCGCACCGGTGGTGACGCCCGAGGTGCACGCGCGGGTGATGCGCGAGGTGGTCGAGCCGACCGTGCGCGGCATGCGCGACGACGGCGTGCCGTTCACCGGCTTCCTCTACGCCGGACTGATGATCGACGCCAGCGGCGCGCCCAAGGTGATCGAGTTCAACGTGCGCTTCGGCGACCCGGAAACGCAGCCGGTGATGCTGCGCCTGCAGTCGGACCTGCTCGACCTGCTCGAGGCCGCGCTCGACGAACGCCTGCACGCGACCGAGGCGCAATGGGATCCGCGCCCGTCGCTGGGCGTGGTGCTGGCGGCGGCGCCGTATCCGGAGACGCCTGTCACTGGTGAAGCGATCACCGGCCTGGACGCGGTGCCGGCCAACGCCAAGGTGTTCCATGCCGGCACCACGCTGGACGCGCAGGGCCGCGTGCTCAGCGCCGGCGGCCGCGTGCTGTGCGTGGCGGCGCTGGGCGACAGCGTGGCGGAGGCGCAGCGGCATGCGTACGCCGGCGTGGAGCAGATTCATTGGGCCAGCGAATTCCACCGCCATGACATCGGCTGGCGCGCGATCGCGCGCGAGCAGGGGGCGTAGCACGTCGCCACGTGGAGGAGCGGCTTCAGCCGCGACGAGCGAAGCCCAAAGCACAGCTGACAACTTCGCTCGTCGGGACTGAAGTCCCTCCCACAACAGAGCCGGACCGTGCATCTGTAGGAGCGGCTTCAGCCGCGACACGTGCATGACCGGGAACGCCGGTCGCGGCTGAAGCCGCTCCTACGGAGGTCCGCACGCGGCCACCATCGCCCTTGCGCTAGCCTGAAACCTCCCGGTTCGCGCAAACCCCATGCCCCTCTCCCCGACCCTCCGCAGCCGCTTCCGCGCGCTCGCCGCGCAGACCGACGGCATCGACACCGCGGTCTACGCCGCCTGCGGCAAGGATCCGCTCGATCCCATCATCGGCCTCGGCCGCCGCGATGCACGCCTCTGCATCCTCGGCCGCGACCCGGGCCGCAGCGAGGTGGAGCACGGCGAGCCCTTCGTCGGCAGCGGCGGCCAGCTGGTGCGCAAGGCGCTGTACCGGCACCTGCACGAGGGGGCGGAGATGCCGGATTTCGCCGCCGGGCTCGAGGCCGGCCGCGTCGCGTTCTGGCTCAACACCGTGCCGTACAAGCCGGTGGGCAACAAGGCCTGGTCCATGCCGGTGAAGCGGCGCTTCCATCCGCTGATGCGGCGCCTGCTGCTCGAGCAGTGGCGCGGCGACGCCATCCTCACCCTAGGGCGCGTCATCCGTTCCCGAGCATGCCGCGCCGTGATTGCGCGTGCCTGTGGCAAGGAAAAGGGAGGAAGTGGACGTCCGTCCACGCCCGAGCGATGACGCGGTCACGGGCGCGCGCAATCACGGCCCTTCGGGTTGGGCCTGGCAGGCGCGCGGCCGGCGCCGCGCGGCTTGACCTGACGGCCAGTCAGGCGCTGCGCCACGCAACGCCGGCCGCGCGCCTGCCAGACCCAACGCGGCATCCTCGGGAATGGACGACACGCCCTAGCCGCGAGGCCTTCCTGTGGTTCGGCATCGACCAGCCGCGCGAGGTGCGCGCGGCGCTGGACGCGTTCTGGGCACGCGAGGATCGCTTCCAGGCGCAGACCGAGGTGGAGCTGCGCAGCGAGGACGGCCGCCGCACCCGTCGCGTGACGCTGTACCCGCTGCCGCATCCCTCGCCGCTCAACCAGGCTTGGTACAAGCGCTTCCCGGCGCTGCTGGACGCCCGCCTGCGACAACTGGACGTCTGAGCGCACTCGCGTAGACGGGCCCGCTCGAGGGGGATCGCATACAGCGACGGTGCGCTATCGTGTCGCGGTGCCGAGCCCCTCGATCGAAACCCGCCTGAGCCGCCTGTGGGCCCATGAAAAGGCCAGCTACGGGCTGCGCGTGTTCATCGCGCTGGCGGTGGCGATGGGCGTGTGCTGGCATCAACAGCAACTGGAGGCGGTGCCGGCGATCTTCCTGGGCACCATCGCCAGTGCCATCGCCGAGACCGACGACAACTGGCTGGGCCGGATCAAGTCGGTGCTGCTGTCGCTGCTGTGCTTTGCCGCCGCCGCGGCCGCGGTGGTGCTGCTGTTCCCGTATCCGTGGCCGTTCGCGGCCGGCCTGGCGCTGTCCACCTTCGCCCTGACCCTGCTCGGCGCGCTCGGCGAACGCTACGCCTCGATCGCCCAGGCCACGGTGGCGCTGGCGATCTACGCGATGATCGGCCTGGACCACGGCAACCAGAACGGCCATGTCGGCGGCAACGCCTGGCACGGCGTGGCCTTGTTGCTGCTCGGCGCCAGCTGGTATGGCGTGCTGTCGGTGCTGTGGACGGTGCTGTTCGCCAACCGGCCGGTGCGCGAACGGCTGTCGCGGCTGTACCTGGAGCTGGGCCGCTACCTGCGGCTCAAGGCGGCCCTGTTCGAGCCGGTGCGGCAGAGCGACCTGCATACGCGGCGGCTGGCGCTGGCCGAGCAGAACGCGCGGGTGGTGGCGGCGCTGAACGCGGCCAAGACCGCGATCATCAGCCGCTTCGGCCGCTCCGGCCGGCCCGGCGTGCAGTCGGGCCTGTACTTCCGCCTGTACTACATGGCGCAGGATTTCCACGAGCGCGCCAGTTCCTCGCACTACCCGTACGAGGCGCTGACCGACGCGTTCTTCCACAGCGACGTGCTGTACCGCTGCCAGCGCCTGCTGGCCCTGCAGGGCAAGGCCTGCGCGGCGCTGGGCGAGGCGATCCGGCTGCGCCAGCCGTTCGACTACGGCGAGCAGACCCAGCAGGCCACCACCGACCTGCGGCAGTCGCTGGATTTCCTGCACGCGCGCGCCGATCCACGGCAGGCGCGGCTGCTCGGTTCGCTGGAACTGCTGGTCACCAACCTGCACAGCATCGAGCGGCGCCTGGCCGAGGCCGCGCAATCGGACACCACCAGCGACACTCTCGACACCCGCCTGCGCGACTCCTCGCCGCACACCCTGCGCGAGATGCTGCGGCGCCTCGGCCAGCAGCTCACGCCCGGCTCGGTGCTGTTCCGGCATGGCCTGCGCATGGCCATCGCGCTGGTGGTGGGCTACGCCATCATGCAGTCGATCCACGCCAGCAACGGCTACTGGATCCTGCTGACCACCGCCTTCGTGTGCCGGCCCAACTACGGCGCCACCCGCCTGCGCCTGGCCCAGCGCATCGCCGGCACCCTGATCGGCCTGGGCGCGGCCTGGGCGCTGATGCAGCTGTTCCCCGGCACCGAGCTGCAGTTGCTGTTCGCATTGCTCGGCACCCTGGTGTTCTTCGTCACCCGCACCGACCGCTACATGCTCGCCACGGCGGCGATCACGGTGATGGCGCTGTTCTGCTTCAACCTGATCGGCGACGGCTTCATGCTGATCTGGCCGCGCCTGCTCGACACCCTGATCGGCTGCGCGATCGCCGCCGCCGCCTCGTTCCTGATCCTGCCGGACTGGCAGGGTCGGCGCCTCAACCAGGTGCTGGCGACGGTGCTGTCCAGCAGCGCGCGCTACCTGGCGCAGGTGCTGGAGCAATACCGCAGCGGCATGCGCGACGACCTGCCCTACCGCATCGCCCGCCGCGACATGCACAACGCCGACGCCGCGCTGTCGGTGGCGCTGTCGAACATGTTGCGCGAGCCCGGGCGCTACCGCCGCAACCTGGACGCCGGCTTCCGCTTCCTGGCCCTGTCCAACACCTTGCTCGGCTATCTGTCGGCGCTGGGCGCGCACCGCGCCGCGCTGGCCGGCGAGACCGATCCGGACATCGCCCGCGCCGGCGACTACCTGCCGCAGGCGCTGGGCGCGTTGGCCGACGCACTGAGCGAGCGACGCGCGCTGCCGGCTGCCGACGAATCCGCCGAGATCGCGCTGGCCGAGGCGCTGGAGCGCGAGGAGGGCATCGACGAGGCCAAGCGCCGGCTGGTGCGCAACCAGCTCGCCCTGACCCTGCGCCTGCTGCCCAAGCTGCGCGCCGCCGCGCAGGCCGTCAGCGCCGCGCCGGTGCCGCCGGCGCCGACGCTGGCTGCGCCGGCCGCACGCTGATGCCCATCCACAGCAACGCCGCCACCGCCAGCGCCGCACCGCCGATCGCTACCCCGCGCCAGCCGGCGTAGGCGTAGGCCGCGGTGCCGAGGCTGGATCCGATCGCACCGCCGATGAAGTAGCAGGTGACGTAGGCCGAGGTGATGCGGTTGCGCGCGGCCGGATCCAGTTGGTAGATCACGCTCTGGTTGCCGATGTGCACGCCCTGCACCGCCACGTCCAGCAGCACCACCCCGGCCAGCAGCAGCCACAGCGAGTGCGGCGCGCCGAGCAGCAACAGCCACGACAGCAGCAGCATGACCAGGCCGCCCCAGCCGACCCAGTGGCCGGCGCCGCGGTCGGAGAGCTTGCCGGACAGGTTGGCGGCGAACGCGCCGGCCGCGCCGATCAGCCCGAACAGGCCGATGGTCGCGGTGCCGTAGCGGTAGTCCGGGCCGGACAGCAGGAACGCCAGTGTGGTCCAGAACATGCTGAAGCCGGCGAAGATCAGCCCGCCCAGCACCGCCCGCGCGCGCAGCACCGGCTCGTCGCGCAGCAGCGCCAGTACCGAGCCGATCAGGTGCGGATAGGACAGGCGTGGGTTGCCCGGGTGCCGCGGCAGGCCGCGCCACAGCAGCCCCGACACCAGCAGGATCAGCGCCGCGGCCACCCAATACACGGTGTGCCAGCCGCCGATCCCGGCCAGCAGGCCGGACACCGTGCGCGCCAGCAGGATGCCCAGCAGCAGCCCGCTCATCACCGTGCCGATGACCCGGCCGCGCTCGTGCGGCGCGGCCAGGGTGGCGGCGAACGGCACCAGGATCTGCGCCGCCACCGAGCTCAGCCCGGTGATCAGCGTGCCGAGCAGCAGCAGCGCGAAGCTGTGCGCCATCGCGCTGACCAGCAGGCCGACCGCGCTGAGCGCATACAGACCGACGATCAGGCTGCGGCGCTCGAAGCGGTCGCCCAGCGGCACCAGGAACAGCAGGCCGGCGGCATAGGCCAGCTGCGCGGTGGTGACCACCATGCCGGCGCGGCGCACGTCGATGGCGAAGGTCTGCGCCAGCACTTCCAGCAGCGGCTGTGCGTAGTAGTTGCTGGCCACCGCCAGGCCGGTGGCGATGGCCATCAGCAGCACCAAGCCGCGGCGTATCGGCGGATGTGAGGTCGTGTCCATGGACGGGAACCGGATCGAAGAGAGGGCGCAGTCTGTGGCGGCAGGATCGATCTTTCAAACGCATTTTTTTCACCACTGCCATCTGCTTTTGAGATAGCGTGAGCGTGGCTGCCGACAGCCCGGCCGCGTCGGCGGATCGGCGCTCCGGACGCACGCCATGTCCGGACTCGGACGCTGCCACCCCGACCACCATCGCCTTGAAGGAATGCGCTCCATGCCCAGCACCGACATCGCCGAGGCGCTGCACCAGCACGGCTACGCGGTGATCCGCGGCTTCCTGGGCGAGGGCGACATTCCGGGCGGCCTGCTGCGCTTCCTGGAAGGCGCCGAGAAGTTCCACGATGGCGTGATCGGCGAGCTGCCGGCAGCGGACATGCAGCGGATCCAGGCGCGCATTGCCGCGACCGTGCCGCCGGTGGCCGCGGCCATGGGCCTGGCGATCGCCGCCGACCGCTTCGGCTACTGCGCCATCCGCATCCGCGAGAGCCATGCCGCGCCGAGCCTGCGCCTGCCGTTCGACCAGCACCGCGATCCGAAAACCGCGCCGGGCGGCGCGCTCAACTGGCACCTGGACCACTTCAGCTATTTCCTGCATGGCGACCACCGCAACTACCTGATCTGCTACATGCCGGTGCTCAAGCCCGACGCCGGCCTGGCCAACGTGGCGATCGTCGCCGACGACGTGGTCGCGCGCCTGGACCCGCGGTTGCATGAGCGCATCCAGGGCCGCGGCGCGCTGCGCTTCCGCTGCGTGGAGGCCGACACGCTGGACTGGTTCCGGCTGCGTTTTCCCGGCGAGGCCATCGCCATCGGCGACTGGTATGCGATCGAGGACCTGCACGACGCCAGCCCCGGCTGGAAGATCGGCTTCGACCTGGAAGCGCACAAGGTGGTGCCGCAACTTGCGGTCGGCGACCTGCTGATCATGCGTGCCGACGTCATCCACCGCACCCACGACGCCGGCTGCGACCGCATCTCGGTGCGCTGCGACGCCCTGCCCGTGCATGCGCCGCGGCTGGACACGCTGCGCGGCCTGCTCGGCATTACCCTGCGCTACCCGTTCATGAGCCGCAAGCGCCGCTACAACATCCGCCTGTGGCTGCGCCAGCAATGGCGCAAGCGACTCGGGCGGCCGGCATGAGCCTGGCCTTGCAACAGACCGCGCTGCAACGGACGGCACGGCACACACGCGGCAGCACCGCGAATCGGCAGCGCCGCCACCGCGACGCGCGCCGGGCCACGCCATGCTGACCCTGCGCCAGCTCGAATTCGCCGTCGCCGTCGCCGAAGAAGGCAGCTTCACCGCCGCCGCGCGCCGCTGCCACACCGTGCAGTCGGCGCTGAGTCACCAGATCGCCAAGATCGAGCAGGCGCTGGGCGCGCGGCTGTTCGAGCGCGGCGCGCGGCAGGTGCGCGCCACCGCCGCCGGCGAGGTATTCCTGCACAACGCGCGCGCCACCCTGCGCGCGGCCGAGCGCCTGCACGAGGAAATGGCGCAGACCCTGGGCACGGTGCGCGGCCGCCTGCAGATCGGCCAGATCTCCTCGTTGAACGCAGTGCAGGTGCCGGCGGCGCTGCGCCAGTTCCGCGAGGCGCACAGCGCGGTGGACGTGCACCTGCGCACCGGCATGAGCGATGCGCTGCTGCTGGACCTGGGCGAAGGCCGGCTCGACGTGGCCCTGGTCGGGGTCGGCCCGCACGTGGCGCTGCCGCCGCAGCACCTGCTGCTGCACGAGGAGCCGCTGGCGTTGATCGCCGCGCCGGGCAACCGCTTCGCCACGCGGCGCGAGGTCTCGCTGCGCGAACTGGAGGACGCGCCGATGGCCGGGCTGATCCCCGGTGCCGGCGTGCGCGGCATCATCGACCGCGCCTTCGCCGCCGCCGGCCTGCGCCAGCGCCTGCAGTACGAGGTCACCCACGCCGACCTGCAGCGGCAACTGGTGGCCGAGGACCTGGGCCTGGCGGTGGTGCCGCAGACCATGGCCACCGGCATGCACGGCGTGGCCACGGTGGCGCTGCGCGAGCGCTTCCGCTTCCTCACCTACGCCGTGTGGCGGCCGGACCCGACCCCGGCCGCGCGCGCCTTCATCGCCCTGCTGCGCGCGCGACGCGACGCCCTGCAGGCCGCGCCGGACAACCCCGGAGCGGGCCGTCGCGCGCCACGCCTGCGCGCGCGGCGAACCTGCTAGGCTGCGCGCGTTCGCAAAGGAGCCTGCATGTCCGCCCACAGCCAGTTCGCCCTGCTGCGGCAACGCCGCTTTCTGCCGTTCTTCGTGGTCCAGGCGCTGGGCGCCTTCAACGACAACGTGTACCGGCAGGCGATCATCGGCCTGCTGTTCTATCTGGGCGTGACGCCGGAGCAGCGCACGCTGTACACCAACCTGGCACCGGCGCTGTTCATCCTGCCGTACTTCCTGTTCTCCTCGCTGGCCGGGCAGATCGCCGAGAAGCTGGAGAAATCGCGGCTGGTGGTCATCACCACCACGATGGAGATCGGCATCATGTCGCTGGCCGCGGTCGGCTTCCTGACCGAGAACATGGCGGTGCTGCTGGTGGCGCTGTTCTGCACCGGCCTGCAATCGACCCTGTTCGGGCCGGTGAAGTATTCGATCCTGCCGTCGGTGCTCAAGCCGGAGGAACTGACCGGCGGCAACGGCCTGGTCGAGATGGGCACCTCGATCTCGATCCTGTGCGGCATGATCCTGGGCGGGCTGATCTTCCAGATCGCCGGCGACCACGGGCCGGTGGCCGCGGCCACCGCGGTGGTGGCGCTGGCGGTCACCGGCAATCTGGTGGCGCGCTGCATCCCCAGGGTCGACGCCGGCGCGCCCGAGCTGAAGATCAACTGGAACCCGCTGCCGGAATCGCTGGCGATCATGCGCCTGACCCGGCGCCAGCTGGCGGTGCGCAACGCCGTGCTCGGCGTGTCCTGGTTCTGGTTCGTCGGCACCGTGCTCACCGCGCAGTTGCCGACCTACGCCGAACTCAACCTGGGCGGCGCGCAGGACCTGTACATCTTCGCCCTGGCGCTGTTCTCGATCGGCACCGGCACCGGCTCGCTGCTGTGCGAGAAGCTGTCCGGGCGCACCGTGGAAATCGGCCTGGTGCCGCTGGGCGCGTTCGGCATCAGCGCCTTCATGCTCGACCTGTATTTCGCCCGGCCCGGCGCCGCGCTGCAGACCGGCCTGGGCATCGGCCAGTTCGTGCACCAGGCCGGCAGCTGGCGGATCATGCTCGACCTGGTCGGCATCGGCCTGTGCACCGGCCTGTTCGTGGTGCCGCTGTTCGCGCTGATCCAGAGCCGCACGCCGAAGGCGGAGCTGTCGCGCGTCATCGGCGGGCTCAACATCCAGAACTCGCTGTTCATCGTGCTGGCGGCGATGATCGGCATCGCCCTGCAGATGCAGCAGCTGCAGCTGTTCGGCACGCGCATCCCGATGCCCGGGCTGAGCATCCCGCAGGTGTTCCTGGCGCTGGCCATCGCCAACGCGATGGTGGCGATCTGGATCTTCAGCATCGTCCCCGAATTCCTGATGCGCTTCCTCAGCTGGGTGATGGTGCGCACGCTGTACCGGCTGCGCCTGCACGGTGTCGAACGTCACGTGCCCGAGGAAGGGGCCGCGCTGATCGTGTGCAACCACGTCAGCTACATGGACGCACTGGTGCTGGCGGCGGCGATCCCGCGGCCGGTGCGCTTCGTCATGTACTACCGCATCTTCAACATTCCGGTGATGCGCTGGATCTTCCGCACCGCCAAGGCGATCCCGATCGCCGGCGCGCGCGAAGATCCCGAGCTGATGCAGCGCGCGTTCGACGCCATCGACGCCGCGCTGGCCGAAGGCGAACTGGTGTGCATCTTCCCCGAGGGCGCGCTGACCAAGGACGGCGAGATCGCCGCGTTCAAGTCCGGCGTGGAGAAGATCCTGGCGCGCCGCGCGGTGCCGGTGGTGCCGATGGCGTTGCGCAACATGTGGACCAGCATGTGGAGCAAGCGCGATTCGCGGTTGCGGCGCATGCGCGTGCCGCGGCGCTTCCGCGCGCATGTCGAGGTGATCGCCGATGCGCCGGTGGCCGGCGCGCAGGCCACCGCCGAGACCCTGGAAGCCCACGTGCGGCGGCTGCGCGGCGACGCCGCCTGAGCGCGGCGCAGGTGCCGCGGGCGCGCGCTTCGGGTAAATTACCCGGAGGGGAGACGCCACAAGCAGCGGCGTCCATTGCGAAGGACCGAGGACAGTGAATCAGGTCGTACCACCACCAGCGCCCAACGCGACGGGCGTCTATGTGCCCAACAATCTCGTCTGGGCCATCCTCTCCACGCTGTTTTGCTGCCTGCCGCTGGGCATCGTCTCCATCGTCTACGCCTCGCAGGTGGATGGCCGCCGCGCCGCTGGCGACATCGCCGGCGCACGCGAGGCCTCGCGCAAGGCCGGCCTGTGGGCGATGTGGTCCGCGTTCGCGCTGCCGATCCTGATGGCGTTGTGGTTCCTGCTGTTCGGCGGCCTGGCCTTCCTCGGCAGCCTGACCAGCCACTGACCCTGGGCGTTTCCCGTTTCACCACCCAACCACCGGAGCAACACGGATGAATACCACCGCACCGCAAGTGTCCAACAACCTCGTCTGGGCGATCCTGACCACGCTGTTCTGCTGCCTGCCGCTGGGCATCGTGTCCATCGTCTACGCCTCGCAGGTCAACACCAAGCTCGCCGCGGGCGACGTGACCGGCGCGCGCGAGTCGGCGGACAAGGCCAAGAAGTGGGCGATCTACTCGGCGATCACCTCGGTGGTGCTGATCGTGCTGTACATGATCTTCATCTTCGCCCTCGGCGGCCTGGGCATGATGCAGCAGGCCTCGGCGTCCTGAGCACCGCGGCCGCCGTCGCCTGCGACGGCGGCCGGCCACACGCGAGCGCCTTCCTGCCATGTCCCTGCCGCGCCTGCAGTCCCTGCCCCGCTGGCTGCCGCTGGCCGCATTGAGCGGCGCCGCGGTGGTCGCCACCGTGGTGTTGCGTCGGGTCGATCCCAACGTCCCCGGCAATCCGCTGCCGGGCTGCCCGTTCCGCGCCCTCACCGGCCTGTATTGCCCCGGCTGCGGCAGCACCCGCTGCCTGCACGCGCTGGTGCATCTGGACCTGGCTCACGCCTGGACCAGCAATCCCCTGCTGGTGGTGGCACTGCCGCTGCTGGCGATCATGGCGCTCAACGCCGCCGGCCTGCGCCTGCGCCCGCTGGCGCCGCTGCTGAAGATCCTCGCCGACCCGCGGCTGTGGCTGTGGGTGCTGCTCGGCTACGCGCTGCTGCGCAACCTGCCCTGGTCTCCCTTCACCCTGCTCGCGCCGCACTGACGGCCTGCCACACCCGCACACCGCAGCGACTCGTCTAGACTCAGCAACTGCCGTGCACCACCCATCAAGGAGATCCACATGAGTACCGTCAGCCCCGTCGCGCCCCCGCCGCCTCCCGCCTCCGGCGTCCCCGGTCCGGTCCCCAATCACCTGGCCTGGGCGATCATCTCGACGGTGCTCGGTTTCTGCCTGTGCTGCCCGGCGCTGATCACCGGCATCGTCGCCATCGTGTTCTCCAGCAAGGTCAACGGCCTGCTCAACCAGGGCGACCTGGAGGGCGCGCGCCGCGCCTCCAACACTGCCAAGACCTGGTGCTGGGTGACCACCGCGCTGGCCATCATCGGCCTGCTGATCAACGTGGTCATGCTCGCCACCGGCGGCATGCAGAGCTACATGGACTACATGCAGCAGATCCAGCACGCGAGCTGATCGGCATGCGCGCCTGGCAACAACGGGCGTGCCTGGGCGCCGCCGCCGCACTCGCGGCCGGCGGCGCCACGTTGTTGTACCGCTTCGACCCCAATGCCGCGAACAACCCGTTCGCGCCGTGCATGTTCCATGCGCTCACCGGCTACTACTGCCCGGGCTGCGGCATGACCCGCGCCCTGCATGCGCTGGTGCACCTGGACCCGGTCGGGGCGTTTGCGATGAATCCCGGCGCGATGCTCGGCCTGGCGCTGCTGCCCGGCCTGATCGCCTGGAAGGCCGGCTGGCGTGCGGCCTGGTTCGCGCCAGTGATCAACGTGGTCTCGCGCCCGAACTTCTGGCTGGTCGCGCTGCCCGGCTACTGGATCGCACGCAACCTGCCGTGGTTCCCCTTCACCCTGCTGGCGCCGCACTAGCCGGCCTGCCGTATCCGCCTCGTCGGGTCGGGTCGGGTCGGCTCGGGTCGGGTCGGGTCGGCTCGGGTCGGCTCGGGTCGAGTCGGGTCGGCTCGGCTCGGGTAACAGACTCGCACCTGCCAGCCCGGTTGATGGGCACCCCTCATCACCTCGGCACGCGTCCCGTACCGCGACGGGCATTCCCGACAACTCCGTCGTGGCTGAAGCCGCTCCTACGCGACACCGTCATGCGTGGCAGAAGCCGGTTGTTGGAGGTGCCCTGATGTCGGGAGCGGCCTCAGCTGACCCAGCCGGCGATCACCAGCAGCGCCAGCAGCACCAGCCACAGCAGCAGCACCCGCCAGACCTGGCTCATCGCATCGCGCAGTTCGGGCAGGCGCCGCAGCGCCGGCACCACCATGCCCGCGTCGCTGTAGTCGTGCGCCTCGGCATCGAGTTCGCCGCGCACGCTGGCGCAGGCCACCGGCCCGAGAAAGCCGGTGTCCAGCTGCCAGCGCTTGCTGCCGGCGGCGCGCCAGGCACCGAACACCGCCTCGAAATTGCCGACCAGGGCCAGCGAAAACGTCATCAGGTGCGCCACCGGCCATTCCAGCGCCGTCAGCAGCGCCCGCGCGCCGGCGGCGGTGGCCGGCGGCAGCCGTGACGCATACGGGCCGACCGCGGCCAGCGCCAACAACCGGTAGCCCAGCGCGCCGAACGGCCCCAGCAGCAGGAACCAGAACAACACCGCGAACCAGCGCCGCAGCGCGCTGACCGCCACCGCCTCGACCAGCCCGGCCGGATCGGCGCGCAGCGGCCCGCCATCGACCTGCAACTGCGCCACCGCCAGCTGCCGCGCCGCGGCATCGTCGGCGTCGATGATCGCTTCCACGTCGGTATCCAGGTCGCGCGGCCCCCAACTGAAGGCCAGGACCGCGATCCCGAACAACAGCGTCAGCAGGCCCAGATGCGGCGCCGCCAGCAGCCACTGCAGCAGGCCGACCAGCAGCAGCGGCGGCAGCAATGCCAGCGCGATGCCATAGCGGCCGCGCCAGGTGCTGCCCTCGCCGGCATGCGTGTCCAGCCAGCTCAGCCAGTCGCCGAAGGCGTCGAAGCGGCGCAACGAGGCCACCATGCCGGGCGCGACATGGCCCAGCACCAGGGCGACGATCACAGCGACGAGGGTCGTGAACATGCAGGTCCTCCGGGACCGTTCTGAAACGGATGCGCGCAGCGCGCCGGCGTGGTCAGGCCGGCGCGCCGTGCCGGTACCAGTCCTCGATCAGCGCACGGGCGATGGAAATGCGCGGCGGCAGGCGCAGGCCGTGGCCGTCGTCGGCGCTGTCGCCTTGCGCCGCCAGGCGCGCCAGCGCGGCGCCGACCTCTTCGCGCTCGAACCAGCGCGCGTCTTCCAGCTCGCCGTCCACCTGCGGCGTGTCCGCCTCCGCCTGCGCGGTGAAGCCGAGCATCAGCGCGCCCGGAAACGGCCACGGCTGCGCACCGTAGTAGCGGCAACTGCCGGGCCGCACCCGCACCTGGGTCTCCTCGGCCACCTCGCGCACCACCGTCTGCTCCAGCGATTCGCCCGGCTCGACGAAGCCGGCGATCACCGAGTAGCGCCGCGCCGGCCAGCTCGCCTGGCGCCCCAGCAGCAGGCGCCGGCCATCGCTGACCGCCACGATCACCGCCGGATCCACCCGGGGGTAGTGTTCGCTGGCGCACTGCGTGCAGACGCCGAGGAAGCCGCCGCGCTGCAGCGCGATGGCACCGCCGCACACGCCGCAGAAGCGGGTGCGCGCCTGCCAGTGCAGCATCGCGCGGGCGTAGGCGAACAGGCCAGCCTCCAGCGCCGGCCACTCGGCGGCGGCGCGACGCAGGTCGATGCGCTGCGGCGGCGGCGCCCGCTGCGGCACCGCCTCGGCGGCCAGCGCGAACCAGGCCTGGCCGTGGTCCAGGCCGAGGAAGAGCGCCTGCTCCGCCGGCGCGCCCAGCGCAGCGGCGCTGGCGATCAGCGGGCGTCCGTCGGTCTCGGCATGCGCATGGCCATCGGCGTCCAGCAGCAGCACCCGTGCCTGCTCCCAGGCCTGGCGCAGCGCGGCCGGATCGTTGCGCACGGTATCGGCACGGTCGATCGCGGGACCGGCGAAGGCGAAGGAGTCAGTCGGATCGGACATGCGCCGCAGGGTGCAGGCAAACCGCGCGTCCCGCAAGCCGCAGCGTGTCTACACGCTGAAGCTGCTGCCGCACCCGCAGGTGGTCTTGGCGTTGGGATTGCGGATCACGAACTGCGCCCCGTGCAGGCCCTCGCTGTAGTCCACTTCCGCGCCCATCAGGTACTGCAGGCTGAGCGGGTCGACCAGCAGGGTGACCTGGTCGGTCTGCACCGCCAGGTCGTCCTCGGCGCGGTTCTCGTCGAACTCGAAGCCGTACTGGAAGCCGGAACAGCCACCGCCCTGGATGTACACACGCAGCGCCAGCGCGTCGTTGCCTTCCTCGCGGATCAGCTCGCGCACCTTGGCCGCGGCGGCCGCGGTGAAGTTCAACGGCCGATCCAGCGACTGGTAGTCGGGCGTGGGCGCGGCGCCCGGCAGGGAAACGAGAGTGCTCATGGCGCCAGGATGGGGACGGCCGCCGCCCGAATCAAGCCTCGGCGGTCAGCGCGCGCGGCGGCTCGGCGTCGCCGGCGGCCTCGCGATGCGCTTCCGGCGGCGCCAGCGCGGCGAGGCTGCCAGCGTGGATCAGGCGCCCGGTCAGCTGCGCGCCGGCGTTCATCTCCACCACCTGGTAGTGCACGTTGCCCTGTACGCGCGCCTTCGACGCCAGTTCCACGCGCTCGGCAGCGTGCACGTCGCCGATCAGCTGGCCGTTGATGATCACCACCGGCGCGCGCACCTCGCCCTCGATGCTGCCGTGCTCGGACAGGGTCAGCGTGGCCGGTGCGCCGTCCTCGGCCACGACCTTGCCGAGGATGCGCCCTTCCACATAAAGCCCGCCGCTGAACACCAGGTCGCCGCGGATCACCACCTGCGCCCCGATCAGCGTATCGACCACGGTCTGGCCGCTGCTGCGGCTGTTCTTGTTCCCAAACATAGGCTGATTATTCCCCTTTGCCGTTACCGGCCAATGTCCAATCGAAGGTCTGGCTGACCGGCGCCCCGCCGCCGCTCAATACCACCCGCACCCGTTGCGGAGTGAAGCCCTTGGGCAGGATCACGCTGCCATCCAGTTGCTGGAAGTAGCGGAACGAGTAGTCCTGCCCGGGCACACCGGTCTTCTGGTGCAATTCGTCCCAGCCCACGCTGGTCAGCTTGCCGCCGCGCACGCCTTCCACAGTCAGGCGCAGCTGGCCCTGGCTGATCGCGCCGCGGTTGAGGTTCTGGGTCAGCACCACGTTGTAGCGCCAGGTGCCGCCGGCCTCGGCGGAAAATTCCACCGAATGCACGCTCAGGCCCTTGCGCTGGCTGGTAGCGCCGACCAGGCGCTCGTAGAAGGCCACGTCGGCACGCAGCCCGGCGATCTCCTCGTCGCGCTCGGCCAGCGAACTCTGCACCTCGTTGTTGGCGGCGCGGCTGATCTGGTCGGAGCGGGCCAGGGTGGCCTGGCGCTGGTTGAGCGTCTCGATCTGCCGCTGCTGCGCCTGCAGGTTGCGCTCGGCCTCGCGCAACTGCGCGCTGACCGCACTCAGCCGCGGTGCGGCCTGGCGGCTCGCCAGCCACCAGGTCAGCGCCAGCGACAGCAGCCACAGTCCGGCCAGCAGCAGCCACAGCCCGCGGCCGCGGCGGGGCGCGGCGCCGTTGGGCACGATCTGGAAACGGGGAACGGGTCGGTTCATGCGCGCTGCCGCGCCACCGAGGCGGCGCCGGCGTCGATCCTCGCGGGTCGGCCTGCTGGGCCACCTAGTGTAAGCCACCCTCCTGAGCGGCGCCGGACTGCGCGGCCGGCCGGCGCCGCGGGCTGGCCTTCGTGGCGGGCTTGGCCGATAGTGGCCGGCATCCGTGCAGTTGCAGGAGCGCCTGCCATGACCGACGCCCATCTTTTCGTAATCGGCATCCTGCTGGCCTGGCTGGCGGGGATCCGCGTCTACCTGACCGTGTTCGGTGTCGGCCTGGCCGGCCTGCTCGGCTGGCTGGACCTGCCGCCGGCGCTGCAGGCGACCCAGTCGTGGTGGGTGCTGGGTACCTCCGGCGCGCTGGCGCTGGCCGAGTTCTTCGCCGACAAGATCCCCGGCGTGGATTCGGTGTGGGACCTGCTGCAGACCCTGACCCGGATTCCGGCCGGCGCCTTCCTCGCCGCGGCCACGCTCTCGCCCGACGGCCAGCTCGGCGCCGGCGCGCTGGCCACCGGCGCCGGCGTGGCCCTGACCAGCCACGCGCTCAAGGCCGGCACCCGTGCCCTGCTCAACACCTCGCCGGAGCCGGCCAGCAACTGGATCGCCTCGCTGGCCGAGGATTCGGTGGTGATCGCCGCCCTGGCCCTGGCTCTGGCGCACCCGTGGCTGGCGTTGGCCGTGGTGCTGGCGGCAAGCGTGCTCGGCGCGCTGCTGGTGTGGTGGACGTGGCGCCTGCTGTGGCGGGGCATGCGCCGCCTGCTGGCGCCGGCGGCGCCGTCTGCCGCGCCGCAAGGCACGCAGCCTTCGCGAACTTGATCGCATAATTGGACGCGCACCAGGAACCAGACGCGATGCCCGCCAACGACGCCGCTCCGCTTTCCCATCGCGAGGACCGCGCGCGCCATGTCCGCGCCGAGACCCCGCCGCCGCACTACTGGCGCCGCTGGGTCGGCGACGCGCAGACCACGGCGCCCGCCGACCTCGCCGCCGATGATCGCGCCGCCGACTCCGCGGCGGCCGCCATGCCGCTGGCCAGCAGCGAGCATGACGATGGCCCGGCCGACGCCAGCGCGGCCGCCTTCGTCGTCGCCGACACCGCCTCCGATTCCGCCGCACAGGATGCGGCCGCACCCTACCGCGTGCTGATCGTCGAGGACGACCGCGCGCAGGCGCTGTTCGCGCAGAGCGTGCTGCACGGTGCCGGCATGCATGCGCAGGTGCAGATGCAGGCCGAAGACGTGCAGCAGGCCATCGTCGACTACCGCCCCGACCTGATCCTGATGGACCTGCACATGCCGGGCCTGGACGGCATGCGCCTGACCGCGCTGATCCGCCAGCAGCCGCAGCACCAGCTGCTGCCGATCGTGTTCCTGTCCGGCGATGCGGATCCGGAGCTGGAGTACGAAGTGCTCGACAGCGGCGCCGACGACTTCCTGACCAAGCCGATCCGGCCGCGACACCTGATCGCCGCGGTCTCCAACCGCATCCGCCGCGCGCGCCAGCAGGCGCAGCAGGACCACGCCGAGGCGGTGCCGCTGAACAATCCGGAGACCGGCCTGCCGACCCGCGCGCATCTGCTGCAGCTGCTGGACACGACGCTGCGCGCGCGCCGCCCCGGCAGCCTGTACTTCATCGAGATCGCCAGCGCGCTCGGCCTGCGCGAACGCTACGGCTACGCCGCATTCGAGCGGCTGATGGCGCAGGCCGGGCGCCGTCTGGCCGGCGTCACCGCGCCGCAGCCGCTGGCGCGGCTCAACGACAACAGTTTCCTGCTGCTGAGCGAGGACGCCGATGCCGACGCGCAGCGGCAGCGCGCGCACGGCCTGCGCGACACCTTGTCCGGCCACGCCTTCCCGCTGCGCGAGGACGAGGCGCTGCACCTGCGCTGCGCGATCGGCTATGCCGACTTCGGCCATGGCTTCGAGGACGCCGGCAGCGCGCTGGAGGCGGTGGAACGCACCGCCCTGCAGGCACGGCTGCAGCCGCAGGGCATCGCCGCCTACGTGCCGCCGCGCGCGGACGAGGACCTGCAACGCATCGCCATGCTGGAAGGGCAACTGGAACCGGCCTACCAGCCGATCGTCGCCGTCGCCGGCGGCGACATTGCCCAGTACCAGGTGCTGCTGCGCCTGCGCCAGCGCGACGGCAGCCTGCTCTCGGCCGGCCAGGTGCTGCCGGCCGCCGAAGCCGGCGGCCGCATCGCCGACCTCGACCAGCAGGTGCTGGACCACGCGCTGGGCCTGCTGCATCTGTACCAGCACGCCACCCCGCCGCTGCGCCTGTTCGTGTCGCAATCCTCGCGCACGCTGGCGCGCACCGCCTTCGCCGAATGGCTGATCGACACCATCGGCCGCCGCGGCGTCACCGGCACCTCGCTGGTGATCGACCTGCGCCTGGACGATGCGCTGGTCCATACCGCCACGCTGCAGCAGTTCTGCGCGCGGCTGATGCCGCTGGGCGTGCAGTTCTGCATCAGCCAGTTCGAGCCGGGCGCCGAAGCCGAAGCCCTGCTCGCGCACCTGCCGCTGGGCTATCTGCGCCTGTCGGCGCGCTTCGCCGGTGCGCATGCCGATCCGGATCTGCGCGACCAGCTGCGCGCCACCATCGACCTGGCGCACCGCGCCGGCCTGCTGATCATCGGCCAGCAGATCGAGCAGGCGCAGGCGGCGGCGGCGATGTGGATGGGCGGGGTCGACTTCATCCAGGGCAACCTGGTGCAGTCGGTCGGCGACCAGCTCAACTTCGACTTCCAGAACGCGGTGCTGTAGCCATGACTGCCCGTCGACGCCGGCCGGTTCCGCGGCCGGCGGCCTTCGCCGCGGCGCTCGCCGTCGCCGGCACCCTGCTGGCGCTACCGCCGCTGGCACTGCCGTTGCCGGCGCCATGGCACTGGCTGGCACCGCTGTGCATGGCCGCCGCTGCGGCGCTGGCCACCGCCGCCGGCTGCCGCGCGCGGCAGCAGATCGAACGCCTGGATGCGGCACTGGCGCGCGCCGCGCTGGCCGAATCCGAACGCAACGCGCTGCAGCACGACGTGCACGCGCGCGAGCGGCTGGAACAGGAACTGCTGCAGGCCAAGCAGGCCGCCGAAGCCGCGGTGCTGGCCAAGGGCGAGTTCCTGGCGACGATGAGCCACGAGATCCGCACCCCGCTCAACGGCATCATCCCGATGCTGGAGCTGATCGGGCGCGGCCCGCTCGGCCTGGACCAGCGCGAGATGCTGCGCGCGGCCAACACGTCCTCGCTGCAGTTGCTGCGCATCGTCGACGACATCCTGGATTACTCCAAGCTGGAAGCGAACCGGCTGGAGCTGGAGATCACCACCTTCAACCTGCGCGAACTGCTCGACGGCGTGCTGGAGCTGATGCAGCGCGCGGCCGAGGCCAAGGGCCTGCGCATGGCGCTGCAACTGGACCCGGCGGTGCGCCTGCCGGTGCGCGGCGATCCGGTGCGCCTGCGCCAGGTGCTGAGCAACCTGCTCGGCAACGCGGTCAAGTTCACCGCGCGCGGCGGCATCGACCTGGGCGTGCGCCGGCTCGGCGAGACCCCGGCGCAGCACCTGCTGCGCTTCGAGGTCCGCGACACCGGCATCGGCATCAGCGCCGAGCGCCAGGAGCACCTGTTCCAGGCCTTCACCCAGGCCGATGCCTCCACCACCCGCCTGTACGGCGGCACCGGGCTGGGCCTGACCATCTGCAAGCGCATCGTCGAACTGATGGGCGGGCGCATCGGCGTGGCGTCGCGGCAGGGCCAGGGCGCCACGTTCTGGTTCGAGATCCCGCTGCTGAAGGTGATCGGCGACCTGTCGCGGAACCCGGGCGGCCTGCCGCGGCTGCACGCGCTGCTGGTCGGCGCCGACGCACGCCTGCAGCAGCGCCTGAGCGTGCTGCTGCCGAACTGGGGCGTGCAGGTCAGCAAGGTCGATTCGACCCAGGAGGCGCTGGAGCGGCTGCGCGGCAACGGCAGCGGTGCGCGCCCGGCCTACGATCTGGTGATCGGCGACCTGGACGGCCTGCGGCAGAGCGCGCGCGCCTTGCAGCGTGCCGTGGCGCGGCTGCCGGCGCCGCAGACCACGCGGCTGATCTGGCTGTACGGCGAGGCCGACATTCCCGAGGAAATTCGCGCGCACGGCGCGCTGCTGTCGCGGCAGGCCGCCGATATCGACCTGCGCAGCATGCTGGCGCTGGCGCCGGCGACACCGAGCCTGGCCAGCGAGACCGCCGCCAGCGACGACGCCGCGGATACGTTCTACCACGACGCCTTCGCGCAGGACGCCAAGGACAGCCCCACACCAAGCCGCGCCGCGGCCGCGGCAACCGCTGCGGCAGAGACCGATGCGCCGCCACCGCACAGCGGCTACCGGCTGCTGCTGGTCGAGGACAATCCGGTCAACCTGATGGTGGCGCGGCGCCTGCTGGAGTCGCTCGGCCACCACGCCGACAGCGTCGAGGACGGCGCTGCCGCGCTGGCGCAGTTGGCGCGGCAGCCGTACGACCTGGTGCTGATGGACTGCCAGATGCCGGTGCTGGACGGCTACGCCGCCACCCGCCAGTGGCGCCAGCGCGAGACCGAGGCGGCACGCCCGCGCCTGCCGATCGTGGCGATGACCGCCAACGCGATGGCCGGCGACCGCCAGCGCTGCCTCGAGGCCGGCATGGACGATTACCTGTCCAAGCCGATCGACCGCGCGCGGCTGCAGGCCTGCCTGCAGCGCTGGCTGCCGACGCAGCCGGCGGCCATGCCGGCGCGCGAGACAGTCGCGCCCGAGGCGGATGCAGCCCCGGCGACGGACGCGACCGTCCCCAGCGGACCAGCGGATGCACTCGCCGACGCGATGCACGTCGAAGCGCAGGACACCCGCCACGCCGACATGCACCCGGCGGACGCTGCCATCGCGTCCACCCCCACCGCAACGTCGACCGCCCCGATGCCATCGCCCGATCACGCCACACGCGACGTCCCTCCGACAGCGCCTGCGCTGGAACAGCACGAGGCGTCGCCGTCGCCGCTCGCCTCGCCGGAGACAGACGAGCTTGAGCCGCCATCGGCGGTGCCGGCGCCGGTCCTGGACATCGCGGTGCTGGACGAATTGCGCGAGGTCATCGGCTCGGCCAGCGTGGCGCAGATCGTCGAGCTGTTCCTGGCCGATGCGCCGCTGCTGATCCAGCGCCTGGAGCAGGCCGCGGCGACAGCGGAGAGCGATGCGCTGCGCGAGGCGGCGCACACGCTGAAATCCTCGGCCGCCAACCTCGGCGCACTGGCGCTGTCGGCCGCGGCACTGCGCATCGAGTCGGGCGTGCGCACCGGCACGCTGGATCGCCCCGTGGTCGCGGTTGCCCTGGTGATCGCCGAGTTCGCGCGCGCGCGCCTGGCGCTGAGCGGCTACCGCGCCAGCGTCCGCGATGCCGCCGAACCCGCCGCGCCGTAACGCGGCATCGCGCGGATGTGGCGTCGCCCCGCGCCTGCAGGCGGCGCGATCGCCTGCCAGATCTGCCACCGAGCATCGAAGGCGCAGACGCACCGCCTGCTGTTTTTCTCGTAGGAGCGGCTTCAGCCGCGACAGGCGTTGCCGGTAACGCCCGTCGCGGCTGAAGCCGCTCCTACAGTAAGAGGGCGCGGTGCGTGCATGGGCGTCGCGATGCACCGCCATGACCTTCGCCGTGTCGCATGCTCCGCCTGCGATCACGCAGAGGATGTCGCGAGCGTCAGATGCGCAGTGTTGCGGTTGATCCGCACAGGAAACTCTCGCCGCGCGCGGTGCGGCCGCAGTCGCAGTCGCCGCCGGCTCGGTGCGTGCAGGAGCAGGTTCCGCTGCAACCGATCACCACCAAGGCGTCGCGGCTGAAGCCGCTCCCACAGAACGCGGAGGTCGTGCGTTGCCGATGCCATGTCGTCCACATGGATGCGCGCAGGAACGGCGTGTGCCGCTGTTCGGGATCAGCGGCGACTTTCGGCCCGCGACGCGCCGGCGGAAGCCGTTCCAACAAAGGGCCACGCCACACGATGCGGATGCGATGCCGTCACCATGGATTCGGGCAGGAGCGGCATGTGTCGCTGCTCGGGATCAGCGCCAACCTCCCGCCAACCACGCGTCGCGGCTGAAGCCGCTGCTGCACGTGCGTGGCTGAGCCGATCCACGTGCCGGAGTGCAGCGCCCGGACACTCTCCAACGCGGCGCGGACGCAGGCCGGCGCCGCGGCGTCATGCGCCGACGATTCAATCGTCGAGCTTGGTCAGCAGGTAGTTCGGCTCGCCGATGCGCTCGATCAGGTCGAGCTGGGTTTCCAGCCAGTCGATGTGCTCTTCTTCCGACTCCAGGATGTCGGCCAGCAGCTGGCGGCTGACGTAGTCCTGGATCGACTCGGCGTAGGCGATGCCATCGCGCAGGGTGACGGTGCCTTCGCGCTCCAGCGCCAGGTCGCACTCGAGGATTTCCCTGGGGTTCTCGCCGATGCGCAGCTTGCCCAGCGCCTGGAAGTTGGGGAGCCCCTCGAGGAACAGGATGCGGTCCGCCAGCTTGTCGGCGTGCTTCATCTCGTCGATGGACTCCTTGTACTCGTGCTCGGCCAGTTCCTTCAGGCCCCAGTTCTTCAGCATCTTGGCGTGCAGGAAGTACTGGTTGATCGCGGTCAGCTCGTTGTAGAGGACCTTGTTGAGGAACTCGATGACTTTGCTGTCGCCCTTCATGATGTCGCTCGCGTAAATCCGGAAAGCGCAGACTCTAGCGAATCGCGCCGCGACGTGAAGGAACGCGAATCGTGATCATCCCGCGCCGCAGCGCGGCGGACGGACTCAGGCGGCGCGGGCCAGGCCGCCCAGCACCGGCAACGGCAGCTCGCGGCTCAGCGCGCGCTCCAGCACCTCGCCGGCCATGTCCAGGCAGGAGCCGCAGGTGGCACCGCAGCCCGTGCGCATGGTCAGTTCGGACACGCTGCGGCAGCCGGCTTCGGCGGCTTCGCGGATCTGGCGATCGGTGACCCCATTGCAGATGCAGACGTACACGGCAGGCTTGGCGGCGGACGGCGCGGACTGCGCCTGCCGCCATTCAAACCAAAGTGAGAATGGTTGTCAATTCCGCCCGTTAATCGTTATTAATACGGGCCGCCCAGGGCCCGCCACGCTTGCGCGGACGCTTGCGCGGGCGCTCGTGGCCCGCGGTATTGCCCGGTAGCCAGGCCTCCTGGGCCAGGGTCGGCATGGCGCGGATGCCGGCGCCGGCGATGGTCTGCGCCAACGGCGCCAGGTGGCGCAGCGCCCGCGCGTAGACGCCGCGCTTGAACAGCACCACGTGCTCCACCGGGTACCAGAAATCGACCCAGCGCCAGTGGTCGAACTCCGGCGTCTCGGTCAGTTCCAGGTTCAGCTGGCTCTCGTCGCACTGCATCCGCAGCAGGAACCACACCTGCTTCTGGCCGATGCAGACTTGGCGCTCGTTGCGGCGGATGGCCCGGCTGGGCAGGCGATAGCGCAGCCAACCGGGGGTGGCGCCGAGCACTTCCACATGCTCGGGCAACAGCCCGGTTTCTTCGCGCAACTCGCGGTACATGGCCTCCACCGGGGTCTCGTCGGTGTTCATGCCGCCCTGCGGGAACTGCCAGCCATCCCGGCGCACACGGCGTGCCCAGAACACCTGACCATCCGGCCGCATCAGCACGATGCCTACGTTCGGTCGATAGCCGTCCGGATCGATCACGATGCGGACTCCTGAAAAATCTACTGGCTCCGACTCTGCCATGGCTGCGGCCGGGCCACAAGCAGCGCAGAAACCCGTTGACAGCCGCCCGCTTCTCCATAAGAATTGTCGGTTCACCAGGGCTATGTAGCTCAGCCGGTTAGAGCACAGCACTCATAATGCTGGGGTCGGTGGTTCGAGTCCACCCATAGCCACCATGGTGTGTACGCCCAAGGCGTGCGATACTTGCAGTCCACATTGCCCCGTCGCCAAGCGGTAAGGCACCTGACTCTGACTCAGGCATTCGGTGGTTCGAATCCATCCGGGGCAGCCAAACACACAAAAAAGGCCGATCGTAAGATCGGCCTTTTTTGTGTGTTTGGCTGCGGGTTTGCGCAGGCGCGCAGCGCCTGCGCCCCACACCTTGCTGCGCAAGGTGCGGGCCCTGGCCTTCCGCCTCCACATCCCCGCGCCTGCCGGCGCGCCCCTTGGACGCCAAGGGGGCTACTCCACCAGATGGAATTCGATCCACCGAAGCGGGCGCTGACGAGAGAACGAACTCATTCGACCCATGTCGACGGGACGCCCGCGCCCCTGACCCTGCAGACATGCGACTCCGCAGGCATGAGCCTCTTGCGGCGACACCGGGTCTTCGGGCCAGACGGGCAATCACCCGAATGCCATGCGCAAATCCAGCGCGCCAAACCGGCGACGGCACACACGTGCTTCCAGCCCAAGCCCGCGGACCCAGAACGACAAAAGCCCGGCCAAAGCCGGGCTTTTGCTTGGTCCCAGCGGGCTCCCGAAGGAGCCCACGCCAGGCGCGATGGATCAGCGCTTGGAGAACTGGGTGGCGCGACGGGCCTTGTGCAGACCGACCTTCTTACGCTCGACTTCGCGGGCGTCGCGGGTCATGAAGCCGGCCTTGCGCAGCTCGCTCTTCAGGGTTTCGTCGTACTCGACCAGCGCACGGGCGATGCCCAGACGGATCGCACCGGCCTGGCCGGTGGTGCCGCCGCCGGTGGCGGTGACGACGATGTCGAAGCTCTCGGTGTTCTTGGTCAGCTCCAGCGGCTGGCGCACGATCATGCGCGCGGTCTCGCGGCCAAAGAACTCGTCCAGCGGACGGCCGTTGACGGAGATGTTGCCGGTGCCCTTGCGCAGGAACACGCGGGCAGTGGAGGACTTGCGGCGGCCAGTGCCGTAGTTTTGCGAAATCGCCATGATTAGATATCCAGAACCTGCGGCTGCTGAGCGGCGTGCGGATGCTCCGCACCGGAATAGACCTTGAGCTTGCGGTACATCGCGCGGCCCAGCGGGCCCTTGGGCAGCATGCCCTTGACCGCGATTTCGATCACGCGCTCCGGGTGGCGCTCCAGCGCCTGCTCCAGGCTCTCGGTCTTCAGGTTGCCGATGTAGCCGGTGAAGCGGTGGTACTTCTTGTCCTTGAGCTTGTTGCCGGTGACGACGATCTTCTCGGCATTGATCACCACCAGGTAATCGCCGGTATCGACGTGCGGGGTGTAGACCGGCTTGTGCTTGCCGCGCAGGCGGCGGGCCAGTTCGGTGGAAAGCCGGCCCAGCGTTTTGCCGGCGGCGTCGACGAGATACCAGTCGCGCTGGACGGTCTCGGACTTAGCAGTGAAGGTGCTCATTATAAGACTCGGTTGGTCGGGCGGATTCCTGCAGCGAACGGCCGGAACTTTGCCACGCGTTGTGAATTGCAAAAACGCAAGAGGCGAAATTCTACGTGGCCCGGCCGCGGCGCGCAAGTCCACCCATGGCTGGCCCCACGGGGCCGCCACGGGGCCGCCACGGGGCCGCCACGGGGCCGGCAGCGCGCTTGGCAGTGCGCCGGTCGGGGGCGAAAATCGAGGCCCCCACCGCTTCCGGGCTTTCCCCATGATCGCCAATCGCCAGCATTCCCCGCTCGATCGCGCCCTGGTCGAGGCCCAGCGCGCGCTGGAGACCGTGTTCGGCGACCCGCCGGCGCAGCGTCCCTACCCCGCCGCGGCCACCGCCGACGTGGTGCTGGCGCCGGACGAGCGCCGCCACGCCGCCGGCCTGATGCGCATCAACCACGTCGGCGAGGTCTGCGCGCAGGGCCTGTACTTCGGCCAGGCCGCGGTCGCGCGCGATCCGGCCACCCGCGCGCACCTGCTGGAGGCGGCGCAGGAGGAGACCGACCACCTGGCCTGGTGCGCGGCGCGGCTGCGCGAGCTCGACAGCCGCCCCAGCCTGTTCAATCCGCTGTGGTACGCCGGCAGCTACGCGATCGGCACCCTGGCCGGGCTACGCGGCGATGGCTGGAACCTGGGCTTCGTGGTCGAGACCGAGCGCCAGGTCGAGGCACACCTGGACGAACACCTGCAGACCCTGCCGCCGGCCGACCTGCGCAGCCGCGACGTACTGAACGTGATGAAGGCCGACGAGGCCCGCCACGCCGAGCATGCCGAACAGGCCGGCGCACGGCGCCTGCCGCCGCCGATCCCCACGGTGATGGCCGCCGCCTCGCGGCTGATGAAGGCCGTCGCCTATCGGCTGTAGCCGCCCGCCGGTCGGGCTGGCGCCACCCCGGCTGGCATTACCCGCCCGATCGCGTTAAAGTGAACGAACGCTGACTGATTCCACGTCGGCGCACGCCGTTCGAGCCGTGGTACGTCCCTCGTGCCATCCGCTCTCCGAAGTACCCGCGCCGAGTCACGCCCGCGTGCGCTCTGCCTGCCGATCGCCATGCCTGCATCTTCGCTCCATCTACCGTCGCCCCGCACCCGCTGGTTGTCGCGCCTGCTGTTCGCGACCCTGTTCGCGCTCGGCGGCGGCGCCCTGCTGCATCACCTGCTCGGCGACTATCGCCAGGCCAGCGCGATCCTGCGCGACCACTCGGTGGCCACCGTGCCGGTGATCGCCGACGGCGCCTTCGGCATGCAGACCCAGCCGCTGGTGCGCTACCGCTTCCATTACGTGTTCGAGAGCAAGGGCCGCCTGCACAGCGGCGCCTTCGAAGCCAGCGGCGCCGAAGCCGCGCCGCTGCTGCTGGACGGCGCCACCGTCGAGATCGCCTACGCCAATGCCGATCCCTCGCGCTTCGGGCGCCTGGACCAGCTGCAGCACGCCGGCAATCTCGGCAGCGTGTTCACCCGCGCGATGATCGCGCTGTCGATCGCCGCGCTGCTGGCGGTGGTCGCGCACCGGATGCTGATCGGCCGGGTCCTGACCCGGCGCCGCATCGCCGCCTGAGTCCCGCGCTCGCGCGCCGCGCTCAGTGGCCGACCAGCTTCAGGCCGATCACCCCGACCACGATCAGGCCGATGCAGGCCAGCCGCGCCGGCGAGGCGCTGTCGCCGAACAGGACGACGCCGAGCACGGCCGTGCCCAGCGCGCCGATCCCGGTCCAGATCGCATAGGCGGTGCCCAGCGGGATGTGCTTGAGCGCCTGGGTCAGCAGCCACAGGCTGAGGCCGGCACCAGCCAGGGTGGCCACGGTCGGCCAGGGCCGGGTAAAGCCTTCGCTGTACTTGAGGCCGAGGGCGAAGCCGATCTCGAACAGGCCGGCCAGCAACAGGTAGATCCAGGGCATTGTCTTTCTCCGTAGACAAATAAAACGAAAACGGCCCGATGTCTGCACATCGGGCCGCCGTCGCAGGGGTCGCAGCGCAGGCTGCGGGCGGGTCGTCCCGCCGTGTGGAGGCTGCTTACTCGGACAGGTTGCGCCCGTGGAACAGTTCCTCGATCTCGCGCTTGAGCAGCGCCTCGATGCGCATGCGCTCCTTGAACGAGAGGTTCTTGGCCTTCTCCTCGAACAGGTACTGGTCCAGGTCGAAGTCCTTCAGGTGCATCTTGGTATGGAAGATGTTCTCCTGGTAGACGTTGACGTCGAACATCTCGTAGCGCGACTTGACGTTCTTGGCCAGGAAGTTCTGGATCGAGTTGATCTTGTGGTCGATGTAGTGCTTCTTGCCCTTCACGTCGCGGGTGAAGCCGCGCACGCGGTAGTCCATGATCACGATGTCCGATTCCAGGCTCTCGATCAGGTAATTGAGGGCCTTCAGCGGCGAAATCACGCCGCAGGTGGCGACGTCGATGTCGGCGCGGAACGTGGCGATACCGTGCTGCGGATGGGTTTCCGGGTAGGTATGGACGGTGATGTGGCTCTTGTCCATGTGCGCGACCACGGCGTCGGAAATGATCTCCTTGCCCGCCGCCTTCTTGTCGATGACCGGCTCCTCGGAGATCAGGATCGTCACCGAGGCGCCCTGCGGATCGTAGTCCTGGCGCGCGATGTTGAGGATGTTGGCGCCGATGATCTCGGCCACATCGGTGAGGATCTGGGTCAGGCGATCGGCGTCGTACTGCTCGTCGATGTACTCGATGTAGCGCTGGCGCTCCTCTTCGGAAATCGCGTAGCAGACGTCGTAGATGTTGAAGCTCAACGCCTTGGTGAGGTTGTTGAAACCTTGCAGCCTCAGGCGAGGCAACGGCTTGACCACGGCGTGGATCCTCTGGAAGTGGGGGGAAAGACACTCAATTATGAGCCAAATGGCCCGGCTGCGAAACGTGGCGTCCGTCTCTTGTTTGCCGCCGCGAACGCGTCCCGTTAAGCTTCAGGAATTACGCAGTAGCGAAGCCGCCATGAGCCCCGGAAACACATCGACTGCAGCACCTGTGCGCATCGCTCCAAGTCCTCTGACGTTGGACACCGCCACCATCGACCGCTTCCTGGCCCACAGCCACCGTCGCCGCTATCCGGCGCGGACGGACGTGTTCAGGCCAGGCGATCCGGCCGGCACCCTCTACTACGTCGTCAGCGGCTCGGTCAGCATCATCGCCGAGGAAGATGACGACCGCGAGTTGGTGCTGGGCTACTTCGGCAGCGGCGAGTTCGTCGGCGAGATGGGCCTGTTCATCGAATCCGACCAGCGCGAGGTGATCCTGCGCACCCGAACGCCCTGCGAACTGGCCGAGATCAGCTACGAGCGCCTGCACCAGCTGTTCCTGGGCTCGCTGTCGTCCGATGCGCCGCGGGTGCTGTACGCGATCGGCGTGCAGCTGTCCAAGCGCCTGCTGGACACCTCGCGCAAGGCCAGCCGCCTGGCGTTCCTGGACGTGACCGACCGCATCGTGCGCACCCTGCACGACCTGGCCCAGGAGCCGGAGGCGATGAGCCACCCACAGGGCATGCAGTTGCGCGTGTCGCGGCAGGAGCTGGCGCGGCTGGTCGGCTGCTCGCGCGAGATGGCCGGCCGGGTGCTGAAGAAGCTGCAGGTCGACGGCATCCTGCATGCCCGCGGCAAGACCGTGGTGCTGTACGGCGCGCGCTGACCGCCATGGGTCGCTAGGCCCGGCGCGATGCTGCTGAGCGAGACCTTCTACTGGTTCGTGCTGGTCGGCCTGGCCGCGCAACTGGTGGACGGCGCGCTGGGCATGGCCTTCGGCCTAGTCTCCTCCTCGGTGCTGCTGAGCCTGGGCCTGCCGCCGGCGGTGGTCAGCGCCAGCGTGCACAGCGCCGAGGTCTTCACCACTGGCGCCTCCGGGCTGTCGCATCTGGCCCTGGGCAACGTCGACAAGCGCCTGTTCCTGCGCCTGGCCCTGCCGGGCATGGTCGGCGGCATCGCCGGCGCCTATGTGCTGACGCAGCTGCCGGGCGAGTTGATCCGCCCCTTCGTCTATCTGTACCTGCTCGCCCTGGCGGTGCTGATCCTGCTGCGCGCGGCCGGCCGTGCGCTGCCGCGCCGCGAGGTGCAGCGGGTGCCGCTGCTGGGCTTCGTCGCCGGCCTGCTGGACGCCAGCGGCGGCGGCGGCTGGGGACCGGTGGCGACATCGACCCTGCTCGCCCGCGGCGGCCAGGCCCGCACCACCATCGGCACGGTCAACGCCGCCGAGTTCCTGGTGACGCTATCGATCTCGCTGACCTTCCTGCTGACGATGGGCCTGCAGCACCTGGACATCGTGCTCGGCCTGCTGGTCGGCGGCATGCTCGCCGCGCCGCTGGCGGCGCTGTTGGTCAAGCGCGTGCGCGAGCGCTGGGTGCTGGTGGCGGTCGGCCTGCTGGTGCTGGGCATCAGCCTGTATCAGGTGGGCGGGGCGCTGTATCGCTGGCTGGGCTGACGCCCGGGAGTCGGGATTGGGGATTCGCAGGAGCGGCGTCGGCGGCACCTGACGCGGCGCTGGCCACGCATCAGGCGGTCAGGCCGCGTTCGCTTTTCCCTGGGCGGGCCGCGCGATGATCGCGGCCGGGATGCCGCCGCCGATGGCTGTGCGTCTCACCACTCCCCTGCCCCGCGAGACCGCCATGCGTGCCATCCCGTTGCTCCTGGCCCTGTTGTGTCTGGCGCTGCCGGCGCCGCGCGCGCAGGCCGACGACGCCTTCGCCCGGCTCGGGCGCGGGGTCAACATCCTCGGCTACGACCCGCTGTGGAACGACCCGGCGAAGGCGCGCTTCCGTCCGCCGCTGTACCGCACGATCCGCGACGGCGGCTTCCGCACGGTCCGGGTCAACCTGCAGGCCTTCGCGCACATGGACGCCGCCAACCGGCTCGACCCGACCTGGCTGAAGACACTGGACACGGTGGTCGACCAGGCCACCGCCGCGGGCCTGAACGTGATCCTGGACGAACACGACTTCCACCCCTGCGCCGCCGATGCGGCGGTGTGCCGGACCAAGCTGCTGGCGTTCTGGAGCCAGGTCGCCCCGCGCTACCGCCACGCACCGGCGTCGGTGCTGTTCGAGATCCTCAACGAGCCCAACGGCCAGATGACCAGCGCGGCGTGGAACGACCTGCTGCGCGATGCGCTGCAGGTCATCCGCCGCGACAACCCGACCCGCACGGTGGTGGTGGGCCCGGCCAGCAGCAATTCCTTCACCGCGCTCGACAGCCTGCGCCTGCCCGACGACGATGCGCACCTGCTGGTCACCGTGCACTACTACAACCCGTTCCGCTTCACCCACCAGGGTGCGCCGTGGGCGCCTGCGGACATCCGCGACCACACCGGCGTGGCCTGGGGCAGCGCGGCCGACCGGACCAAGCTGTACGGCGAGTTCGACCGCATCGCGGCCTGGGCCACGGCGCACCATCGGCAGGTACTGCTGGGCGAGTTCGGCGCCTACGAGCAGGCGCCGCCGGCCGATCGCCTGGCCTGGACGGTGGCGGTGGTCAACGCTGCGGAGAAGCGCCATTTCGCCTGGGCCTACTGGGAGTTCGAAGGCAGCTTCGGCGCCTACGACATCGACCGTGGCCAGTGGGTCGCGCCGCTGCACCATGCCTTGGTGGGCAGCGACAGCGCTTACGCCAGGTCCGGCGGCTGATCGCCGCAGCGAGTGCACGCAGGGCCATGCGGACGACGTTGGCCGTGACGAGCGCTGCGCGGTCGCGGCGCCCGACGGCAGCCGCGGTCAGCGGCCGGCGCCCTCGCCACCGCGGTCGCGGCAACCCCAGTTGAGGATCGGCGTGCCGGACGGCAGCAGCCGGCGGAACACCGCCACCGCACTGTGCTTGGGATTGACCACCACCGGCGTGGCCGCGGCCTGCAGCAGCGGCAGATCGGCGGTGCTGTCGGAATAGGCCATGGCGATCTCGCCGTAGCCCAGCTCGCGCAGCATGCGCATCTTTTCCTCGTTGTGGCAGTGGCGCGTGGCGGTGACCGCGCCCAGGCGCGGGCCGATCAGGCTGCCGACCACCGGCACGTCCTGGTGCGCGACGAAGCCGAGGATGGCGCGGGCGAGTTCCGGCGGCGCGCCGGTGGCGACCACCACCCGATCGCCGGCGGCGCGGTGCCGGGCGAACACCTCCAGCGCCTGCGGCAGTAGCCGCTGGCGGATCTGCGCCTGATGCTGCAGCACGTACTGGTCGATGATGCGATTGAACTCGCGGGCGCGGCGCAGGCCGAAACTGGCGATCCAGACGTAGCCGGAGATGCCGGTGCGCCGGGTCGGCAGCATCGCCACCAGCGGTCCCAGCAACGGCGTGGCCAGCACCGCGGCGGCCAGGCGCAGCGGATTGCGCTTGATCAGCCAGGCGAACAGGTGGCTGCCGGAGTCGCCGTCGTACAGGGTGTGGTCGAAATCGAACACCACCAGCGGCGCATCGGCGCGCGGCAACGGGTACGGACTCGGCGCCTGCCCGCTCATGCCGCGAAGAACAGCTGCCGCAGCGCCTCGCCCGGCTCCTCGGCGCGCATGAATGCCTCGCCGACCAGGAACGCGTGCACGCCGGCGCCGCGCATCAGCGCCACGTCGTCCGGGCCGAGGATGCCGCTTTCGGTGACCAGCAGGCGGTCGCGCGGCACTGCGTCCTGCATCGACAAGGTGGTCTGCAGCGACACCTCGAAGGTGCGCAGGTTGCGGTTGTTGATGCCGATCAGCGGCGCCGGCACCTGCAGCGCGCGCTCCAGTTCGTCGATGTCGTGCACTTCCACCAGCACGTCCATGCCCAGTTGCAGCGCCAGCGACGACAGCTCGGCCAGTTGCAGGTCGTCCAGCGCCGCCACGATCAGCAGGATGCAGTCGGCGCCGAGCGTGCGCGCCTCGTACACCTGGTACGGATCGATGGTGAAGTCCTTGCGCAGCACCGGCAGCGTGCAGGCGTCGCGCGCCTGCTGCAGATAGCGGTCGTGGCCCTGGAAGAAGTCCTCGTCGGTCAGCACCGACAGGCAGGCGGCGCCGCCGAATTCGTAGCTGACCGCGATGTCGGCCGGATGGAAGTCCGGCCGGATCACGCCCTTGGATGGGCTGGCCTTCTTGACCTCGGCGATCACCGCCGGGTCGCCGTTGGCGATGGCGGCCTGCAGCGCGCGGGCGAACCCGCGGGTGGGCGGCATGGCCTCGGCGCGGGCGACCAGCTCGGCCAGCGGCACGCGCGCGCGGCGCGCGGCGATCTCGTCGGCCTTGCGCGCGAGGATGGTGCGGAGAATGTCGCTGCTCATGCGGTGGGGATCCTGGGGGATGGCCGGATTATCGGCGATGCGGGGTGTCGGGGGTGAGAACCGGGATCGGGCGCTGGCGCAGGCGCTCAGTCCAGCCCGGCGAGGCCGCGCGTGCAGGCCACGTACGCCTCCAGCTTGGCCCGCGCACGCCCATCGGCGATGGCTGCGCGCGCCAGGGCGATGCCGGCGCCGATGTCGTCGGCCAGGCCGGCCACGTACAGCGCCGCGCCGGCATTGAAGGCGACGATGTCCAGGGCCGGGCCCGGCACGTTGTCGAGCACGGCGCGCAGCATCGCCATCGATTCGGCGGCGTCGGCGACCTTGAGGTTGCGGCTGGCCGACATGGCGATGCCGAAATCCTCCGGATGCACCTCGTACTCGCGGACCTGGCCGTCGCGCAGCTCGCCGACCAGGGTGCCGGCGCCGAGCGAGAGCTCGTCCATGTCGTCGCGGCCCCACACCACCAGCGCGCGCTCGGCGCCCAGTTCCTGCAGCACGCGCGCCTGGATGCCGACCAGGTCGGGGTGGAACACGCCCATCAGGATGTTCGGCGCGCCGGCCGGGTTGGTCAGCGGGCCGAGGATGTTGAAGATGGTGCGCACGCCCATCTCGCGCCGCACCGGCGCCACCACCTTCATCGCCGGATGGTGCACGGGCGCGAACATGAAGCCGATGCCGGTGGCCGCCAGCGCCTGCGCCACCTGTTCGGGCTGCAGCTCGATCGCCGCGCCCAGCGCCTCCAGCGCGTCGGCGCTGCCGGACTTGGAGGAGACGCTGCGGTTGCCGTGCTTGGCCACCTTGGCGCCGGCGGCCGCGGCCACGAACATCGCGCAGGTGGAGATGTTGAAGGTATGCGAGCCGTCGCCGCCGGTGCCGACGATGTCGACCATGTGGGTACGGTCGGCGACCGGCACGGTGCGCGAGAACTCGCGCATCACCACCGCCGCGCCGGCGATCTCGCCGACCGTCTCCTTCTTGACCCGCAAGCCGGTGAGGATGGCCGCGGTCATCATCGGCGACACCTCCCCGCGCATGATCTGCCGCATCAGCCCGACCATCTCGTCGTGGAAGATCTCGCGGTGCTCGATGGTGCGCTGCAGGGCTTGCTGGGGGGTGATGGTCATGGCGAAGACGGTCGGTTAGGCGTGTAAGGAAGGAGGCAGCGCGGGTCAGCGCGCCTGCGTCGGCCGCGGCATGCGCAGGCGCCCTTGCGCCAGCACCTCGAAGTAGTCGGCCGGGCCGCCGGCGCGCAGCAGGGTGGCGACCGCGGCCGGGTCGTAGATGCCGTCCTGCAGGGCGTGCTCGGCGATGTGCACGCCGACCACCTCGCCGAGCACCAGCCAGGTCTGGATCGGCTCGCCGCGCGCGCTCTGCAGCGGCAGCAGCTGGCTGAGCCGGCACTCGAAGCTCACCGGGCTGGCCGCCACCCGCGGCGCGCCGATCAGGCGCGACGGCGCGGCGGTCAGGCCAGCCAGGGCGAACTCGTCGACCTCCGGCGCCACCGCGGCGGAACTGGCGTTCATCGCCTCGGCCAGCGGCCGCGTGGCCAGGTTCCAGGTGAACTCGCCCGTGGCCTCGATGTTGCGCACGCTGTCCTTCCAGCCGATGCTGGCGAAGCCGACGATCGGTGGGACGTAGTTGAAGGCGTTGAAGAAGCTGTAGGGCGCCAGGTTGGCGACGCCGTCGGCGCTGCGCGAGCCGATCCAGCCGATCGGCCGCGGCCCGACGATGGCGTTGAACGGGTCGTGCGGCAAGCCGTGGCCGTGGGCCGGTTCGTAGAAGTGGAAGGCGTCGGTGCGATCGTGCATCGGCAGGCTCCGGCAGTGACGGAAGGCGGGTGGCGCCGTCGCGGCGCGCTCAGCGCTCCAGGAAGTTCTTCAGCAAGGCGTGGCCGTGCTCGGTGAGGATGGACTCGGGATGGAACTGCACGCCCTCGACCGGGAACTGGCGATGGCGCAGGCCCATGATCTCCTCCACCGTGCCGTCGTCGTGTTCGGTCCAGGCCGTCACTTCCAGGCAGTCGGGCAGCGTGGTCTTCTCCACTACCAGCGAGTGGTAGCGGGTGGCCTCGTAGCGGTCCGGCAGGCCGGCGAACACGCCGCGGCCTTCGTGGCGGATGCGCGAGGTCTTGCCGTGCATGATGGTGCCGGCACGCACCACCTGCCCGCCGTAGACCTGGCCGATGCTCTGGTGGCCCAGGCACACACCCAGGATCGGCGTGCGCTGCCCCAGCCGCTCGATCAGCTGCAGCGACACCCCCGCCTCGTTCGGCGTGCACGGCCCCGGCGAGATGACGATGCGCTCGGGCGCCAGGCGCTCGATCTCGTCCACGCTGAGCGCGTCGTTGCGCACCACCTTGACCTCGGCACCGAGCGCCTGCAGGTACTGCACGAGGTTGTAGGTAAAGCTGTCGTAGTTATCCAGCATCAGCAGCATGGCGAAGGACTCATTGCGCGATCAGGAAGACCGCATAGACGTTTTCGGAAAGGGTGAGGGTGCCGGCTTCGAGGGATTCGGCCAACGGCGCCGCGGCCGCGCGGTTGCCCGTCACCTGGATGGCGTCCAAGCTGTATCCGTAGCCGTCACCAACCTGGCTTCGGCCTCCTTGCCAGGTGCCTGCCTGAATTCCATAGGCGAAGTTGGGGGCGACCGTGGAAATCGTGTACAGCCCACCCAGCGCTACCCCGTAAGCGCGTGCCAGTTCTTGCGCCGAGACGCGCGTCTGCTCAACTGCCTGGCGCTTGAGTTCGGCGCGCACCTCCGCTTCCTTGCTGTAGGCGGGAGTGATCGCAGAGACCTGCAGAGACTGGCTGGTCTTCAACCCGGCCAGGAACTGGCGCACATCGTCGAGTGTGGAAAAGTCGGCGGACAAGGTGCGTTGCACCTTGGTTCCCTTGAACACCTGGCGGTCGTTCTCGTAGCGCCGTTCCGGCGCGATCGACAAGGTGGACGCCTGTACGCTGTTGCTCAGGGCATGGTGTTGCTTGAAGGCGGCTAGGACACTGGTCGCATCCTCCTGTACCCGCGCACGCGCCGCTTCTGGCGCGACATCGACGGCTTCCAACGTCAATTTGATGTTGAACCGATCAGGAATCACCTCGCGCTCGGCCTCACCCTTCACCAACAAGTGCGGCTGCGACGGCAGGCTGTTGACCTGCGCGCTGGCGACGGCCGGCAAGGCCAGCACCGCGGCAAGGGCCCAGGCACCAAACGTGCGAATGTTCATCTTCCTCTCCCTGGCGGAATGTCAGCCGGCCGCACGCTGCGTGCCGGACCGGGTCAGCGCAGCGAAATCCGCGATCAACGTATCGACCGCCGCGTCCTGCGTGGCCCACGAGGTCACGAAGCGGATCACCCAGCGACCGTCGCCCAGCCGTTGCCAGCGCTCGAAGTCGTAGCGCTGCGCCAGCAGGTCGACCGCGGCGGCCGGCAGGATCACGAACAGCTGATTGGTCGGCGAGTCCGAGGCGAACTGCGCGCCGGCCGCGGCGAGCCCGTCGCGCAGCCGTGCGGCCATGCGGTTGGCGTGCGTGGCCAGTTCGTAGAACAGGCCGTCCTCGAACAGCGCGGCGAACTGGGTGCCCAGCACCATGCCCTTGGCCAGCAGCGCGCCGCGCTGCTTGAGCAGGTAGCGGAAATCCGCTTTCAAGGCCGGGTCGAGGATCACCAGCGCCTCACCGAGCAAGGCACCGTTCTTGGTGCCGCCGATGTAGAACGCATCGGTCAGCGCGGCGACGTCGGCCATGCGCAGGTCGTTGCCCTCGGCGGTGAGCGCGCTGCCGATGCGCGCGCCGTCCAGGAACAACAGCAGGCCGTGCGCGTCGCAGAACGCGCGCAGCGCCTGCAGTTCGTGCTTGCGGTACAGCGTGCCGACCTCGGTGGTGTTGGACACGTAGACCAGCCGCGGCTGCACCAGGTGCTCGTTGCCGTGCTCGGCCAGCAGCGGCGCGATCCGCTCCGGCGTGAGCCGGCCGTCGGCCGCGTCCACGGTGAGCACCTTGTGCCCGGTGGCCTCGATCGCGCCGGTCTCGTGGGTGGCGATATGGCCGCAGGCCGCAGCGATCACCGCCTGGTGCGGACGCAGGAACGCGGCGATCGCGGTGAGGTTGGTCTGGGTGCCGCCGACCAGCAGGTGCACGTCGGCGTCGGCGCAGCCGATCTCGGCACGGATCAGCTCGGCGGCGCGCGCGCTGTGCCGGTCCAACCCATAGCCGGCATTCTGCTCGGCGCTGGCCGCAGCCAGGGCGGCGAGCAGGCGCGGATGCGCGCCTTCGCTGTAGTCGTTGCGGAAGCCGATCCGCGGCGCGGCGGCGCTCACAGCCCCTTCGCCGCTTCGGCGACCGCGCGGAACAGCGCGCGGCCCTTGTTCATCGTCTCGTCCCATTCGGTCTGCGGGTCGGAGTCGTAGACGATGCCGGCGCCGGCCTGCACATGCAGGCGGCCGTGCTTGATCACCGCGGTGCGGATGGCGATGGCGGTATCGGCGTCGCCGTGCCAGCCGAGGTAGCCGATGCTGCCGGCGTAGACGTTGCGCTTGATCGGCTCCAGCTCGCGGATGACTTCCAGCGCGCGGATCTTCGGCGCGCCGCTGACGGTGCCGGCGGGGAAGGTGGCGCGCAGCACGTCGGCGTAGCTGAGCCCGGGCAGCAGGGTCCCGGTGACCTCGCTGACGATGTGCATGACGTGGCTGTAGCGCTCGATCACGAAGCGCTCGCCGACGGCGACGCTGCCGGCCTGCGAGACCCGGCCGGCATCGTTGCGGCCCAGGTCGATCAGCATCAGGTGTTCGGCGCGCTCCTTCGGATCGGCGAGCAGCTCCGCCTCCAGCGCCTGGTCCTCTTCCGGGGTCTTGCCGCGCGGCCGGGTGCCGGCGATCGGGCGCACGGTGACCTGGCCGTTCTCCAGCCGCACCAGGATCTCCGGCGAGGAGCCGACCACCTGGGTGTCGCCGACGTCGAGGAAATACATGTACGGCGACGGATTCAGCGCACGCAGCGCGCGGTACACGTCCACCGGGCGCGCAGTGAACGGCACGCTCAGGCGCTGGCTCAGCACCACCTGGAAGATGTCGCCGGCGCGGATGTAGTCCTTGGATTTTTCCACCGCGGCGATGAAGCCCTCGCGGGTGAAGCCGGAGACGAAGTCGCTCTCGTCCAGCACGTCGCGCGCCAGCGGCGCGGGGTAGCCGGCGCCGGGCTGGCGCAGCGTGGTGGTGAGCGCATCGAGGCGCGCCTGCGCGCGCTCCCAGGCGTCGGCCTCGGCCGGGTCGGCATGCACGATCAGGTACAGGCGGCCCTTGAGGTTGTCGAAGACCGCCACTTCCTCGGACAGCATCAGCAGGATGTCAGGGGTGTCCAGCTCGTCGCGTGCGACACCACCGGCCAACCGCGGCTCGATATAGCCGATGCATTCGAAGCCGAACCAGCCGACCAGGCCGCCGGTGAAGCCGGGCACGCCTGCGAGCTTGGGCACGACATGCTGCGCGCGCAGCGCCTCCACTTCGGCAAAGGGATCGGCGACCTCGCGGCGCTCGATCAGCTCGCCATGGTCGCGCACGTCCAGGGTATGGCCGCGGAAGGTGTACACGCGGCGCACCGGCAGGCCGATGATCGAGTAGCGACCGAAGCGTTCGCCGCCTTCGACCGATTCGAACAGATAGGTGTGCGGGGCGTCGGCGAGCTTGAGATAGACCGACAGCGGCGTGTCCAGGTCGGACAGCACTTCGCGGACGACGGGGATGCGGGTGTGACCTTCAGCGGCGTAGCGCTGGAACTGCTCGCGGGTAATCAAGACGGCTTTCCTTCCGGGACTCGGTGACAGGGCGGACGACGGCTGCAGGCCACCATCGCCACGCACGGCGAGCGGAAGTGAAGGAACGCGGGGTCGTCAGGCTGGACACGGCGGCTACTTTACCGCAACTGCGGCGACTGGCAACGGTTGCAGACGCCACCAATCGATCGCGGCGCGGAGGTGGTCGGTGAGGATGTCGCGTCGGGACTGAAGTCCCTCCCACAGGGATCCATTGCCTGGGTACATCTCCGTAGGAGCGGCCTCAGCCGCGACGGGCGTTACCGGGGATGCCGGTCGCGGCTGAAGCCGCTCCTACGAGAGCAACACGCGAGCGACACGATCGCAGATGGAAGGCGTGCGCTGCGGGGTTCGCTAGCGCCCGCGTGCCTGCAGCAGCGGCGAGGCCGGCGGCAGGTGCATGCGCAGGCGGCCGGGCACGCAGTCGATGCGGAAATGGCGCGAGGTTTCCGGTTCGCCATCCAGGTTCAGGGTCAGCGGCTGCGCCGCTTCGATCCGCAGCCACGGCAGGCGCGCGCGCACCGCCACTCGCTCCAGCGCGGCCTGTTTGCCGGACGTGACCAGGGTGCCCAGGGTCGCGGCGACTTCGCCGGTCAGTTCCGGCACCAGGGTCAGGTCGAGCAGGCCATCGTCGAGCAGCGCGTCCGGGCACAGCACCTGGCCGCCACCGGCCTGGCGGCCGTTGCCCAGGCCGAGCGCGATGAAATCGCCTTCCCAGGAAAACTCCGGCCCCTCGAAACGGGCCCGGATCGGATCGATCCGGCCCAGCCGGCTCATGCCGGTGACCAGGTAGGCCAGCCCGCCCAGCATCTTCTTCAGGCCTTCGTCGGTCTCCACCGTGACCTGGGTACCGAAGCCGCCACTGGCGACATTGGCGCACCAGTGCGGGCCGTGCTCGGCCTCGATGCGCAGCAGGTCGATCGGCTGCGCCGTGGTGCGGGCGATCAGTTCCAGCGCCTCCAGCGGCGGCAACGGGATGCCGGTGGCCGTGGCGAAATCGTTGGCCGTGCCCAGGGCCACCAGGCCCAGCACCGGCAATGCCGCGGCCGCCTCCTGGCGATGCGCCAGCGCGCTGGCAACCTCGCTCAGGGTGCCGTCGCCACCGGCGGCGACGATGCAGGCGGCGCCATCGGCCACCGCCTCGGCCACGTAGCGCTCGGCATCGCCCTGCTCCCAGGTGACCCGCACCTGCAGCGGCACGCCGCGTGCACGCATGTCCATGACCGCCTCGCGCAGCGTCTCGTCGCCGGCCGACTTGCCGTTGAGGATCAAACGCCAGTGCGCTGCAGCCATGCCAACCATCCCGGGGTGAGGCGCCCACGCTAACGGGCGCGGCATGGGCGATGCGTGAATCCCGGCGCGGCCGTTGTCATACGCACGTCACCGTGCGTCCGGAACATGGAAGGCCATAGCAAGGAAGACGGATGGAGGCAGGATCAGCCTCCGATTTATCTCCCAGGGGCCGCACCGGCGACGGTGCGGTTCTTTTCTTTTGGCCGCCCGGCGCCGCTCAGCCGGCGGCGAACCTGGCCAGCGCCTCGCCCTGCAGCCGGTAGACGGTCCACTCGTCCTGCGCGCGGGCGCCGACCGCTTCGTAGAAATCGATCGCCGGCTGGTTCCAGTCCAGCACCGACCATTCGAAGCGGCCGCAGCCCTCGGCCACCGCCTGCCGCGCCAGATGCTGCAGCAGCGCCTTGCCGGCGCCGACGCCGCGGTGCGCCGGGTCCACGTACAGGTCTTCCAGGTACAGGCCGTTGCGGCCCAGCCAGGTGGAGTAGTTGTAGAAATACACGGCGTAGCCGATCGGCTGGCCGTCGGCCTCGCAGATCAGTGCCTGCGCGCGGGCGTCGGCGCCGAACAGGCTGGCGCGCAGGCCGGCCTCGTCGGTCTGCACCGCGTCCTCGGCGCGCTCGTAGCGCGCCAGGTCGCGGATCAGGCGCAGGATCAGCGCCGCATCGTCGGCCACCGCCGGGCGGATGTGCAGCACCGCCATCTCAGCGCCCCGCCACCGCGGCGCGCATCTGCTTGATCACCTCGGCGTAGTCCGGTGCGTTGAAGATGGCCGAGCCGGCGACGAAGGTGTCGGCGCCGGCGGCGGCGATCGCGGCGATGTTGTCCGGCTTGACGCCGCCATCGATCTCCAGCCGGATCGGCTTGCCGCTGGCGTCGATGCGGGCGCGGATCGCGCGCAGCTTGTCCAGCGCCGAGGGAATGAAGGCCTGGCCGCCGAAGCCCGGGTTGACCGACATCACCAGCACCAGATCCAGGTCGTCCAGCACCCAGTCGAGGATGTCCACCGGGGTGGCCGGGTTGAGTACCAGTCCGGCCTTGCAGCCGTGCGACTTGATCAGCTGGATGCTGCGGTGCACGTGGCGGCTGGCCTCGGGGTGGAAGCTGATGATGCTGGCGCCGGCCTCGGCGAAATCCGGGATCAGCCGGTCCACCGGTTCCACCATCAGGTGCACGTCGATCGGCGCGGTGACGCCGTGCTTGCGCAACGCATGGCAGACCATCGGGCCGATGGTCAGGTTCGGCACGTAATGGTTGTCCATCACGTCGAAATGGATCCAGTCGGCGCCGGCGCGCAGCACGGTATCCACTTCCTCGCCGAGGCGGGCGAAATCGGCGGACAGGATGGACGGGGAGATGATGCAGTCGGACATGGCGGGGTCTCAGCGCTTGCGCAGGGTGCGGATACGGTCGTAGGCGGTGTTGAGCTGGCTGGCCTTCTTCTCGGCGCGGGCACGCAACTCGGGGCTGGCGCTGGCGACCTTGTCGGGGTGGTACTGGGACATCAGCCGGCGGTAGGCCAGTTCGATCTCGGCGTCGGTGGCGTCGCGGGTCAGGCCCAGCTCCCGGTACGGATCCTCGCGCTGGGACAGCTTGAACCAGTCAGCGTCGAAGGCATGCCCGATCAGCAGCCCGATCAGCGCGCCCAGCACCGGCGTGGGCCGCAGCAGCAGGGCCCCGGCGATGGCGCCGAGCAGTTTTCCGTACCAGGGCATGGGGCAAGGGCGGGCGCGGCGTCAGGGCCGTCCATTTTACGGCACAGCGGGGCATTCCGGCCGTACACTACGCGGCCCGCCGTCCGCCGCGGGCCCGCCGGGTCCCGGGACGGTCGCCATTGCGAAGTCCGTAGGAGTGCCTGTGTCCACCACGCTGTTGCAATCCGATCTGCCCGGCCTGCCCTTGCGCCACCGCGGCAAAGTCCGCGACGTGTTCGATCTCCCCCGCGAGCGCCTCCCGGCCGACGCGCCGCCCGGCGACTACCTGCTGATGGTGGCCACCGACCGCCTCTCCGCCTTCGACGTGGTGCTGCCGGACCCGATCCCCGGCAAGGGCGAGATGCTGTGCCAGGTCTCCAACTTCTGGTTCAAGAAGACCGAACACCTCATGCCCAACCACCTCACCGGCATCGACGTGGCCGCAGTGCTGCCCGAGGGCGTGGACACCGCGCTGTATGCCAAGCGCGCAGTGGTGACCCGCAAGCTCAAGCCGGTGCCGGTGGAAGCCATCGCCCGCGGCTACCTGATCGGCAGCGGCTGGAAGGACTACCAGCGCACCGGCAAGGTCAGCGGCATCGAACTGCCCGATGGCCTGCGCCAGGCCGAGAAGCTGGCCGAACCGATCTTCACCCCGTCGACCAAGGCCGCCGTCGGCGACCACGACGAGAACATCGACTTCGACGCCATGGTCAAGACCGTGGGCGCCGAACTGGCCGAGCGCGTGCGCGACGCGACCCTGCGCATCTACCGCTTCGCCGCCGACTTCGCCGCCGAGCGCGGCATCCTGCTGGCCGACACCAAGTTCGAGTTCGGCACCGACGCCGACGGCCGCCTGTACATCATGGACGAGATGCTGACCCCGGACTCCTCGCGCTACTGGCCGGCCGACCAATACGAGGTCGGAACCAGCCCGCCGAGCTACGACAAGCAATTCGTGCGCGACTACCTGGAGACGCTGGACTGGGGCAAGACCGCGCCCGGCCCGCGCCTGCCGCAGGACGTGATCGACCGCACCCGCGCCAAGTATGCCGAGGCGCTGCAGCGGCTGGCGGGGATTTCGATCGACTGAGTGGGGGGCCATGCGCCGGGTGGCCGGCGCATTGGGCTGATTGCACGAGGCGTCACCATGCGGTTCCTGGACGCGATCGGGCTGCTCATGATCCGATGGCTGTGCCCGACCAGGCTCGGGCACCCGCACGGATGATTGCCTGCCCCCAGAAGGATGCGTTGGCCAGCTCGCCTCGACTTTTTGCCGCGTTCGCACTTTCCATGGCACTGGCCGCCTGCAACCCTCGGCAGGCCGACGCCGCACCGACCGCAAACCCCGTCGCTGACGCATCCACCCGATCGCAGACAGCGCGCCAGGATGACGGCATTGCAGCGCTCGCCGAGTCCTTGCACCTGCGTTGTGAAAATGCGGCCAAGGGAAGCGGCTGCGTTTCGGGCAACATGGACGCCGGCGATTTCTACGATGTCGACATATCCCCACGCTGTGGCACAGACGGAAACTTCGCAGGCGTAGCCGACCACGACACCACACTTCTGGACGCCTTGCCGGTAACCGGCAGCAAGGCACAGGTCGCCGCCAAGCTGTCCGATGGGCAATTCGTCTGCATCCTCGCGACCGCGCATGCGGGTCAACAGGCCACCTACTACTACGTGGTCGCCCTCCCGCCTGCGAGCGTCAGCGCATGCCAGGGCAAGGCAATCTGCAAACAGTATGGCGAGCGTCCGGTCGACTTCGTGACGCAGCGCAAGCGGGGTCGACCGTGCACCATCCCAGCCAATGCGCGTCCTGAAGGCGACTGTGCGCAGGGATGGATCGAACCGCAGAAGCTGGATTTCTTCGCGAACGGACTGTGATCCGTCGCCACGCGCGGGGGTGCTCGATAGTGGTTGAGCGGGCGACTGCAACCCCGGCGTTGGACGATGTGGCCCCCGCGGCAATGCGCTGCCTCGGCTTCAGCCCCGACAAGCTGAAGGAGGTCAGCGTGGCGAACGACAAGGCCTTCGTCGCCGGGACCACGCCGGGCTTCCGTGCGGCGGTGGACCTGCAGCAGCCGGCACCGCCGCTGGAGCAGACCAGCGCGCAGTTGGCCCGCCAGTCCGCGCAGCAGCAGGAGTCGGTGCAGCGCGAGCAGCAGCAGGAAGCCAACAGGAGCATGGCGCGCGCCTGAGCCGCCAAACGGTGTGGGGCGATCGTGCCGACAGCGCGATCGCCCCTGATCGGCGACGCCACCGCTTGCCTGCGATGACCGGCCAGGCGGCGTCCGACGCATCTCGGACCTCGTTCGTCGAAACGGAAAAGCACGCCTCATACCTGCATCGGGCACGATCGAGCCGCCTGCAAGGTCCCCCTGTAGGCGCGGCTTCAGCCGCGACGGGCACGTTCCCGCTCAAACCCGTCGCGGCTGAAGCCGCTCCTACGGGACACGTCCCAGAGATTCTAGAGCCCCTCGAAAGGTCGCTCCGCTGGCCGGGCAGCCTGCATGCGGGCTGCGCGGGCGGGGAACGTTGCGGAGTCGGGTCCAACCGGTAAACGGGAAGGGCGTCCGTGCAGCGGGCAAAGGCTGTCCGCTCCGCCGGATCACCGCGGACGATCCCCTCGCCGCGGTCCTCGCCTCCCGCGGCCCGGTGTCTCCGCATCGCGCCAGCGATGGCGCTATGCTGGGCCGGTTCCTGGGAGGGAAGATGGATACCACCGCCTACGCGCGCCCGATCGACCGTTATTTCGCCAGTTATTCCGACGATCACCGCAATGTCGCCAACCAGCGCATCCACGTGGTCGCGGTGCCGGCGATCCTGTGGTCGGTGGTGGCGCTGCTGTGGTGCATCCCGGTGGGCGGCACCTGGTTCCAGAGCGGGCTGTGGGCGGCGCTGGGCATGTTCGCGGCGTGGATGTACTACAACCGCCTGTCGCGCCCGTTGGGCTACGGCATGCTGGCGGCGTTCTTCTTCTGCGGCTGCCTGTGTCGGCTGCTGGAAGCGCACCTGGGGCTGCAGGGGCTGTTGTGGCTGGCGATCGGCGTGTTCGTGGTGGCCTGGATCGCGCAGTTCATCGGCCATGCGCTGGAAGGCCATCGTCCCAGCTTCCTTACCGACCTGACCTACCTGCTGATCGGCCCGGCCTGGGTGCTGGCCAAGCTGTACCGGCGCATGCACTGGCGCTACTGAACGCGGCCGAGAACGCTGCCGGGCATCGCCAAATGAGCGGGGACGCCGGGTTTCCCTCGTCCACTCGATTGCAGCCCTCATCCGCATCGAGCTGGCGACTGCCGCGGTGCGACATCGAATCAACCCTGCTTCGCCGTGTCCCCGGTCTCCAGACCCAGCATCGCCGCATCCGGCGCGAAGGCGCGCGGCGCGTAGCCGAAATCCTGCCGCGCCGGTTGCAGATCGAACGCCAGGTCCTCGCGCATGCGCTGCAGCGCGGCGCGGTTCATGCCCTGCAGGCGGCCGCAGGCGTGGGCCAGCGTCAGCGCCAGTGCGAACAGCGCGTGCGGCAGCGACAGCAGCCGCGCCGGTGGCCTTAGGACGGCCAGGACCCGCCGCACCATCTCGCGATAGCTGAGCGTCTCGCCGCCACCAAGGGCATAGCTGCGCCCGTGCGTGGCCGGATGCGCCAGCACCGCCAGCGCCGCGTCGGCCAGGTCCTGCACGTGCACCGGCTGGCGCAGGCCGCTCGCGCTGCGTGGCAGCACGAACCAACCCGTGCGCCGCGCCAGCGCCGCGATCGCGCTGAGGGTGCGGTCGCGGCCGGCGCCATAGACCAGGGTCGGCCGCAGCACGGTCGCCGCCGCACCGCGCTCGGCGGCGACCGCGAACACGATGGCTTCGGCCTCGCGCAGGCGCCGGGCGACGTCGCGCTCGGCCGCATCCAGCGAGTCGCGCTTGACCTCCAGGCTGGTGGAGCCGAAGGCGACCACGCGCGCGGCCGCGACCGGCGCGCGCCGGTACCAGTCGGCGAAGGCGTCCAGCGGCCCGCAACTGAACACCACCTCGGCGGCCACCGGCGGCGCCTGCAGCGCGCTGAGTTCGCCGGCATGCCAGTGCAGGCCCGGCTGCGCCGCGCGCGCCTGGCGGGAATAGGCATGCACCTCCCAGCCGGCGGCCAGCAGGCGATGCAGCAGACGCTCGCCGATCTGGCCGCTGCCGCCGAACACCAGCGCAATGCGCGGCGACGCAAGGAACGAAGAGGAAGCGGATGCGGCGGCAGGCGAATCGGTCATCGACACAGGATAGTGCGTGTCCCGCCATTTGCGTCCGGACCGCGCACCGATCGGCACGCTACGGCCGGTGGCGACGGCAAGGCGCGGCGCAGGCATGCGCAGCCGCCGACGATCGCGATGCTCACCGCCGACCTGGCCCGCGCCGCGCGCAGCGCCGCGCGCATCGAAGGCGACGCCGCTGTGCTGCAGAACGCACCCCAACCTGGAACGCACGCGCAACATGGCAGGCGCACGCGTGCAGCGCCGACCTGCGACATTACCCACGCACGCGCGCTCGCAAGCGCGTCACTTGCCCGCAGCTACGCTGTCGGCATGCCCGTGCACGCCTTCCGTTCCCGCGCCGGCCACCGCCGTGATGCGCCTGTTACACTCGGGCTCCTGCTCGCGAATCTCGTATTCCCTGCATGATCCCAGCCCTCGACATCCTGCTGGCCTTGCCATTTCTGATGGCAGTGGCCGTGGTTGCCCTGCGCCACCGCTCGCGCGCCACCCTGGCCTGGGCCGCGGCGCTGGCGCCGTTGGCGGGACTGGCGGTGCTCGGCGCGCTGACGCCCACGGTGCTCGAAGGCGGCATCGTTCGCGCCGACCACGCCTGGTTGCCGCAGATCGGCCTGCAGTTCTCGCTGCGCCTGGACGGGCTGGCCTGGATGTTCGCCGGCCTGGTCCTGGCGATCGGTGCGCTGGTGGTGATGTACGCGCACTACTACCTGAGCGCGCGCGAGAACGCGGCGCGCTTCTATGGCTGCCTGCTGCTGTTCATGGGCGCGATGCTGGGCATGGTGATCGCCGGCAATCTGTTGCTGCTGATGGTGTTCTGGGAACTCACCAGCATCAGTTCGTTCCTGCTGATCGGCTTCTGGTCGCACCGCCAGGACGCGCGCGACGGCGCGCGCATGGCGCTGGTGATCACCGGCGGCGGCGGCCTGGCGTTGCTGGGCGGCGTGCTGCTGCTCGGGCGCATCGTCGGCAGCTACCAGCTCGACGCGGTGCTCGCCGCCGGCGACGTGATCCGCGCCAGTGCGCTGTATCCGTGGGCGCTGGGGCTGATCCTGCTCGGCATCTTCACCAAGAGCGCGCAGTTCCCGTTCCACTTCTGGTTGCCGCACGCGATGGCCGCGCCCACTCCGGTGTCGGCGTACCTGCACTCGGCGACGATGGTGAAGGCCGGCGTGTTCCTGCTGGCGCGGCTGCATCCGGCGCTGGCCGGCAGCGACCTGTTCTTCTACACGGTCAGCGGCATCGGCGCGATCACCCTGCTCACCGGCGCCTGGTTCGCGATCTTCCAGCACGATCTCAAGGGCCTGCTGGCGTATTCGACGATCTCGCACCTGGGCCTGATCACCATGCTGTTCGGGCTGTCCACACCGATGGCGGTGGTGGCCGGCGTGTTCCACATCCTCAACCACGCGGTGTTCAAGGCCTCGCTGTTCATGGCCGCCGGCATCATCGACCACGAGACCCACACCCGCGACATGCGCCGGCTCGGCAACCTGCGCCGCTGGATGCCGATCACCAGCGCGCTGGCGATCACCGCCTCGCTGTCGATGGCCGGCATCCCGCTGCTCAACGGCTTCCTGTCCAAGGAAATGTTCTTCGCCGAGGCGCTGGGCGCCGACGGCCCGGCGGCGATGCGCGTGTTCACCGCGACTTCGGCGCTGCTGGCCGGCGTGTTCGGCGTGGCCTACAGCCTGCGCTTCGTCTACGAGACCTTCTTCGGCCGCGGCCCGCGCGACCTGGACACGATGCCGCACGAGCCACCGCGCTGGATGAAGATTCCGGTGGAGATCCTGGTGCTGGTGTGCGTGGCGGTCGGCATCGTGCCGGCGCTGACCGTGGCGCCGGTGCTGCGCGCTGCCGCCGGCGCGATCCTCGGCGATGCCCTGCCCGACTACAGCCTGGCGGTGTGGCACGGCTGGAACGCGCCGCTGGCGATGAGCATCGCCGGCGTGGTCGGCGGCGTGGCGCTGTATTTCGGCCTACGCCGGCTGACCGCGCTGTATACCGAAGTGCGCCGCTCGCTGGGCAAGCGCGTGTTCCACTGGCACGTGCAGACCCTGTTCGGCCTGGCCGCGCGCTTCACCCGCGTGCTCGCCAACGGCAGCCTGCAGCGCAGCCTGCGCTGGCTGGTGCTGGCCGCGGTGGTGGTGGCCGCCGCGCCGCTGCTACGCGCGGCGCCGCTGTGGCAGCAGTGGCCGGCGCCGCAGGGGATGCCGCTGCTGGGCTGGGGCCTGTGGCTGCTGATCCTCAGTTGCGCGCTGTCCACGCTGTTCCTGTATCGGCAACGGCTGCTGGCGGTGCTGGTGCTGGGTGGCAGCGGGCTGGGCGTGAGCCTGGTGTTCGTGTTCCTGTCGGCGCCGGACCTGGCGCTGACCCAGTTGCTGGTGGAGATGGTCACCCTGGTGCTGATGCTGCTGGGCATGAACTACCTGCCCAAGGCCTCGCCACCGGAGCCGCGGCGCTGGCGGCGTTGGCGCGATGCGGCCCTGGCGATCGCCGCCGGTGGCGGCATGGCGCTGCTGGCGTATTCGGTGATGACCCGGCCGGCAACGACCATGGCCGGCGAACTGCTGCAGCGCGCGCTGCCGGAGGCCTATGGCCGCAACGTGGTCAACGTGATCCTGGTGGACTTCCGCGGCTTCGATACCTTCGGCGAGATCACCGTGTTCGGCATCGCCGCGCTGGTAGTGCACGCGCTGCTGCGGCGCGCGCGGATGGCACCGGAGAAGGTCATGCCGGGGCCGCCGATCAAGCTGCCGGTACCGGCCGACCTGGCGCAGCTGATGTTCCCGCTGACCATGACCGTGTCGATCTTCCTGTTCCTGCGCGGCCACAACGCGCCCGGCGGCGGCTTCATCGCCGGGCTGGTGCTGGCGGTGCCGCTGCTGATGCAGTACGTGATCCAGGGCGCGGCCTCGGTGGAGTCGCGCTTCGGCTTCGACTACATCCGCTGCATCGGCCTGGGCCTGCTGCTGGCCACGCTCGGCGGCATGGTCTCGATGCTGTTCGGCGTGCCGTTCCTGACCAGCGGCCATCTGGACCTGGACGTGCCGCTGATCGGCAGCGTGCCGCTGGCCAGCGCGCTGATCTTCGATACCGGCGTGTACCTGGTGGTGTTCGGCGGCACCATGCTGACCCTGTCGATGATGGGCACGATCAAGCCTTCGCGCACCCGCGATTCGCAGCGCGGGCAGATCGATCCGACGCGGCGGTCGGCCATCACCGGGGAGATGCCCTGATGGAACTGGCACTGGCGAGCGCGATCGGGGTGCTGACGGCGGTCGGCGTGTACTTGCTGCTGCGCGCGCGCAGCTTCGACGTGATCCTGGGCATGACCGTGCTGTCCTATGCCACCAACCTGCTGATCTTCGCCGGCGGCCGGCTGGTGCAGGGCAAGGCGCCGGTACTGCGCGACGGCATCGCCCCGACCCTGGCCGAGCACGCCGATCCGCTGCCGCAGGCGCTGGTGCTGACCGCGATCGTGATCGCCTTCGCGATGACCGCGGTCAGCATCGTGCTGGCGATGCGCAGCCGCGGCGACAACCACAGCGACCACGTCGATGCGCGCCCGGACCCCGATCCTGCCGACGGGGAGGCGCCGTGACCCATCTGCTGATCCTGCCGATCCTGATCCCCTTGCTCGGCGCGGCGCTGTCGCTGTTCGTGGAGCACCGCCGCTACGGCCGCAAAGTGCGCCGCGTGGTCGCCTGGACCGCGATGGCGGCGCTGGCCGCGGCGGTGCTGGCGCTGTGCGTGCAGGTGAGCGATGGCCAGGTCCACGCCTACCTGCTCGGCGACTGGCCCTCGCGGCTGGGCATCGTGCTGATGGCCGATCGCCTGTCGGCGTGGATGCTGGCGACCACCACCCTGCTCGCCGGCGCCTGCCTGCTGCACGCCTGCGCCGGCTGGGACCGCCGCGCGCCGCATTTCCATGCGCTGTTCCAGTTCCAGCTGGCCGGCCTCAACGGCGCGTTCCTGACCGGCGACGTGTTCAACCTGTTCGTGTTCTTCGAGGTGATGCTGATCGCCTCCTACGGCCTGCTGCTCAGCGGCGGGCGCAGCCTGCGCCTGCGCGTGGGCTTCCACTACGTGGTGTTCAACGTCACCTCCTCCACCGTGTTCCTGATCGCGCTGGGCCTGCTGTACGCGCTGCTCGGCTCGCTGAACATGGCCGAGCTGTCGCAGCGCGTGGCGCAGGCGCCACCGCAGAACGTGGCGCTGATCAAGGCCGCGTTCGGCCTGTTGCTGCTGGTGTTCTGCGCCAAGGCCGCGCTGCTGCCGCTGTACCTGTGGCTGCCGGAGACCTATGCGCGCGCGCCGGCGCCAGTGGCGGCGCTGTTCGTGATCATGACCAAGGTCGGCCTGTATGCGGTGCTGCGGGTGAGCACGCTGATCCTGGGCAGCCAGGCGCAGGCGCTGGACGGCTACGGCCGCAACTGGCTGCTGTGGCTGGGCCTGGCGACGTTGCTGCTGGCCGCGCTGGGGGTGCTGGCGGCGGTGCGCCTGCGGGTGCTGATCGGCTACCTAGTGATCGTGTCGGCGGCGACGCTGTTCGTGGCCTTCGCCCTGGACGCGCCGGGCACGCTCGGCGCCGGGCTGTACTACCTGGCGCACAGCAGCTTCGTCGCCGCGGCGCTGTTCATGATCGCCGACCTGATCCGGCGTCGCCGCGGCGGCGCCAGCGACCGCAAGGAGATCATCGCGCCGCTGCCGGGCAAGACCGTGCCCGGCGTGCTGTTCCTGATCGCGGCGATCTCGGTGGCCGGGCTGCCGCCGCTGTCCGGCTTCCTGGCCAAGGTGGCGATCCTCAGCGCGACCCCGGGCGGGCTGAACGCGCCGGTGTGGGCCGCGGTGCTGCTCAGCAGCCTGATGGTGATCATGGGCCTGACCCGCGGCGGCGTGCGCCTGTTCTGGCGCGTGCCCGGCGACCAGGAGGCAGCCGAGGACGGCACCGTCGAGCTGCCGCGCCCGGCGCCGCGCAAGGCGCCGGCGCGGCCGCTGGAAACCGCCGCCACCGTGCTGCTGCTCGGCTACGGCGTGGCGATGACCGTGGCCGCCGGGCCGCTGCTGCGCTACAGCGAAGCCGCCGCCGCGCAACTGCTGCGCCCGGCCGACTACACCACCCAGCTGCGCGCCACCGCGCCGATCCTGCGGGAGCCCTGACATGTCCGCCCGTCCCTGGTCGCGCCGCCTGTTCCCGTCCTGGCCGCTGAGCCTGACCATCATCGCGTTCTGGCTGCTGATGAGCGACAGCTTCAGCCTCGGCCAGCTGCTGCTGGGGGCGGTGCTGGGCGTGGCGGTGCCGCTGTTCGCCGCGCGCCTGGACCGCGAGTTCGCCCGCATCGGCTCGCTGCGCTCGGTACCGAAGATGCTGTGCGTGGCGGCGTGGGACATCGTGCGCTCCAACGTGGTGGTGGCGCTGCAGGTGCTCGGCCCGGAGAAGCGCATCCACCCCGGCTTCATCTGGGTGCCGCTGGACATCGCCAACATCCACGGCATCGCCGCGCTGACCAGCATGATCACCCTGACCCCGGGCACGGTGTCGGCGGCGCTGTCGGACGACCGCAAGTACCTGCTGGTGCACGTGCTGCACCTGGACGATGCCGAGACCGTGATCCGGCAGATCAAGACGCGCTACGAGGCGCCATTGATGGAGATCTTCCCATGAACAGCCACATGTTCATCGAGACCACGATCGTGGTGTGCATGCACGTGGTGGCGCTGGCGATGCTGCTGGCGCTGTGGCGGCTGCTGCGCGGGCCGACCGTGCCCGACCGCATCCTGGCGCTGGACACGCTGTCGGTGACCGCGATCGCCGAGCTGATGCTGTTCGGCATGTACCTGGATTCGCCGGTGTACTTCGAGGCCGCGCTGATCATCGCCATGCTCGGCTTCGGCAGCACCGTGGTGCTGAGCAAGTACGTGCTGCGCCGGGACATCGTCGAATGATCGGCGTGTTGCAGGTGGGGCTGTCGCTGCTGCTGATCGTCGGCTGCTTCTTCATCCTGATCGGCGCGCTGGGGCTGGTGAAGCTGTCGGACTTCTTCAAGCGCCTGCACGCGCCGACCAAGGCCAGTACGTTGGGCGTGGGCTGCGTGCTGCTGGCCTCGGTCGGCTACCACCTGTTCCTGGGCCAGGACCCGCAGCCGCGCGAGCTGCTGATCACCGCGTTCCTGTTCATCACCGCGCCGATCAGCGCGCACATGATGGCCAAGGCGGCGCTGTCGCTGATGCTGGAGCAACGCCCGCAGGTGCCGGGCAGCGACCATGCCGAGCAGGAAGGGCTGCCGCCGCCGGAGCAGCCGGACGGGCGCTGAGCGTGCGGGTCTGCGTAGGAGCAGCTTTTCCGATTCCCGATTCTCGATTCCCCACTCTCGGCACTCACGCCACCAACGCCAGCTCCAGCCCCACCCACGCCAGGAACGCCACCAGCAGCACTGCACCCTCGCCGCGGCTCAGGCGCATGTCGCCGCGCAGCATCGGGTACAGCACCACCGCCAGCGCGATCGCCGCCGGCAGTTCCAGCCGCACGAACGAGGCCGGCAACGGCAGCGGCCGCAGCGCCGCCATGCCGCCGATCACCACCAGCAGATTGAACAGGCTCGAGCCCAGCACGTGGCCGACCACCATGTCGCCCTGGCCACGGCGCGCGGCGGCCACCGCGGCGGCCGCTTCCGGCAGCGCGGTGCCGATGGCCACCGGCAGCAGGCCGACCAGCAACGGCGACAGGCCCCAGGCCGCGCCCAGCCGCGGCGCGTGCTCCACCACCAGATTGGCGCCGGCGTTCAACAGCACCAGGGCGATCAGCAGGCGTAGCAGGTTCAGCACCAGTCCGGTCCGGGTCACCGCGTAGCCGGACACGCCGAGCTGGCGCGCGGCCGGCTCGTGGCGCGCGCGCAGCAGCAGGAAGACGACCACGCCGACGAAGGCCAGCAGCAGCGCCACGCCTTCGGCGCGCGAGATCGCGCCATCCAGACCGAAGCCGATCAGCGCCAGCGTCGCCAGGGTCAGCAGCACCAGCAGCGGCGGCAGCAGGCGCGTGCGCAGCAGCAGCGGCGCCGCCAGCGCGGCCAGGCCCAGGGTCAGGCCGAGATTGGCCAGATTGCTGCCGACCGCGTTGCCCAGCGCCAGGTCCTGCGCGCCGGCTGCGTAGGCGCTCGCATTGACCGCCAGTTCCGGTAACGAGGTGCCGAAGGCCACCAGCAGCAACCCGGCCACGAACGGCGAGGCGCCGCAGCGCTGCGCCAGGCCGGAGGCGGCCTTCACGATCGAATCCCCGCCCAGCGCGAGGAACGCCAGCCCCACCAGCACCCACCCGATCGCACCGGCCATCGCCGACTCCCTGCCCGCAAGATGCGGCGATTCTATGCGCAGCGCCGATGACGCCGCCGTGGTCGTGCCCGGCCGGTCATGGCACGCTGCCGCGGCCGGTCGCGTGCAGGCCGCCACCACTGCACGGCGTTCATGCCCGACCGTGTCTGCTAGCGCCTGCGCCGCGCCCGCCCGCGCCCTCCCTCGCCGCCGCCACAGGAGCCGCCCCATGTCCCGTCCCGATTCCACGCCGCCGCGCCGGCGGCCCTGGCCGGCGCTGGCCGCCATCGCCGCGATCGCCGCGGTGCTCGCCGCCGCCTTCGCCTGGAGCGCCGGCTGGCTGGGCGGCCCGCAGCGGCTGACCGCGCAGCGCATGACCGACGCCATCGAAGCCGGCGGCCCGCCGCATCCGGGCTTCCGCCGCGCGCACAGCAAGGGCGTGTGCGTCAGCGGCTATTTCGAGGGCAACGGCCAGGGCAGCGCGCTGTCCTCGGCGCGGGTGTTCGCACAGGCCTCGGTGCCGGTGCTGGGCCGCCTGTCGATCGGCGGTGGCGACCCGCATGGCGCCGACGGCGCCGCCCGCGTGCGCAGCATGGCGCTGCAGTTGCGCAGCGACGACGGCCAGGAGTGGCGCACGGCGATGAACAGCTTCCCGTTCTTCGTGGTCGCCAGCCCCGAGGGCTTCATGGCGCAGACCGTGGCCGCGCGCCCGGACCCGGCCACCGGCAAGCCGGACCCGGCGAAGATGGCGGCGTTCCTGCAGCGCTACCCGGAAGCGAAGAAGTTCCAGGAATGGGCCAAGACCGCGCCATGGTCGAATAGCTGGGCCAACACCCAGTACAACGGCGTCAACGCGTTCCGCTTCACCGCCGCCGACGGCAGCACGCACGCGGTGCGCTGGTCGATGCGCCCGCAGACCCCGTTCGCACCGCTGTCGGCCGAGCAACGTGCCAAGGCCGATGCCGATTTCCTCAGCGAAGACCTGCAGGCGCGGCTGGCGCGCGGCCCGCTGCGCTGGGACCTGGTGCTGACCGTGGCCGCACCCGGCGATCCGGTCGACGACCCCTCGCAGCCCTGGCCGCAGGACCGCCAACAGGTGGTCGCCGGCACCCTGGTGCTGGACCATGCCGAGCCGCAGGCCACCGGGCCGTGCCGCGACCTCAACTACGATCCGCTGATCCTGCCGCGCGGCATCGCCGGCTCCGGCGACCCGATCCTGGCCGCGCGCTCGGCGGTGTATTCGCAGTCCTTCAACCGCCGCGAGCGCGAGATCGCCCGTGGCCAGGCGCCCGACGCCACCGGCACGCCGCACGGAGGTGCGCAATGAACCGCGACGACCGCGCCGCGCACTTCAACCTGCTCGCGCGCGTACTGCACTGGCTGATGGCGGCGATGATCCTGACCATGCTGTTCGTCGGCGTGGGCATGGTCGCCTCGGTATCGCAGCGGCCCTGGCTGCTGGACCTGCACCGCCCGCTCGGCATCGCCATCCTGCTGCTGGCGCTGGTGCGCCTGGGCAACCGCCTGCGGCACCGGCCGCCGCCGCTGCCGGCCGATCTGCCGCGCTGGCAGCAGGTGGCCGCGCACGCCTCGCACTGGCTGCTGTACGCGCTGATGCTGGCGATGCCGCTGCTGGGCTGGTCGATGCTCTCGGCCGGCGGCTACCCGATCGTGCTGTGGCCGGGCGTGCAGTTGCCGCCGATCGTCCCGCACAGCCCGGCGCTGTATGCCTGGCTGCGCAGCGCGCACGGCTGGCTGGCCTACCTGCTGTTCGCCACGGTGCTGGCGCACCTGTGCGCGGCGCTGTTCCATGCTTGGGTGCGCCGCGATGGCGTGTTCTCGAGCATGGCGCGCGGCCCGGCGGCGGACGCGCGGCGCGAGCAGGGGTAGTCCACCCGACGACATCCACGCGCCGCGCACGCTGGCCCGCTGAGCGCACAGCGGCTGGCGCGGTGGCGCCATGCGCGAGCCGCGCCCAGCGTTTGTGTCGGCGCCGACATGGTCGCGGCTGCGGGCGGCCAGTACACTTGTCGGCGGACGGGCGCGCTCGTCCGCCCCTGTTCTTCCCGCGCACCGGGTATCCCCCTGGGAATCCGGCGCCGCGGCCGCGCCAGCCAGCGCCGTTGTCCCGCAGCCCGCCACCTCGGCGGGCGGGCCCGCACGCCAAGCCAGCTCACCCTCGATCGTCGCCCGGCGCCGCATCCGCGCCGGCGATGGCCCTGCCTGCTGCCTTGGAGTCCGCGATGTCACGTGTTACCCCCACCTGCCGTTTTCCGCGCCGTTCGGCCCTGGCCGTGGCCTGCCTGCTGGCCGCCGTGCCGGCGTTCGCCGCGACCCCGAGCGCGTCCGCCGACGACGGCGCGGACGATGCCGAGCGCGACGTCACCACCCTGGACAAGATCAGCGTCAAGGGCGAGCGCGCCGAGGGCTACAGCGTGCGCAAGACCAGTGCCGGCACCCGCTTCACCCTGGCGCCGCGGGAGATCCCGCAATCGGTGAGCATCATCAGCCACCAGCGCATCGAGGATCAGGGCCTGGACGACATCATCGACGTGCTGGAGAACACCACCGGCGTGTCCAGCACGCGCTCGGACAGCGAGCGCTTCGAGTTCTACGCGCGCGGTTTCTATATCGACAACTACCAGTTCGACGGCATCCCGACCACGATGGTGCAGAACTGGAGCTACGGCGATTCGGCGCTGGACCTGGCCCTGTACGACCGCGTGGAGGTGGTGCGCGGCGCCACCGGCCTGCTCACCGGCGCCGGCAATCCTTCGGCCTCGGTCAACCTGATCCGCAAGCACGCCGACAGCGCCGAACTGACCGGCAGCGTCACCGTCAGCGCCGGCAGCTGGGGCCGCACCCGCTCCACGGTCGACGTCACCACCCCGCTCAACGCCAGCGGCACCGTGCGCGCACGGGTGATCGGCAGCTACCTGGACACCGATTCGTACGTGCAGCGCTACAGCCAGCGCAAGTCGCTGGGCTATGCGGTGATCGATGCCGACCTGACCCCGGACACGCAGCTGAGCGTGGGCTACGACTACCAGAACAAGCACTCCGACGGGGTCACCTGGGGCGGCTTCCCGCTGTGGTATGCCGACGGCAGCCGCACCGACTACCCGCGCTGGTTCAACCCGGCCGCCGACTGGACGTTCTGGGACACCACCAGCAAGCGCGCCTTCGCCACCCTGCAACACGGCTTCGGCAACGGCTGGCAGCTCAAGCTCAACGCCACCCACGACCAGACCGACGTCACCGACAAGCTGTTCTACCCGTACTACACCATCTACGGCTTCGACCGGCAGACCGGCGCCGGCGTGGTGCCGTACTCGGGCTACTACATCATCGGGCGCAAGGTCGACGGCCTGGACGCCTACGCCGAAGGCCCGTTCCAGTTGGGCGGGCGCGCGCACGAACTGATGGCCGGGGTCAGCTACAACCGCCGCCGCTACGTAAACACCGGCGCCTTCGACTTCCCCGGGCCGCTGCCCAGCTACCTGGGCTGGACCGGCGCGTATCCGGAGCCGGCCTGGTCGCCGATCAGCGAGTTCAGCCGCGGCACCGTCACCCAGAAGGCCGGCTATGCGGCGGCGCGGCTGTCGCTGGCCGATCCGCTGAAGCTGATCGTGGGCGCGCGCTACACCGACTGGAAGGTGGACGGCAGCGAGGGCGGGGTGGGCTACGTCCTGCACCAGGAGAAGACCACGCCCTATGCCGGCCTGGTGTACACGCTCGACGACGTCTGGTCGGTCTATGCCAGCTACACCGACATCTTCCAGCCGCAGACCGCGCGCACCGCCAGCGGCGCCTACCTGGATCCGGTGATCGGCAAGAGCTACGAGGCCGGAGTCAAGGGCGCCTGGTTCGACGACCGCCTCAACGCCGCGCTGTCGGTGTTCCGCATCGAGCAGGACAACGTCGCCCAGGCCACCAGCGGATTCGTGCAGGGCACCACAGAGACCGCCTACATCGCCGCGCAGGGCACGGTCAGCCGCGGCGTGGAGTTCGAATTGAACGGCGAACTGGCGCCGGGCTGGAACGCCACTTTCGGCGCCTCGCGCTATGTCGCCAAGGATGCCGCCGGTGCCGACATCAACAGCCAGCTGCCGCAGACCACGCTCAAGCTCTACAGCAGCTACACCCCGCGCAGCCTGAGCGAACTGACCTTCGGCGGCGGCGTCAACTGGCAGAACCGCATCTACTACGTCGACGCCACCTACGGCCGCTTCGAGCAGAGCGGCTACGCGCTGGTCAGCGCCTTCGCGCGCTACCGCCTGTCGCCGGCGTTCTCGGTGCAGCTCAACCTCAACAACCTGCTGGACAAGCGCTACTACGCGCAGATCTACGGCTACGGCGCCTGGGGCGAGCCGCGCAGCGGGACGCTGAGCTTCAGCTGGTCGTTCTGAGCCGACCGCCGACGCCCACGCATGCCGCGGCGCGGCATGCGTGGCGATGGAGGAGGCGCTTAGGCCTCGACGGCGCGCAGCGGCGCGTCGCCGGCGGCGGCGACGCGGTTGCGGCCGCTGCGCTTGCCGCGGTACAGCGCCGCGTCCGCGCAGCGCAGCAGGTCCTCAGTGCTGCGGCCGTGGTCCGGGTAGGCGGCCACGCCGATCGACACGGTCACCGGCGGCAGCGCCTGGCCCTGGTGCTGCACCCGCAGGTCCGCCACCGCGGCGCGGATCTGCTCGGCGCGGCGCTGCGCCACGTCGGCGGCGGCGCCGGGCAGGATCACCGTGAACTCTTCGCCACCGTAGCGGCAGGCGATGTCCTCCGGCCGCACCAACCCGGCCAGCAATTGGCCGAACGCCGCCAGCAAGGCATCGCCGCCGGCATGGCCGAGGCGGTCGTTGAGCGCCTTGAAGTGGTCCAGGTCCAGCATCATCAGCGCCAGCGGCTGCTCGCGGCGCTCGCAGCGGGCCAGCTCGCGCAGCAGCGATTCTTCCAGGTAGCGGCGGTTGTACAGCCCAGTCAGCGGATCGCGGATCGACTGCATGCGCAGGCGCTGGCGCAACTGCAGGTTGTGCAGCGCCATCGCCAGTTGTTCGGCCACCACCTCGACCAGCGGCAGGCGCTCGAGCACGGCCGGGTCGCGGCTGGACAGATGGATCAGGCCCAGCGGCTCGCCCTGCACCACCATCGGCACGCAGGTGCCATGCAGCACCGCGCCGGCGGCGTGGGCACAGGCCGGCGCGGCGCCAGGCCGCTGGATCTGGGTGGCGCGGCTGCGCAGGCCTTCGCAGCCGTTGAGCGGCAGCGTCGGCGCGCACAGCGCATCCTCGCCCCAGTGGGCCACGCAGACAGCCTGCTCGCCCGCCGCGTCGGTGCAGTACACGCTGCAGCCGGCGTCGCCGAGCAGGCGCTCCAGGGCCTGCCGCGCGACCTCCACCGCCTCGTCCGGCTGCACGCAGCTCTGCAGTCCGCGGCTGCAGCGGTTGAGCGTGCGCAGATCCTGTTCGGTGCGCTGCATCTGCTGCACCGTGCCCACCAGCAGCGCATTGGCCTGGTGGCCGCGCTGCTCGGCCTGGCTGCGGCGGCCGATCTCGCGGCGCAGCAGCAGGTACAGCACCAGGGTCAGCACACACACCGCCGGGATGCCGACCACTGCCAGCCGGCGCAGCAGGTCGGCGTTGGCGGCGGTGGAGCGGGCACTGCCGGCCAGCGCCGCGCGCTCGCTGCGCACCATGGTGTCGGTGTTGCGGCGGATCGCCTGCGACAGCGCGCGGCCACGGCGCGCGCGCTCGGGGTCGGGCTTGAGCGTGCCCGCCGCCTTGCCCTGGAAGCGGGCCACGGCGCGCGCGCTGTCGCGCATGCGTGCCTCGATCTGGGCGCGGACCTCCTGTAGCCGCTGCTGCTGGGCCGGGTTGTCCTGCAACAGCGTGGCCAGCTGCTGCAGCCGCGGCGGCAGCGCACGCTGGCACTGCTGGAAATCGACCAGGTGTTCGTGGGTTTCCAGCAGCAGGAAACCGCGTAGGGAGGCATCGCAGTCGGCGAGGTTGAGCTGCAGGCCGTCGATCTCGGCGATCACCCGGTGGCTGCGTTGCACCGCCGCGGTATCGGCGAGGAAGCGCTGGCTGCCCACCAGCACGCCGCCGCTGATGCCCAACAGCAGCAGCAAGGCCAGCGGCACGCCATAGCGGTTGATCGTGGTGGAGGGCATGGCGTCGGCCAATGGGTGGGTGGGAGGCCGCGCGCGCCCTGCACTGCGCTGCGCAGTCAAGCGCAGGGAGCCATGCAAGTTCCAGGCCGAACAACGTGCCGGATCACAGCCAGCCCTTCTGCCGCGCCAGCCGCGCCGCCTCGATGCGGTTGCCGACCCCGAGCTTGCCGATCGCCTCGGACAGGTAGTTGCGCACCGTGCCCGACGACAGCCCCAGCTGCGTGGCAATGTCGCCGGCCGAAGCGCCCTCGCCGGCCAGGCGCAGCACCTGGCGCTCGCGGTCGTTGAGCGGGTCGGCCTCGGACCAGGCTTCCAGCGCAAGTTCCGGATCGATCGCGCGGCCGCCGCGGTGGACCTGGCGGATCGCCTCGATCAGCCGCTGCGGCGGCGCGTCCTTGAGCAGGTAGCCGCCGACCCCGGCGTCCAGCGCCCGCCGCAGGAAGCCGGGGCGGGCGAAGGTGGTGACGATGATGACGCGTACCGGCAGCTGCTGGCGCTGGATGCGCTGGGCCAGTTCCAGGCCGCTGAGGCCGGGCATCTCGATATCGGTGACCAGCAGGTCGGGGGACTGCGCCTGCAGTGCGCGCCAGGCGGCCTCGCCGTCGGCCGCGCTGGCGACCACGTCCAGATCCGCTTCCAGGCCCAGCAGTGCGCCCAGCGCACCGCGCACCATCGCCTGATCCTCCGCCAGCACTAAACGAATCACGGCACCCCCCGGTCCTTGTCGGCCCATTGTAGTGCCCGGGCCGGGCCGGCGCTCAGCCGAGCGCGGCGTCCTGGTCGGCCGGGGCGGGCATCCGCGCCGCCGTTGCGGCCTCCGGCACGACGGCCGCCTCGGCCCGCGGCAACGGCGCCGCGGCGACCAGGCAGGTGCCCAGGCCACGCTCGGAGGCGATGCGCAGGCTGCCGCCCACCGCCTCCAGCCGCTCGCGCATGCTGCTCAGCCCGGTACCCGGCTGCAGCGCGCCGCCGCGGCCGTCGTCGCGCAGTTCCAGCAGGGCCTGGCCGCGCTCGCACCACAGCCGCAACTGCGCGTGATTGGCGCGGGCATGGCGCTGGATGTTGGTGGCGGCCTCGCGCAGCACCAGCGCGAACACCGTCTCCAGCTGCGGGCATGGCGGCAAGGCCTCGACCTGGTAGCGGAAGGTCACCCCCGACGATTCCAGCAGCAGCTTGGCCGCGGCGATCTCCGCCGCCAGTTGCGCGGCGCGGATGCCGCTGACCGCGCGCCGCACCTGGCCCAGCGCCTCGCGCGCGACCTGCCCCACCTCCTCCATCTCGCGCCGCGCCGCGGCCGCGTCATGGGCGAGCAGGCGCGTGGCCAGGTCCGACTTCAGCGCGACCAGCGACAGGGTATGGCCGAGCAGGTCGTGCAGGTCGCGGCCGATGCGCTCGCGCTCGGCCACCGCCGCCAGGCGCCGCACTTCCTCGTGGCTCAGGCGCAGTTGCGCCTCGCCGCGCGCACGGCGTTCGAAACTGATGTTCATCAGTCCCACCGACAGACCGACCACCATCGCGCTGACCATGTACAGCGGCGACCAGCCGCGCAGCGTCCAGGCCAATGCGAACGAGGCCAGCACCAGCAGCATCGCCGCCACCGCCCGCTTCGGCTCGAAGCAGAACGCCAGGAAGGCGCAGGCATAGATGATGTAGCACTGCGCACCGGGGTTGTACGGCAGCACCACGAACGCCAGCGCCGCCATGCCGGCCACGCACCAGGGCAGGTAGCGCCGGTGGCGGTAGTAGGCCACGTAGTACAAGGCCAGGAACACCAGGTAGCTGGCCAGCGTCGGCGGGAACCAGTTGCGGAAGTAGTACGGCTCGTACAGCGGAGTGACGAACAGCCAGATCGACCACACCAGCGACAGCCACACGAACCAGTGGGTGCTGGGCTTGGCCGAGCTCCAGCCGATGCGGCGGGCGATCAGCGAGTCGGGCGAGGCGTGCAGCAAGGCGATCACGTCGGGCTCCCAGGGCGGCATGGCCGCCGCGGCGCATAGCTTAGCGAAGGCGCCGGCGCGCGGAACCGCGCGGCGACGCCGGGATGGACGCGGCGTGCCATCAGCCGCGGCCCAGGCGCCGCTGCGCCAGCGCGTAGAACACCACCGTCACCGCCAGCAGCGCGGCGACGTGGCCGGCACTGCCATGGCAATCGCCCTGCCCGACCACGCGCAGCGCCAGTTGGCCCAGGTGGTAGGACGGCCACAGCGGCGCCAGCGTGGTCAGCCACGCCGGCAGCAACTGCAGCGGGATCCACAGCCCCGACAGGAACGCCATCGGCAGATAGATCAGGTTGACCAGCGCCGGCGCACCGCTGCCGCCGGCGTAGGCGCCCAGCGCCAGCCCGAGCGCGCAGAACGGCAACGTGCCCAGCACGTCGACCAGCAGCAGCCAGAGTCGTTGGCCCGGGCTCAGCATGACCCCGCCGAGCAACCCGGCCAGCACCTGCAGCAATATCCCGATCGCCAGCGCGAACGCCATCGCCAGTGCGGTCCGTGCCAGCAGCAGCGCCATCGGCGGCACCGGCATCGCCCGCTTCAGCGCCAGCAGGCCGCGCTCGCGGTCCAGGGCCAGGCCGACACCGAACCCGAACAACGCCGGCGCCATCACCCCGAACACGCTGTAGCTGGCCATCAGGTACACCGCCGCGTCGTGGCGCCCATGATTGAGCAGCACGCCGAACAGCAGGTAGAACAGCGGCGGGAACAGCAGCGTCGGCAAGGCGAACGACGGCGTGCGCAGCCAGCGCAGCACTTCGTAGCGGATCTCGCGCAGCAGCAGCGCGAACTGGTCGCGCAACGACCAAGTGGCCGCCGGAGGGACAACGGAAAGATCGATCGGGTTCATGCGGCCTCCGCACGGGTGATGGCGAGAAAGGCGTCGGCTAGGCCGGCGCGGCGGACCTCCAGCGCCGTCAGCGCCGGATCGCTGGCGAGCAACCGCGCCACCACCGGTTCGGCCGGTTCGGCGACCACCTCGAGCACGCCGTCGCGGGTGTCGGCGCGGCGCACCTGCGGCCACTGCGCCACCTGCGCCGCCGGCAACGCGCTGCGGCAGCGGATGGTGCATTGCTCGAAGCGCGCCCGCAGGTCGGCGACACTGCCCTCGGCGATCAGCGTGCCGCGCTGCAGCACCGCCACCCGATCGGCCAGCGCCTCGGCTTCTTCCAGATAGTGCGTGGTCAGCAGCACCGCGCAGCCGTCGGCGACCAGTTCGCGGATCGCCCGCCACAGGCCTTGCCGCGCCTCGATGTCCAGGCCGGTGCTGGGCTCGTCCAGGAACAGCACCTGCGGCCGCCCGCAGATCGCCATCGCGAACTGCACGCGCCGCTGCTGGCCGCCGGACAACTGGCCGTAGCGGCGCGCCATCAGTCCTTCCAACCCGGCCAGCACCACGCAATCGGCGACGCTGCGCGGGCGCGGGTAGTAACCCCGCGCCTGCAGCAGCAGTTCGCCCACGCGTAGCGTCTCCGGCAGCCCGGCGGTCTGCAGCATCGCCCCGGCCTGGCGGCGCGCCGCCAGCGAGCGCGGGTCCTGCCCGCACAGGCGCACGCTGCCGGCATCGGGTGTCTGCAGCCCGAGCAGCAGGCTGACCGCGGTGCTCTTGCCGGCGCCGTTGGCGCCCAGCAAGGCCAGCAGCTGACCGCGGTGCAACTGCAGGTCGACGCCATCGAGCGCGAGCAGCGCGCCGTAGCGCTTGTGGACGCCGCTGAGCTGCGCCAGCGGCAACGCATCGTGGTCGGGCATGGGACACTCCGGTGGTGGCAGGGAGTGCCAAGGCTGCGCCGCGGCGGGGACGCCGCCCAGTGCGGCGCGTCAACTGCATCGAATGACATCTGTCACTGGCAGCCCCGGCACGATTGCCGCATGCTGCGATCCACGCCGAGGGGCGGCGTTCTCCCGCTACAGCGCATCGCAGAAAGTGACTTCCGGCCATGCCAACGGCGGCCCGGGACTCGCACACTGCAGCGCGCCGACCGTTTCGTTCAAGGACACGATGAGTACTTCCTCCGACCTGCTCAAGGAACTCCGTATCGACCGCAAGGCGCCGCCGAGCGAGCCGCCGTCGCGGCGCGGACTGTGGATCGCCGTGGTGCTGCTGGTGGTGCTGCTCGCCCTCGGCGCCGGCGCCTGGCTGCTGTTCGGCCGCAGCAAGCCGCTGGAGGTGCGCACCGCCGCGGTGGTGGCGATCGCCCCCGGCAGCAGCAGTGCCTCGGTGCTGGACGCCAGCGGCTACGTGGTGGCGCGGCGCATGGCCACGGTGTCGGCCAAGATCACCGGCAAGGTCCGCGAGGTGCGCATCGAGGAAGGCATGCGCGTGGAGGAAGGCCAGGTGATGGCGACGCTGGACCCGATCGACGCCAACGCGCAGCGGGTGCTGTCGGCCTCGCAACTGGACGCGGCGCGCAGCCTGGTGGCCAACATGCAGGCGCAGGTGCGCCAGGCCGATGCCGACGCGCAGCGGCTGCAGACCCTTGCCGGCCAGCAACTGGTTTCGCGGTCGCAGTACGAGCAGGCGGTGGCGCAGCGCGATGCCCTGCGTGCGCAGTTGCAGAATGCGCAGCGCAACGTGGCGGTGGCCGGCAACCAGCTGTCGATCTCCGATCTCAACGTCGACAACACCATCGTGCGCGCGCCGTTCTCCGGCGTGGTCACCGCCAAGGCGGCGCAGCCGGGCGAGATCGTCTCGCCGCTGTCGGCCGGCGGCGGCTTCACCCGCACCGGCATCGGCACCATCGTCGACATGGATTCGCTGGAAATCGAGGTCGAGGTGGGCGAGTCCTACATCGGCCGGGTCAAGCCGGGCATGCCGGTGGAAGCGGTGCTCAACGCGTATCCGGACTGGAAGATCCCGGCCGAGGTGATCGCGATCATCCCCTCCGCCGACCGCGGCAAGGCCACGGTGAAGGTGCGGGTGGCGCTGAAGCAGAAGGACGCGCGGATCGTGCCGGAGATGGGCGTACGGGTCAGCTTCCTGGAGGCGCCGCAGCCGCAGGCGCAACACACGCCGCAGGGCGTGCGGGTACCGGGCGCGGCGATCGTCAAGCGTGCCGGCCAGGACGTGGCGTTCGCGGTGAAGGAGGACAACACGGTCGAGCAGCGTGCGCTGAAGACCGGCATCGCCCTGGGCGACGACCGCCAGGTGCTGTCCGGCCTGGCCGCCGGCGACACGGTGGTGCTGGATCCGCCGGAGGCCTTGCATGCCGGCATGCAGGTGAAGACGGCGGAGGCCGCGGCGCAGTAGCAACGCACAAGGGCGCGCTGCGCACTGCACCAGCGCCTCGACGTCGTAGCTGTCCGATGTAGTCAGTTCCAACTGCGCCTGCCGCAGCCAAATCGCTCAAGCTCCAGTTCTTGCAGTTGCTGTTGCCGTGCTTGCTTCTGCTTTTCCGATCCCCTCGGCGCAATTGCCATGGGGAAACGAGTACCCGAGTGACGCCGTTGCTGTTGCTTCTGCTGTTGCTTCACCGCCGTTGCGGTTGCTCTTGCTTTTGACTTACCGGGTTCCCTTCCGCAGCGGCGGATGGACCGGGGAAACACCCGAAGGGCGGCGCACAGGGATGTGCGCCGTTCGCGGCAGGGGCAGGATGCCCCTTCCGCGAATCCCCGGTGCATCCGCGGACCCGGAGCGCGCAGCGCGGAGGGCGCAAGGCAGGGCGCGCTTTCTTTTGGTTACTTTTCTTTGCGCGAGCAAAGAAGTGCTTCTCAGCAGCCGAAGGCTGATCAAAGTAACTCGCCCGTTAGGGCGAAAGCCTTTGCTGTTGCTTGAATTTTGCGTGTCAGACGAGAAGGTCTGTAGGAGCGGCTTCAGCCGCGACCAACGTAATCGGTCATGCATGTCGCGGCGTAAGCCGCTCCTACAATCCAGCGGTAACCGCAGTCGCGGCAAATGCAAGAGCAAAAGCTTTCGCCTTGCGGCGAGTTACTTTTGCTTGTGCAAAGAAAAGTAACCAAAAGAAAGCACACCCTGCCTACGCGCCCTCCGCGCTAACGCGCTCCGGGTCCGCGTCCAGCACGGGGATCCGCGGAAGGGGCATCCTGCCCCTGCCGCGGACGGCGTACATCCATGTACGCCGCCCCTTCGGGGTTTTTCCCCGCGCTGGCCGCCGCTTCGGAAGGGAACCCGGCAAGTCAAAAGCAAGAACAACAGCAACAGCAACAGCAACAGCAACAGCAAGAGCAAGAGCAGAAGCAACAAGTGCACTTGCTACCGCAACCGCAACCGTAATCCCTCGCCGCCATCGGCGACCACATCGCCTCCACCTCGTCCACCGCCAGGAACACCACCATGTCCACCCTCGTCACCCTGCGCAACGTCACCAAGACCTACCAGCGCGGCCCCGAGAAAGTCCAGGTCCTGCACGGCATCGACCTGGATATCGCCCGCGGCGACTTCGTCGCCCTGATGGGCCCGTCCGGCTCTGGCAAGACCACCCTGCTCAACCTGATCGGTGGGCTGGACTCGCCCAGCGGCGGCGAGATCGAGATCGAAGGCCAGCGCATCGACCGCATGAGCGGCGGCCAGCTCGCCACCTGGCGCAGCCACCACGTCGGCTTCGTGTTCCAGTTCTACAACCTGATGCCGATGCTCACCGCGCAGAAGAACGTCGAACTGCCGCTGCTGCTGACCTCGCTCGGCGCCGCCCAGCGCAAGCGCAATGCCGAGATCGCGCTGACCCTGGTCGGCCTGGCCGAGCGCCGCAACCACAAGCCCAGCGAACTGTCCGGCGGCCAGCAGCAGCGCGTGGCGATCGCCCGCGCCATCGTCTCTGATCCCACCTTCCTGATCTGCGACGAACCCACCGGCGATCTCGACCGGCGCTCGGCGGAGGACGTGCTGGGCCTGCTGCAGGAACTCAACCGCAGCCATGGCAAGACCATCGTCATGGTCACCCACGACCCCAAGGCCGCCGAGTACGCCACCCATACCGTGCACCTGGACAAGGGCGAGCTGGCCGACGCGCCGGCCGCGCACTGAGCGAGGCGATGCCATGAAGTATTTCTCGTTGATCTGGGCGCAACTGTTCCGCAGCAAGACGCGGACCGTGCTGACCCTGTTCTCGGTGATCGTCGCGTTCCTGCTGTTCGGCCTGCTCGACTCGGTGCGCGTGGCGTTCACCGCCGGCGGCTCGGTGGAAGGGGTCAACCGCCTGGTCGTGGCCTCGCGCCTGTCGATCACCCAGTCGCTGCCGGTGCGCCTGGAAGCGCAGATCCGCAGCGTGCCCGGCGTGCGCGACGTGACCTATGCGATGTGGTTCGGCGGCATCTACAAGGATCCCAAGGACTTCTTTCCGAACTTCTCGGTCGCGCCGAACTTCTTCGACGTGTACAGCGAATACGAGATGCCGCCGGAGCAGCTCAAGGCCTTCCGCGACACCCGCACCGGGGCGGCGGTGGGCGAAGCGCTGGCGAAGAAGCATGGCTGGAAGGTCGGCGACGTGATCCCGCTGCAGGCCACCATCTTCCCGCGTGGCGGCAGCAACGACTGGCCGCTGGAGCTGAAGGCGATCTTCCGCGCCAAGGACCGCGCCAACGTGCAGGCCGAGAACCAGTTGATGATGAACTGGAAGTACTTCGACGAGAGCAACGACTACATCAAGGGCAAGGTCAGCTGGTACACGGTGCGGCTGGACAACCCGGAGCACGCCTCGCGCGTGGCGCAGGCGATCGATGCGCTGTCGGCCAACTCCGACCACGAGACCAAGTCGCAGACCGAGTCGGCGTTCCAGCAGGCCTTCGTCAAGCAGTTCGCCGACATCGGCCTGATCGTCACCTCGATCATGGGCGCGGTGTTCTTCACCCTCGTGCTGCTCACCGGCAACACCATGGCGCAGGCGGTGCGCGAGCGCATCCCGGAACTGGCCACGCTCAAGACCCTGGGCTTCCAGGACCGCACGGTGCTGACCCTGGTGATCGTGGAGTCGGTCTTGCTGATCGTGCTCGGCGGCCTGCTCGGCATGGCGCTGGCGGCGGCGGCGATCCCGGTGCTGGCCAGCGCCAGCCGCGGCGCGCTGCCGGTGCACGCGGTGCCGGTGCAGACCTGGCTGATCGGCGCGGCGCTGATGCTGGTCATCGGCGTGGTGGTCGGCCTGTTGCCGGCGCTGCGCGCGCAGCGGCTGAAGATCGTCGACGCCCTGGCCGGGCGTTGAGCCCGCGCTTTCTCTCCAGCACATCGATGCCACGGACGGCGACGCAGACCCGAGGAACAACGCAATGAAGATGCAATGGTTATGGAATGTCCTGGCGATCGCGGCGCTGGCGATCGGCCTGGGAATCTGGATCGCCCTGCCCTGGTTCATGGTCCTGGCGCTGGTGGCGGTGCTCGCCGTGCTGCTGCTGGTCACCCGCAGCGGCCGGCTGTCGCTGGCGGCCGCGCGCATCGGCATCGCCAGCCTGCCGCAGCGCTGGGGCGCCAGTTCGGTGATCGTGGTCGGCATCGCCGGCGTGGTCGGCGTGCTGGTGGCGATGCTGGCGATGGGCCAGGGCTTCCAGGCGACCCTGGAGAGCACCGGCGACGACACCACCGCCATCGTGCTGCGCGGTGGCTCGCAGGCCGAGACCAACTCGGTCATCACCCGCGACCAGGTGCCGCTGATCGCCAGCCTGGCCGGCGTGGCGCGCGGCGCCGACAACCGCCCGCTGGTCTCGCCGGAGCTGTCGCAGGTGGTGAACCTGCTGTCCAAGTCCGACGGCACCGACGTCAACGCACAGTTTCGCGGCGTCGGCGAGCAGGGCTGGACGGTGCACGACAAGGTCAAGATCCTGCAGGGCCGTCGCTTCACCCCCGGCCTGCGCGAGATCGTGGTCGGCAAGGGCGCGCAGTCGCAGTTCCGCGGCCTGCAGCTCGGCCAGACCCTGACCCTGGGCAACCAGACCTGGACCGTGGTCGGCGTGTTCGCCAGCGGCGACGCCCACGACTCGGAGCTGTGGACCGACACCCAGACCCTGGCCACCACCTACAACCGCAGCGCCTATCAGTCGATCAGCGTGCGCACCCAGGGCCAGGACGGCTTCCGCCAGTTCAAGGCGGCGATGGACGCCGACCCGCGGCTGAAGCTGGACGTGTTCACCACCCGCGAGTACTACCGCAAGCAGGGCGGCAATCTCAGCAAGGTGCTGGAGGTCCTGGGCACCTTCATCGGCACCATCATGGCGATCGGTGCGGTGTTCGGCGCGCTCAACACCATGTACGCCGCGGTCGCCACCCGCGCCCGCGAGATCGCTACCATGCGCGCGCTCGGCTTCCGCGGGCTGCCGGTGGTGATGGCGGTGATGCTGGAGACCATGCTGCTGGCGCTGCTCGGCGGGGTGCTGGGCGGGTTGATCGCCTGGGCGATCTTCAACGGCTACAGCGTCTCCACCCTGGGCAGCAACTTCAGCCAGGTGGTGTTCCAGTTCAAGGTGTCCCCGCCGCTGCTGTGGACCGGACTGAAGTGGGCGCTGGGCATCGGCCTGGTCGGCGGCCTGTTCCCGGCGCTGCGTGCGGCGCGGTTGCCGATCACCACCGCCCTGCGCGCGCTGTAACGCCAGCGCTGAACGCACCGGGCCGGGACCCCTGTCCCGGCCCGGCCCAATGGCGGATGACGCGTCATCGTTTCGTCATCGAAACGCGGTAGAACGGCCGCCGCCGAGGCGCTAGCCTGCGCGGCCATTTGGTTCCACGCCGCCACGTCCATGTCCTCGCGCCTGCGCCTGTTGCTCGTCCTCTGCGCCAGCCTGTGGCTGAGCGCCTGCTCCTCCACCTCGCTCAGCGACCGCCTGGTCGCGCCGGGCGGCGTGTCGCCGTTGATGGACGAGGAACGCATCCAGAGCCTGCTGGCGACCCTGCCCAACCGCAGCGGCCACGTGGTGGTGCCGGGCGGCATCCCGATCTTCTGGCGCGCGATCGACCCGGGCGACTACCACATGCGCTACCGCTACGAGCACGCCGGCCGCGACGCCGGCGGCCACGAGCACGCCGACTTCGCCATGGAGGTGGCGACCCCGGCGCCCGCCACGCATGCCGCCCCACGCGGCACCGTGGTGCTGCTGCACGGCTGGATGATGGACGGCGACTCGCTGCTGCCGTGGTCGCTGGACCTGGCCCAGGCCGGCTACCGCAGCATCAGCATCGACCTGCGCAACCACGGCCGCTCCGGCGGCGGCCCGGCCGGCTATGGCACCCGCGAGTCCGACGACGTGGTCGCGGTGATCCGCGCCCTGCGCGCCAGCGGCGAGGTACAGGGCCCGGTGTACCTGTTCGGTGTGTCCTATGGCGCGGCCACCGCGCTGTTCGCCGCGCAGAAGCTCGGCGACCAGGTCGATGGCGTGGTCGCGATGGAATCGTTCGCCAACGCCGGCCGCGGCATCCGCGACATGATCCCGCACATGCTCGCCAGTCGCCCGCGCGGCTGGATGGCCAGCGCGGCGATGGACCTGGCGCGCTGGCGCTACGGCGGGCAGAACCTGGACGCGGTGATCGCCAACGCCAACCAGCGCCTGGCGCTGAACCTGGACCAGGTCGACGTCACCGCCGCCGCGCGCGCCGCGCCGACCTGCGTGCTGCTGCTGCACGGCAGCGCCGACCAGCACATCCCGGTGGCGCACGGCCGCCTGCTGGCGCTGGACGCCCCGCGCGCCCACTACCTGGAGATGCCCGGCGAGAACCACCTGAGCCTGCCGATGCGGCTGGACCTGCTGGCGCCGACCGTGGAGGACTGGTTCGCCGACCTGCCGGCGCCGCGCCACGGCGGCCGCTGCCCGCAGCCGCTGCCGCCGCGCCTGGATCCGGAGCTACAGCTGACGGGCGGCCCTGCCGCGAGCGGTAGCCGCGGCTGAGCGGCGGGATGACCAGCCATTCGGCTGTGGAAAGCGGGGAGTCGGGATTGGGGATTCGTAACAGCGGGCTGTACTGTCGGCCTGCTGGTTCCGCGGCGGTTCAGGCTCTTGCCAATCCCTAATCCCGAATCCCCGCTCGCCGCCACAGACTCTCACCGGCGAACAGCAGCAACCCGATCCAGATCGCGGCGAAGCCGATCGCCTTGCCGGCGTCGAACGGCTCGCGGAAGAACCACACGCCCAGCAGCAACTGCAGACTCGGCGCGATGTACTGCAGCAGCCCGACCAGCGACAGCGGGATGCGCCGCACGCCGTAGGCGAAGCCGATCAGCGGCACCGCGGTGACCACGCCGCCGAACGCCAGCAGCAGGTCGTTGCGCCAGCCCCATTCGCCGGCGAAGCCGCCGCCGTGACCAGCCTCGCCCCACAGCACGAAGCCCAGCGCCGGCAGGAACAGGTACAGGCTCTCCACGCCCAGCCCGGCCACCGCATCCACCTGCACCAGCTTGCGCAGCAGGCCATACAGGCCGAACGAGCCGGCCAGGCCCAGCGCGATCCACGGCAGCGTGCCGGCGTCGACGGTCAGCCAGGCCACGCCGAGCGCGGCGCAGGCCACCGCCAGCCACTGCAACGGGCGCAGCCGCTCGTGCAGCACCAGCACCCCGAGCAGCACGTTGACCAGCGGATTGATGAAGTAGCCCAGGCTGGTCTCGATCACGTGGCCGGCATTGACCGCCCAGATGTACAGCCCCCAGTTGAAGGCGATCGCCAGGCTGCTCAGCGCCAGCGTGGCCAGCGCGCGCGGCTGCGCGGCGATGCGTCGCCACCATTGCAGGCGCGCGCTGTACGCCAGCCACGCCACCACCAGCAGCGTGCTCCAGACGATGCGGTGGGCGATGATGTGCGGCGACGGCACCGCCTGCAGCAGGTGCCAGTACACCGGCACCACGCCCCACAGCGCGAAGGTCGCCGCGGTGATCCACAGCCCGCGCCGCGCGTCCTGCGCGGAGGCCGCGGTCATCGCCGGGTCCTCGCCACGGTGATCACCACCACCCCGGCCAGGATCACCGCCATCGCGCCGACGTCGCTGGCGCTGAAGCGCTCATGGCCGAGCCAGCTGCCCAGCGCCACCGCGATCACCGGATTGACGTAGGCATAGCTGCCGGCCAGGGCCGGGCGCACGTTCTGCAGCAGCCACACGTAGGCGGTGAAGGCGACGATCGAGCCGAACACGCACAGGTAGGCCACCGCCAGCAGGCCCTGCGCGCTCGGCAGGGTGTGCAGGCGTTCGCCGCTGAGCAGGCCGATCGCCACCAGCATCACGCCGCCGCACAGCATCTGCCCGGCAGCCGCCATGAACGGCATCGGCAGGTCGCGCCCGCGCGACCACACCGAGCCGAACGCCCAGCCGATCGGCGCGATCAACAGCAGCACCAGGCCCAGCGGACTGGCAGTGAGACTGCTGCCGGCGTTGAGCCACACCACCCCGGCGAAGCCGACCACGATACCCAGCCACTCGCCGCGGCTGGCATGGTGGCCGCGCAGCATGCCGAACAGCGCCATCCACAGCGGCACCGAGGCCACCGCCACCGCCGCCAACCCCGACGACACCTGGCGCTCGGCCAGCACCACCAGGCCATTGCCGCAGACCAGCATGAGTGCGCCGAGCATGGCCAGCGGCCGCCACTGCGCGCGCGTGGGCGCGGCCACGCCGCGCCAGCGCAGCACCGCGTACAGCACGCTGCCGGCGATCACGAAGCGGGTCCCGGACACCACGCTCAGCGGCGGTGCACCGCCTTCCAGGGCGAAGCGGATCGCCAGATAGGTCGAGCCCCAGACGACGTAGACCAGGAACAGGGCGAGAACGACGAAGCCACCGCGCGCAGGCGCGGCGGCGACAGGAGCGGACGGCATGGGACGGCGCCAGAGACAGCGGGGGCGCTATTCTAGAGCACCTGCTCTGCGCGCAAGCCGTCGGAACCGCGCGTGTCGCGCCGCCGCCGCGTGCAGATCACTCGTCGAGAAAGGAGTCGTGGATGACATCACACCGCACCTGGATCGCGCTGCCCTTGCTGGCCGCGCTCGGCAGCAACAGCGCGGCAAGCACGCCCGCTGCGCCCTGGGATCTGACCGGGCACCAGCTGCTGGAAGCCCCGCTGGACGGCTCGCTGGCGGCCGACCTGGGTCCGCAGCAACCGCAGGAACTGCGGGTCATGGTGTCCTCGCGCACGGCGGCGGCCTACATGCTCGGCATCGCGGCCGGCAGCGAGGGCGTGCGATGGTGCCGACCGGCCGGCCAGTCCGGTCCACCGGATGTCCAGGCCCTGGTCGCCGATCTCGGCGCGCTGCCCGACACGCGCCTGGACGCGCGCGCCAGCGACCTGGTCGTGCAGGCCTTGGCCAAACGGTATCCCTGCAAGTCCACGCCGCGCCGCCCATCGCGCTGAGGCGCCCGACTGCCTGCAGGGTCGCGTCGGCGCGGCGAGACGGTGATTCGCCACAGCTGGCGCGATAACCGTAGCGGGTGCCGGCGGGTCATTCACCGTGGCAGCACAGCCGGCCGCCACCCGCCGCAGCGGCGCCCGGCGTGCCACCCGCACCACCAGGCCGGTGTTGCAGGCCAGTACGAGCGCGCCGCGTCGCGTCAGTGGCCGCCCTGTGCGCGGCCGTCCCGCGCCGCGCTCCCGCGGAGGAAACGCGATCGGTCTCGCGCAAGGAGTGTGCTGCTCAATGCAGTTCCGGCACTGACGTCTTCGCCGATCAATGGACGTCCATGCCGACGCGGCTGGCACCTGCTCCGGCGCTGCGCGGTCACCCGAAAGACCTAAGAGACGGTTCAGCCGCACGGGCGTATCTGTACGCACATACACCTGCTCGCCGAGCACCGCCATGGCTATCGATACCGCACTGTCGCCGCTGGGCACCGTCACTCCGTATGGCGCCTCGCCGTATGGTTTTTCCAGCCCCGGCGCCTCCAGCGACGCGGCCCAGGCCGGCAATCCGGTCGTCAGCAGCAACGATCCGGCCGCCGTGCAGCAGGCCGTGGAACTGTCCGGCGACGCCTCGGTGATCTTCAGCCTCGGCGGCCTCGCGGGGACCATCCCGGCCGACACGGGCCTGACCTACAACGCAGCCGGGCTGTTCAACAGCATCGTCAGCGCGGGCCCGAGCGACGCGCGTTCGACCACGACCACCGGCACCTCCGGGTCCAGCACCGATCCCTCGACGTCGACCAGCGGCACCGGCACCGCGACCTCGACGACCACCTCGCCGTATCCCACCCTCGACCAGGCCACCCAGACGTACGACGAGGGCCTGCTCGGGACCATCAGCGCGCCACCGTCGATGCCCGGCTTGTACAACGCCAATGGTGTCTTCAGCAGCCAGGGCCTGTCCCCGCAGCTGTCGTCCCTATTGCAGTCCAACCCCAGCCTCAGCGGCACGGTGACCGGCGACCTGCTCAATCAGGGCATCGTCGGCGGGTTGATCGATACCACCGCCTGAGCGGCGGCGGCCCTGCAGCGCCAGCGTGCGTCTGACCGGTCGGCGGCCCTTCTCGTCACGACGCGCCCGACAGCGCACGTCCCCCGTAGAGCGGCGTCAGCCGCGACAGGCGTGACCGATAACGCCCGTCGCGGCTGAAGCCGCTCCTACGGATGACCCTGCAGCACCATTGGGAAGTCCCTTCTGCCACAACCGTGCGCGTCGGCGGCCATCGCCAACAGGCGCCAGCACTGCGCAACCCGCTTGCCGTGGTGGCCAGCGTGCCGCAGACCCGGCATCGTCTTCCTGCGAGATCGCTCAGCCCGGCATCGCCGGGCCACGGCCTTCAGACGCATCGCACGCCGGCAACGCATGCCGCTCCAGTGCGTCGGCGTCGCCGCCGGTCTCGCCGGCCAGCGCATCGTTGGCCGCCTGTGCCGCATCTCCCATGAACAGGGAAGCGGACAGCAGCAACATGCGCATCGGGTTCACGGTCACGACCTGGCAACAAGCGGGCCGCACAGTGTAGAGAATGGCGTCGCGCCGAGACAGCGCGGCGACGTTTTCGCGTGCGCGAGGCGAGGTGCCGTTCAGCGCGCGAGGCGGTCCAGCCAGCAGGCCAGGCCCTGCGCATTGAGCTCGATGTCCATGTGCAGCACCCGCTCCACGCCGGCATCGTCCAGCGGACAGCCATGCAGCCGCGCGCGCTCCAGATACAACGCGGTCAGCGCCGCGACCAGGCAACGATGGCGGTCGGAACGGCCGTCGCAGCCGCGCGCGATCGCCACCATCGCCTCCAGTTGCTCCAGCAGTTCCGCCGCCAGCGTTTCTGCGCCTGCCACCGGGCCGTAGTGGGTGAGATACAGCGTCTGCGGGGCGTAGCCGAGCATGCGCTGGATCGAGGCCTGCATCGCCTCCGGCTCGAACTGCACCGGCGACGAGGTCGGGATCGCGAACGCACCGCGCGGGCTGTCCAGTTCGCGGTAGGACAGGCCGAAGGTGTCGCCACTGAACCAGCTGCGGCTGCGCGCGTCCCACACGCACAGGTGATGCCGTGCGTGCCCCGGAGTGTCGATGCACAGCAGTTCGCGTCCAGCCAGCGACACGCGATGGCCGTCCTCGGCCACCACCACGCGCTCTGCCGGCACCGGCAGAATGCTGCCGTAGCTGCGCGCCATCTCCGCCTCGCCGTACACCGCGGTGGCGCCGGCGATCAACCGCGCCGGATCGATCATGTGCGGCGCGCCACGCGGATGCACCAGCAGGCGCGCGTTCGGCAGGTGCTGCAGCAGCGCACCGGCACCGCCGGCGTGGTCCAGATGCACGTGGGTGAGGATCAGCCAGTCCACGTCGGCCGGCGCCAGGCCGGCGTGCGCCAATGCGTCCAGCAGCACCGGTACGGCATGGCTGGTACCACAGTCGACGAAGGCGCCGCGCCCGTTCTCCACGATCAGGTAGGCGGCATCGAACTGCGCGCGCTGGAAGCCGGTGTCGACGAGATGGATGCTGGGATCGCGTGGCATGGCGCAGAAGCGTGGCTGGGCGAGGCTCCATTCTAGGCGGTATGGAGGGCGCTGCCAGTGCTGCGCGGCAAGGGCCAGGTGAGGACGAATGACGTAGCGGCCCAGACGATGTAGGCGCCGTTTGTGGGAGGAACGTCAGTCCCGACTGCATACGCCCCAGCAAACACACGCGCTGCGGATGTCGCAATAGAACGCGTCATTCGTCTGTAGGAGCGGCTTCAGCCGCGACAGGCCTTCCTGGGAATGCTTGTCGCGGCTGAAGCCGCTCCTACGACGAACCGCCGCGTGTGCTCAGCCCGCCTCGCGCAACCGCGCCAGCGCCGCCAGCACCGTCTCGGCCGGCGCAGCCAGGGTCACCGGTGCCGCCTGCAGCGCATCGGCCTGCGTGGCCTGCTTGAGCGCGGCGATGGTCTGCCCGGCATCGCGCGGCGAGGCGAAGCCGCCGCTCTGCAACAGCAGCGTGCCCTCGCCATCGAGCAGCTTGAAGTAGAACTGGCCGTCGGCCTCGCGGTACTGCTTGAAGCTCGGCAGCGCCGGCTTGGCCGTCGCCGTGTCGGCAGCGCCGCCGGCCTGCGCCGCCAGATCGCGCAGGCCCACCGCGTGCCGCAGTTCAGCCAGGAACGGGATTGCATAGCGTTCGCGCAGGCGCTGCGCGTTGTCGCGCAGCATCGCCTCGATGTCCTGCGGGCGCGCCATCAGCGCCTCGTAGCGCACCCGCATCGGCGCGATCTCGGCCTCGATGCGCTCGAACAGCTGCTGCTTGGCCTCGCCCCAGCCGATGCCGGCGGCGAACGCCTGCGCGAACGCGGCCGTCTCCTCGGCGCTGGCGAAGGCCTGGTACAGCTGGAACAGGGCCGAGCCCTCGGTGTCCTTCGGCTCGCCGGGCGCGCGCGAATCGGTGACGATGGCGAACACCCGCTTCTTCAGCTCCTCGCGCGGGGCGAACAGCGGAATGGTGTTGTCGTAGCTCTTGCTCATCTTGCGCCCGTCCAACCCGGGCAGCGTCGCCACCTGTTCGTCGATCAGCGCATCGGGCAGGACGAAGTGCTCGCGGCCGTAGACGTGGTTGAAGCGCTGCGCGAAGTCGCGCGCCATTTCGATGTGCTGGATCTGGTCGCGGCCCACCGGCACCTGCTGCGCCTTGAACAGCAGGATGTCGGCGGCCATCAGCACCGGGTACATGAACAAGCCGGCGGTGACGCCGGCATCGTCGTCCTCGCCGTCGGCGCGGTTCTTGTCCACCGCCGCCTTGTAGGCGTGCGCGCGGTTGAGGATGCCCTTGCCGGCGACGCAGGTCAGGAACCAGGTCAGCTCGTTGGTCTCCGGCACGTCCGACTGGCGGTAGAACCACACCTGCGCCGGATCCAGGCCCGCGGCCAGCCAGGTCGCCGCGATCTCCAGGGTCGAGCGCTGGGTGCGCGCCGGATCCTGCGCCTTGATCAGGCTGTGCAGGTCGGCCAGGAAGAAGAAACTCTCGATGCCGGGGCGCCGGCTGGCCTGCAACGCGGGACGGATGGCGCCGACGTAGTTGCCCAGGTGCGGCGTGCCGGAGGTGGTGATGCCGGTGAGAACGCGGGTGGTCATGCGGAAGGGACGGTCCGGGAAGTAACCCGTCGAGTTTACCCGCTGCGCGACAACCCCGTTCCGGCGCATGGGGCGTTCAATCCGGCGTCCCCGTCCTGGAGTCGCCGCGATGCACGTTCCTGCGCCGTCCCTGCCCCGCCGTTCCCTCGCCGCCCTCGCCTTCGCGCTGTCATGCATCGGCGGGCTGTGCGGCTTCCGTCCATTGCCTGCGCCACCGGCCTCGGCGCCGGCGGTGCAGTTGCAGGTGATCGATCGCGACGCCGGCGGCGTGCCGCTGCCCGTGCACGCCTGGCGCGGCGAGCGCTGGATCGCGGCCACGCCCGGCCACCGCTACGCGCTGCGCCTGACCAACCTGACCGGCGCACGGGTGCTGGTGGTGCTGTCGGTGGACGGCGTCAACGCGGTCAGCGGCCAGACCGCGGCCAGCGACCAGCGCGGCTACGTGCTGTCGCCCTGGCAACGCACCGAGATCGCCGGTTGGCGCAAATCGTCCGAGGACGTGGCGCAGTTCGTGTTCACCGACCTGGACGACAGCTACGCGGCACGCACCGGACGCCCGCGCAACGTCGGCGTGATCGGCATGGCGGTGTTCGACGAAGCGCGGGCATGGCCCGATGCCGCCTTGAGCGACGCGAACGCCGACACCGACAAGCTCGCCACCGAAGCCGCGCGTGCGGCAACACCGGGCATCCCGGCGCCGAACGCGGTGCCTGCACCGGCAGCGGCCGCAGGCATTCCCGAGCGCAGTGCGGCCGCGCCGCTCGCCGCGACCCCGGCGGCCGACGCGCGGGCATCTGCGCGCGAGGGCAACGCCCCTGCGGCCATGCAACAGCGTCTGGGCACCGGCCACGGCGCGCGCGAATGGTCGCCCTCGCGCGTCACCGAGTTCCAGCGTGCCAGCGACGTGCCGATGCAACGCACCGAGGTGCGCTACGACAGCCGCGCGCGGCTTGTGGCCCGCGGCGTGCTGCCGCGCGACCTGCCGCCGCCGCGCGTGGCGGTCGCGCCGAACGCCTTTCCCGGCGACTACGTGCCGGATCCGCCGGCGCGCTGAGCCAGCACACCCGCAAAAAAAGCACGGGCCGCGAGGCGGCCCGTGTCGACGACGCTGCCGCGGTGCGCGGCTCAGTCGTGGTATTCCTTGCCCAGGCTGTCGCGGAAGGCGTGCACTTCCTTCTCGGCGCGGTCGCGCGCCCAGCCATAGCGTTCCTGCAGCTTGCCGGCCAGGTATTGGGTGTTGCCCTCGGCGACGTCGAAATCGTCGTCGGTCAGGTCGCCCCACTGCGCCTTGATCTTGCCCTTGAGCTGGGTCCACTTGCCGGCAATGATGTCTTTGTTCATGGCATCTCTCGTGATGTGTGAACGGCGCTGCGCGCCGGTCATGCAGCATCGCGCAGCCGGTGTCGCAACCCGATCAACGCAGCGTCAGCGATGCATGAGCATGGTGAATCGTTACGCTTTAGCCGGTGGCCACGCAAAAAAAACGGGCCGGCAAGCCGACCCGTTTTTCGTGACTGAGACCAGGCTCAGTTCTTGGCAGCGTCTTCGACCTTCTCGCCCGCCTTCTGCACGTCCTTGCCGGCACCGGCAACGGTGTTGCAGCCGGACAGCAGGCCCACCGAGAACATCGCCAGCAGCATCCACGCAAACGTACGCTTCATGGGTTTCACTCCTTTACTTGGTCATGGGACGCGGCACACAGGCCGCGCGAAACTCAGCACTTGCCAGCGCTGCAATCCTGCGCCTTGTCTTCCACCTTCTCGCCCGCCTTCTGCATGTCCTTGCCGGCGCCGGCAACGGTGTTGCAGCCGGTCAGCACGCCAGCGCAGAACAGGGTCAGCATCAACAGGGTGGTCAGTCGCTTCATCGTGTCTTCCTCGGGCAATCGCAGGTGGTCGGGTGGACGGCGATAGGCGTCGCCGCGCTACCGTCTGGCGGTGAATCTGCCGTCACGACTGTGGATTTCACGTGAATGAACCGGCGGCCCATTCAGGCTGACGCCACCGGATCAGTCGCGCATCAGCGTCGATTTGCCGAACAGGCTCTCCACCAGGTCCACCGCCAGTTCCGCGGTCAGGTTGCGATGGTCCAGCACCGGGTTCAGCTCCACGATGTCCAGCGAGGCCATGCGTCCGCTGTCGGCGATCATCTCCATCACCAGCTGCGCCTCGCGGTAATTGGGGCCGCCCGGAACGGTGGTGCCCACGCCCGGGGCGATGCTCGGGTCGAGGAAGTCCACGTCGAAACTGACGTGCAGGTGGGTGTCGGCATCCAGCCCGTCCAGCGCCGCCTCCATGGTCCGCTTCATGCCCATCTCGTCGATGTAGCGCATGTCGTACACGTCGACGCGGTGCTGCTTGATCAGCCGCTTCTCGTCCGGGTCGACCGAGCGGATGCCGATCTGCCGCACCTGCTCCGGGCGCAGCGCCGGCACGCTGCCGCCGAGTTCGGTCAGCGCCTGCGGCCCCAGCCCGCACAGGCAGGCCACCGGCATGCCGTGCACGTTGCCCGAGGGCGTCACCTCGCTGGTGTTGAAGTCCGAGTGCGCGTCCAGCCACAACACGCGCAGCTTGCGGCCCTGCTCGCGGCAATGCCGCGCCACTGCGGTGATCGAGCCGATGCCCAGGCAGTGGTCGCCGCCGAGCACGATCGGCATGCGCCCGTCGCGCAGTTCGGCATAGCTGGCCTCCATCAGCGCGCGGTTCCAGGCCACCACTTCGACCAGGTGGCGATAGCCGTCGACCGGCGCCTGCCAGGGATTGCGCGGACCGTCGATGTTGCCGATGTCGCGCACCTCCACGCCACGATTGGCCAGCGCCTCGTGCAGGCCGGCGATGCGCAGTGCCTCCGGCCCCATGCGCGCACCGCGATGACCCGCACCGATGTCGGTAGGCACGCCGATCAGGGACACCGGCAAGAAAGACGACTTCATGCGCATACGCTCCAGCCAAAAAAAGTGGCCCAGTCTAGCGGGACCGGCATGACACGACCCGCCGCGGCGCAGCAGGTGGCGCGCGCGTGGAAGTTGCAGCCGTGTTGAATGACGGGGTGCGACGCATGCGGGACATCGGCGGCTGTGCCGGATGCGAGAAGTCGGGGCCGGCGCCTGGAGAGGCAACGCATCGATGCACACGCCATCGACGCAAGCCTCCAATGACTGGCAACACCGTATCGCGCGTTCTGCGTCGCCCGCGCTTTGCCCAAAGAGGGCGGGCGCGCTTGGTCGGATCGTCCGGCCAAGGAAACTCGCACCAAGTCGGCGCGACACATGCCAACGACGTGCGGTTGGACGTCGACGACGCAGGCTGGCTAAGCTTCTCCGCCGCTTCTGGAGATCGCCTTGGATAAGCCCTTGATCGTGACCCTGGAGGCCGCCTTCGCCGGGCTCACGTTCCTTCCCTGGTTCGCATGGGCGCACAACAGCCTGAACCCCACGCTGATCCTGCACGCGGACCACGTGGAGTACCGCGTCCTGCGCACGCGCACCCGCCCGTACCGTGAGATCGCCAGGGTAGACTACCGGAAGACATGGGGAACCGAGAACGTCGTGCTGGAGTTCCAGGCAGCGAAGACGACCTTCATCGCGAACAGCGGGCTGCTCCGGCGCACCAGAGAGGCCATCGCCTTCTTGCAGCAGCAGGGATGCCCGCTCTCCGCGCGCGCGCAGGCCTTGCTGTTACCGCGAAGCGCGTAGCGCCACTCCCAACAGCGCACCGTGATCCAAGCGCGCTTCGGTTGACGGGCTATTGCTTCGCGCGTTTGCTGCTGCGTGCTTGCCAATCCGCCGCGCCGGTCGCGCAGTCCGGATGGATAGTCGTGAGCACACGCGACAGAAAGCAAAAAGCCGCTGTTTCAGCGTGTTGCTGGCGCGCCGCGGACATCTGCAGGTGCCGACGGAGCGAGAGATGGTGCCACTTATCGGACACGAATCCCCTTGCCCTGCAAGGCTTTCAGGGGTGGCGTGTGCCTTTCGTGCGCCCGGGTAGGGAAACGCATGCCGGAACGGGGTTTCCCGTATCGGCCCCCTTGAAGCCTCGACCTGATTGGGACCACCTTACCCGTCTTCAAAATGGTCGGGGGTGACGTTTGCGTCCAGCATAGCGAACAGGCGCGGCGGTAGCATGGGACAGGCCGCGGAGACTACCCATGATTGAGACCGAAGAGTTCACCATCCTCGAGGCAGAGGCCAAGCACAGCCCGGCAAATGGGCTATCGGGCCGGGGGCTGCAGTGGGTCGGCATTCGGAGCGTCAGCGCCGACTGCAAAAAATGCGACTACAGCTGGTACGCCTTCAGCGGCGACGGAACCTTGGACATGCCGGTAGGCGCCGCCCTCTTGACCTGCCCGCATTGTCGCAACCACGGGCAGTTGCCCATGCGCGAGCTGAAGGCGCTCAGCGAGGGAGCTGCCTAGGCGGCTACGGGCAGCCCAGCCTGCGATCGCCCGAAAGCGGGCGGCCTCTTGCCTAACTGGTGTGCCGCGCCGTCTCTTTGTCGCCGGCGCACCCGCCATTCCCAGGCTTGGCCTGGGCATGTCCATGGCTGGCGATCGTAGTCCGCCGCCTTGGCGTGCGCCCAAGCGGCTTAGCTTCCGCATCGAGTCTTGGTCATGATGGGAGGATACCGACCGCCCGTCTCACGTATTCAGATTGAGCTGGGCAGCGGTCATTATCCTGTCTGCGTTCATCGGCACGGTGAGGGTAACCTGCGAACAGAGTGCTAATGCCTCAGCCATGCCTATCTCGCAGTGAAGTGGCAGAGCTTTGCCGCTCGCCCCAGCGTGCTCGGCAGGCTAAGTTTCTTCAGTAGAATGGGATACGGCACTACCTAGACGCGCATGGTTGGCCAGTGATTTTGCGTTCTGCAATCGAGACAACTGCAAAGCAATAGCCCGCTATTCCCGAGTGGAAGTCGAACAAGGTTCCATAGCGATCGGCACCATTGAAGCAAACCCCGCCGTAGCGGGGTTTGTAAAAATCAGTCGTTGGGCTTTGCCATCTCAGCGACTTTTAGAATAGCGTCCGTATGGACCAATGGTTCGACAATAGCACCGGCCTCGCGCAAATCAGCCGCGACCTCCTCTGCAGCCTTGAGCCTTTTCTTTCCGTCGCTAGCTTTATCAATGGCAAAAAGCACTGTTTTTGGAAGCCTTCTGTGTTTCCTAAGACGATTTATCCTAGATATCCACAAATTTCCATGCTCAAATATCTTATATGGCTCTTCTTGCGTTAGATTGAGCGGCTTTATCACAATCTGCGAAGCAGTGGGGCCAGTCGAAACGAATGGAAATTTGACTGGATAGTCCTCGTCGCCTACGAATGTATCAGTGAAATAAGCACGCAGGTCAGCGGTCACAAGCAACTCGTCCAAACGCTGGCGCATCGTCGTTTCGTGATATTCCTTAGTCGCGAAGTCACGCTCCACAAATCGGTCATAGAGTAGCTGCAACGTCTTGTGCGGATGGTCAGAGGCCATGATCGTACGGGTAGCTCCGAACCGGATTAGTGCCTCCCGAGGGCGAGTAATTTCATCGAAAGCCAACCGCGCTGGAACTTCGCCAGAGTTCACAGCGCTACCGAGCCTCATCAAGTCGCCCTCGATGTACCGCAGGGCCTCCCGATAAACCCTGGCTTCAAGCCCTTCGAAGAAGTCAGTAATACGCTTTGTGCGTTTGATCGGTGCAATACGAGTGTCCAGAAAACGTAACTGAGGACACGCGAGGACAACTCCAACATTCGCGAACTCACCCGTCTCTGGGTACGGCATGAATTGGATGATGGCGTATTGGCAAGGGACTCGCATAGTCATGGGAGCCTCCACAGTTCCTCAGTGCTACACCGTGACAAAAATTGTCTGCAGGCGACGGGGTCGAAATCGATTGGTACAGTCTGCTCGTCATCGTGGAACAGCCACTCTTCCGGAATCAACTCCCAAGTGTGGTCCCACAACTCTAACGTCTTCTGCATACGAGTTGCGTATTGTGCCATGAGCACGAGATCAGCGCGCAAAGCATTGAACTCATTCTGAAAGATGTGAGTCTCACGGAATGCGCCGGCATCGAAGGCCGGGTCGAAGGCCAGATTGTGGTCGATCACCACTAGTTGCTCACTACTAGCATTCCAAAGCAGGTTGGGGTTGCCTCCCATGGCGGTGAGGGTGCGATCAGGATTGTTGATCCACCAATCGAATGCGACCACATCCTGCCGAACTTTCAGCGGCACGCGCCCGAGTTGCGTGAAAAGTATTTCATTCAGATTCGGGGCAACTTGAGAGGCGAACACGGGACCGAAGCCGAGATCACGTCCCTCTGGGTGCAACTCTACAAGCTCTTTAGGCGCGTACGCGATCTCAAAGCTAGGCACGTTGAGGCCAAATCCGGTTGCCAATCTCCCAGCAACCCATTCGCAAATCAAGCTGCGGCGATTGGCGAACGTGCCCTTAACGTAGTAGAGCGCGTCGTCATCACAACGACAAAGGAAAGGTCGCGTGCGTCCCTGCTCTGAACGCCCGAGAATTTCTTCTATCTCGACGGGCGGCTTGGGTAGACCTGTCACGTCCTAGTCAATCCTTGTGGTTGGCCTCCCGCGCGCCTACGGTACGCGCGGGAGGGATTGAGACTAGAAGAATAGCAACGACCTGAACGGGGCGCGGAGACAGATGCGGTGCCAGCAATCCAGGCCCCATGAATGGCTGTCTGGCTGACTCCGGCCACGATCCGCATGCCGCACCTAAGCCAATCCTGCGCCCATCGGTTAGTAGGTTCCCACTCGAAGTCAGGAGGCAGTTTGTAGCGCATGCCGGCGATGCTACGCGTGGCCGTCGCATGGTCCGAGAACAACCTGCTTAGCGCGACTTTGTGCCAATACGGGGAAGTTTGGGAGTCACCGAAAAGGTGGGTTTGGTGCCGCTTATCCGAATCGAACGGATGACCTACTGTTTACAAGACAGTTGCTCTACCGACTGAGCTAAAGCGGCAAGGGGCACGACGCCTGCGGGCGGGCCCGGGGCAGTCTACCTGCTGGCGCGGACCTCGACACGCCCGATGGTGCGGCGCTGAACGCCGGCAGGCGCCGCATTCTAGCGCAGCGTGGCGCAGTCCACGGTGCGCAGGCGCGCGGCGCCAAGCTGGTGGCGCAGGACCGCGGCCTGCGCGGCGGAGTCGGCGCGCAAGTCCAGCCACCAGCGCGACTGGCCGTTGCCGCCGCTGGGGATTAGGTCGGCGTTGAAGCCGGCACGGGCCAGTTCCTGGCGGCGCCGCTCGGCGCCCTCGCGGCTGCGGTACTGGCCCAGGGCGATGGCATTGCCGGCATCGCCCTGGCGCAGTGGGTAATAGTCGCGGATGCCGGCGGCGACGATGCGCTCGGTGGCCTGCCTGAGGCCGTCCTCGCCGCCAATGGTCGGCAGCAGCACGCGGAAGCTGGTGGCGTCGCCGTCGGCGGCCTCGCGCAGGCGCGGACGCGTCGCCCCCGGAGCCAGCGTGGCGACGGCCGCCTGCGCCGCGTCGCGGTCCGCGTACGGCCCTACGCTCAGGCACACCGCTGCGTCGGCGGCGGGCGCTGCCGCAGGCTCGGCCTGGGCCTGGCTGGGAGCGGGCGCAGGGGCGGTGGCAGGCGGCGTGGACGTGGTTGCCGGCGCGGCGGTCGTGGCCGCCGCCGGTGCGCTGGCCGGTGCAGGAGTGGAGTCGGCCGCATCGGCGGCGGCGACGCTGTCCTGCGCAGCGGCAGGTGCGGCCGCCGGCGGCGGCGGCGTGGCGGCCGGCGACGGCGCCTCGTGGACCAGTTGCAACGTCGCCACCCCGGCCGGCACGGCCGGCATCGGCGCCGACGGCGGGGTCGGCGGCTGCATCGCCCACCACACCGCGACGCCGAGGTTGAGGATGGTCAGGACGACGAGCAGGGCGCGAACGAGCATGGCCGGATTCTAGAGCGTGCGGTACGGCTTGGGAGAGACATTGGCCGAAGGTCGCCCGGCCACGGCGCCGTCGCCGCAGCCGCCAGCGCCGGCCCGCTCAGGCGGCACCGGCCGCGGCATGTGCCTGCGCCCACAGCGCCAATCCATCCAGGACCAGCGCGGGGCGCTGCTCGGCGGGCGGCAGCGCGTGCAACAGCGGCGGCACGCCACCCCCATGCAACAGCAGCCGTGGTCGTCGCCCCAGCAGGGCCTCGCCCTGCTGCAGGCTGCGTTCGATCAGCGCCACCGCGGCGCCGTCGCAGCCGGAAGCCAGCGCATCGGCGGTGTCGGTGGCGAACTCGTGGTAATCGCCGCCCTCGGCCGGCAGCTGCGCCGCTTTCTGCTGCAGGGCCTGGCGCATGACGGTCGGCGACGGCGCGATGCGGCCGCCGCGATGCAGGCCGTCGCGGTCGAGCAGGTCCACGGTCAGCGCCGTTCCCACGCCCACCACCAGCACGTCGCCGCCGCCATGCGCGGCGAGCAGGGCCAGGAACCGGTCCACGCCGAACGCCTGCGGTCGCGCATAGGCGATCCGCACCCCGGCGCAGACGGCCTCGGTACGCGCCACCTGCACCTGCGCGAAGCGGGTGCGCAGCGCCTCCAACACGGTGGCGGTCAGGGCCGGCGCGGCGACGCTGGCGACATAGGCGGTGCCGCCCTGCGGCAGCGCCGCCACCGCCGCCGCGTCCATGGCTTCGGCACCATGCGGCCAGGCCTGCACCGTGCCCACCTGCCCGTACGCCAGCGCGGCGAACTTGAAGCGCGAGTTGCCCAGGTCGAACAGCCAGTCGCTCATGCCGCCCTCACGCTGACGTCGCCCGCATGCACGGGCTGCTCGCCGTCGGCGAAGGCCACCCGCAGCGCGCCGTCCTCGGCCAGCCCCAACGCCGTGCCTTCGCGTACCTGGCCGCCATCGTCGATGCGCACCGCGCGTCCGGCCAGCAGATCCAGCGCGGCGTAGCGCGGCAGGAACGGCGCCAGCCCTTCGGTGTCGAACAACGCCAACGCCGGCAGCAGGTGCGACAGCACCGCCGCGGCGATCGCGTTGCGCGACACTGCGCCACCGGCCAGGCGGGTCAAGTCGGTCCACGGCTGGTCGATCTCCGCGGCGCTGGCCGATGGCATCGCCACGTTCAGGCCCAGGCCGATCACCGCCCGCGCCGGCCCGGCGAACTCGCCACCGCCTTCCACCAGCAGGCCACCCAGCTTGCGCCCGTCGGCCAGCAGGTCGTTCGGCCACTTCAGCCCGACCGTCGCGAAGCCGGCCGTATGCAGGGCTTCGGCCACCGCCACGCCGGCCGCCAGGCTCAGGCCACCCAGCCGGCCCAGCCCGCCCTGGAAACTGCGCGCCACCGACAGGTACAGGTGCGCCGCCAGCGGCGAGGCCCAGACCCGGCCGCGGCGGCCGCGCCCGCCGGTCTGGCGCTCGGCCAGCAGCACGTCGCTGCCCTGCGCCGGCGCCGGCCGCTGCAGCAGGGTGGTGTTGCTGGAGACCAGGCTCCAGGCGACCTCCAGCCCGGCCAGCTCGGTGCGGGCCGGCCCGCTCAGCCCGGCCCGGATCGCCGCGGGGTCGAGCAGTTCCAGTGGCCGCGCCAGGCCATAGCCCTCGCCGGCCCGGCCCTCGATCTCCACCCCAGCCGCGCGCAGTGCCTGAATGCGCTTCCATACCGCCGCCCGGGTCAGCCCGCAGGCACGCGCCAGGGCATCGCCGGACACGGGGCCCTGGCTGAGCCTAGCCAACAGTTCGCGCTCGTCCAACGCCGGTTCCATCGCCTCGTTTCGCCCCCGGGCGCGCAACGGCGCGACCTCGTAAACCGAAAAGTATGCGGCAACGCCCTTCGGGCGCCCAGGGCCGGGGTCCTGCAGCGGGTGAAAACCGCGTTAGAATCGGGATTCACCGCCGCTCGCCCTGGATGCCGACGATGCGCCGTTCCCTGTCCTGCCTGCTCCTGTTGCTGCTGCCACTGGCTGCCGCCCACGCGTCCAACGTGCTGGCGGAGAAGCCGCACACCGACTGCACCTACGGCGAGGCGGCCGATGCCGACAGCACGCCGACGCGTCCGCCCACGACGCATGCGCCCGCCTCCACCGGCAAGCCGGCCTCGACCACCACGGGCGGCGGCAGCGACAGCGACCTGGTGCCGCGCATGCGCATGCCGAAGTGGCACAGCTTCCTGCCGGGGATGTTCCGCTGATTCCACGCTGGCTGCGCGGACTGTGGTCGACGCCCGCCGCCATCGATGACGCCACCTGGCAGGCCGTGCGCCGCGACTGCGCCTGGGTCGCGGCCCTGGATGCGCCGCGCGAACAGCGGCTGCGCGCGCTGGCCAGCGCGTTCCTGCACCGCAAGACCATCTCGCCGCTGGGCGGCCTGCAGCTGGATGCCCGGCAGTGCGGTCTGCTTGCCGCCCTGTGCTGCCTGCCGCTGCTGGAGTACGGTGTCGGCGGTATGAGCGGCTGGTCGCAGCTGCTGGTCTACCCGGACGCGTTTCGCGTGCAGCGCAGCCATGTCGACGCGGCCGGCGTTCTGCACGAGTGGGAAGACGAGTTGATCGGCGAATCCTGGGACAGCGGCCCGTTGGTCCTGTCCTGGGCCGACGTGCAGGCCGACCTGGACGATCCGCGTGCCGGCTACTGCGTGGCCGTGCACGAGATGGCGCACAAGCTCGACGCCCTCGACGGCGTCCTGGACGGCACGCCGCTGCTGCCGCGCGCCTGGCAGCGGCAATGGGCCGACGATTTCCAGCGCAGCTACGACGCCTTCTGCGCACGCGTGGACCGCGGCCGCGCCAGCGAGATCGATGCCTACGCCGCCGAAGCGCCGGAAGAGTTCTTCGCCGTGGTCAGCGAATACCACTTCTCCGCGCCGGAGCGCCTGCAGCGCGAGATGCCCGAGGTGGCCGCGCATCTGGTGCGGTTCTATGGGCGCTCCCCGTTTGCGGACTAAGCCGCGATCGCGTCTCCAGGCAGTGCGTCAGTGACAGGGAACGGTCTTCGCCGCGATGAACGCGACGCAGCACGCGGGACGGGAGCCGAGGGCGGACAGCGTCGGGACTGAAGTCCCTCCCACAGTGCACCTACCATGCCGGCTGCAGGCTGCAGCTGTGAGAGCGACTTTCAGGGCACAGAGGCCACATCCGTCACGCTCGCGCCGGACGCAAGTCGCCCCGTAGGAGCGGCTTCAGCCGTGACGCGCTTTACCGGGACATCCTGTCGCGGCTGAAGCCGCTCCTACGGGACATGTCCCGAATGATTATGCGGTGACCTTCGCCGCGAAGAACGCATCACACCAACTTCAGATCCCGCGCATGCGCCTGCGGGAACACCTTCTGCAGCTGCGTCGGCGACAGGCCCCACATGCGGCCGAGCAGGCCGGCGAACATGTCGCGGTAGTTGGTCAGCACCGGGTAGTCGCGGTCCTGGAACAGCTTGTCCTTGCTCACCGCCACCTGCTCGCCGGCGATGCGGCCGCCATTGACCCCGCCGCCCAGCACCCAGTACGTGGTGCCGTGGCCGTGGTCGGTGCCCTTGTCGCCGTTCTCGCGGAAGGTGCGGCCGAACTCGGACAGCACCACCACCACGGTGTTGCGCCACTCCGGCCCCAACGCCTCGGCATAGGCCGACAGCCCCTCGGACAGATTGGCCAGGTTGTTGGCCAGGGCGCCATCGGTGCTGCCCTGGTTGACGTGCGTGTCCCAGCCGCCGACATCCACGAAGCCGAGCCGGTAGCGCTCGCGCATCAGCGTGGCGATGCGGCGGGTCTCGTCGGCGAAGGTGCGCGCGCTGGCGGCGCCGCGGTTGGCCTGCTGCATCTCGTCGCGCAGGGCCTGCGAGACCTGCTGGCGCAGCGCCAGGCCGTCGTGCGCGGCGCTGGCCAACTGCGTGCCGTGGTACATGCCGGCGAGGATATCGGCCTGGCGTTGGTCGAAGGCCGGGGTCGGATTGCGCTTGAGCGAGAGATTGGGAATGTCGCCGCCGCCCTGGAAACTCAGCGGCAGCGAATCGGTGAAGGCGATCGACGGCGTGCCGGTGGCGACTTGCGACAGCCGCGCCAGGAAGCCGGTGCGATAGTCGCTGCGCTGCCCGGCCGGCTGCCCGGCCTCGATGCTGTCCTGGGTCTCGAAGTGGCTGCGCGACAGGTCGTCGGTGCCGGCGAACGGCACGAACGCCAGTTGCTTGTCGTTCCACAACGGCAGCAGCGTGTCGCGCAGCCGCGGGTTCAGGCCCCACTGCGTATCCAGCGCAATGGCGCTGTTGGGATTGGCCGGATCCGGCTTGGCGATCGCCAGGCTCGGCCGCGAGGCGTAGTAGAAATCGCTGGCGTAGGGCACCAGCAGGTTGTTGCAGTCGTAGCCGCCGCGCAGGAACACCACCAACAGGCGCGGCGACGGCGCAGGCGCGGCGAACAGGCGCCCGGCGAACGGCAGGCTCGCCGCGGCGGCGGCGGACGCGAGCAGGAAGCGACGACGGTGCATGACGGATCTCCGTGCGGCGAAGGCCGCAGTCAGCGGTAGTTGAAGTCGGGGGACGCCAGCAGGTAACCGTTCCACTCCTGCTGCGAGCGCGCCTGCGCCAGCGCCTGGCGCGTGGCATCGCTCAGTTGCGGCTCGATCGCGTGGTAGTACAGCGGGGTGCTCAGTTGCGGAAAACCACCGCGCTGCTGCCCATCGACGGTGAACAGCTGGGTGTTGCCGTTGCCGATCGCGCGCGCGATCTCGAAGCGCTGCGCCATCTGCCCGGAACTGTTCCAGGCGCTGGATTGCAGCGACCAGCCATCGGGGGTGATGCGTCCGAAGCTCGGCTCGCCCATCTGGTTCAACCAGCCCAGCAGCGGTTGCGGATTGACGATGGTCTGCCCGTCGTAGGCCAGGCGCAGCGCCGAGACCAGGAACCGGTACGGATCCTTGAACTTGCGCGGCGCACCGGCGGCCATCTCCGGCGCGGTGAACATCACCTGCAGCACCGCGGCGATGTCGCCATCGCTGCGCTGGAAGGTGCGCGCCATCTTCTCCACCAGCGCCGGCGGCGGGTCGTCGGCGACAAAGTAGTCGGCCAGCTGCCGCGAGATGAAATGCGCGCACGCCGGCTGGCGCACGATCAGTTGCACCGCGCGCTCGACCTCGTCGAAACCGCCGCCGGCGATGCGCTGGCCGAGCAGGGTCTTGTCGCCGGGCTGGTGCCGGGCGGGATTGAACTCGAACGCGCCGCGGCGCAGATACTGCCCCTGCAGCGCCGGCGGCAGCTTCGGCGGCCCGTCGCGGTCGACCGGGGCGATGCCGACGCCGGTGAGGATCAGCGCCAGTTGCTGCACGTCCTTCTGCGTGTAGCCGGCATCGACGCCAAGGGTGTGCAGCTCCATCAACTCGCGCGCGTAGTTCTCGTTGACCTTGCCCTTGGCGTTCTGCGCGTTGTCCAGGTACTCCAGCATCGCCGGGCTCTGCAGCGTCGCCATCACCAGGTCGGAGAACTTGCCCAGCGCGTGCGGGCGGATCGCGTTGTCGGCGTAGTCGGCCACGGTCCAGCGCAGGCGACCCTTGTCGGCGAACACACTGAAGTGGTTGAGCCAGAACCACACCATCTGCTCGCGCAGCTGGTCCGGCGCGTAGATGGCGCGCAGCAACTGCGCCTGGCGTGCCTGATTCAACAACAGGTCGCCGCGCTGTTGCGCGGCCTTCTTCGCCGCGACCTTGGCGTCGCCGTCCGGCATGGCCTTGATCGCCTGTTGCGCGGCGGCCTGCTGTTTGAGCAGTTCCTGCACCGGCGTGTGCAGCGCCGCGTATCCGTCCAGTTGCGCGCGTACCGGCGCCGGCAGGCTGGCGTCGCCCGCGTCGTCGGCCTGCAGTTGCTCGCGCAGGAAGCGCTTGCGGCCGGCGCGCTCGAACTGCGCCACGCTGGCGCTGTCCAGGCCGATGGTCATCGACTGCAGCCAGCGCGCGTCGTCGCGCTTGATCACCTTGTCGGTGGCGGCGATGGCGGCAACGGTGAACAGCACCAGCAGCAGCGACAACAGCAGCCGCTGGGTGTTGCGCAACACACGCCGGCCGCGCACGCGCAGACGCGTTGCTGCAGGACGATGCCGGGATGCGGACATGCGGGGCTCCTGGACGAAAAGCGGCGTGAAGACCGGCGCAGTATCGCCAGCTGGACGCCGGTCGCGTTAAGCCACTGTCGGAAAGGCGGCGGACATTTGCACGGGATTCACCTGCTGCTGCGGTGCAGCGGCGCTGGCCCAGGTGAGCCCGGCGCGGTTGGCAGGGCGCTGCGGGATGCCGATCCCGGACCGGCGCCGAGGCGTCGCTGCGCCTACAACCCCGGCGGCAAGGTGACCAGGAAGCGCGCCCCGCCCAGTTCCTCGGAGCGGCTGACTTGCAGTTCGCCGCGGTAGCCCTTGACCAGGTCCTGCACGATCGCCAGGCCAATGCCGTGGCCGTGCACGCGCTCGTCGCCGCGCACGCCGCGCTGCAGGATGTGCGCCACTTCCTCCGGCGCGATGCCGGGGCCGTCGTCCTCCACCGCGATGATCAGGCCGGCGCGGCGGCTGCCGGCGGCCGGTTCCGGGCGCACGCTCAGCAGCACCCGCCGGCGCGCCCACTTGAACGCGTTCTCCAGCAGGTTGCCGAGCAGTTCCTGCAGGTCGCCGGGTTCGCCGTGGAAGCGCGCGCTCGGCTCGATGTCGAACTCGCACAGCACGCCCTTGGCCGCGTAGACCTTCTCCAGGCCGCGCACGATCTCCTCGGCGTTGGGCTCGATCGGCAGCGGCGCGGCGAACAGCTTGTGGCCGCTGGAGGCGGCGCGGGCCAACTGGTAGGACACCAGGTTGTTCATGCGCCGCAGCTGCACGTCCAGCTCTTCACGCAGCTCCGGCCCCTGCGCGCCGCTGTCGAGCTGGGTGCGCAGCACCGCCAGCGGCGTCTTCAGGCTGTGCGCCAGGTCGGCCAGGGTGTTGCGCTGGCGGTCCAGGTTCTCGCGCTCGCTCTCGATGAAGGCGTTGATGCTGTCGGTCAGCGGTTCCAGCTCGCGCGGATGGCGATCGCCCATGCGCACCGCTTCGCCGCGCTGCACCTTGGTCAGTTCGTTGATCACCCGCCGCAGCGGGCGCAGGCTCCATTGCAGGATGAAGGCCTGCAGCACCAGCAGGATCAGGCCGGCTCCGCCGAGGTTGAACCACACCCGGCCGCGGAACACACGCAGCTGCGCGCCCAGCGCGCGGGTGTCCTCCATGATGTAGATGGTGACCGGGGTTTCCTTGTCGCGGCGCACGTAGGCCAGGCCGATGCCATAGCGGTAGACCTCGCCTTCGCTGCCGTCGATCTGGGTCATCGGCCAGGGCCCGTCGAAGGTTTCCTGGCGCGGTTCGAGCATGCCGCCGCGCGGCGGCAGCGGGCCTTCGCTGGACATCGAGATCCAGCGCTCGTTGGGCATCACGATCTGCGCGTACAGGCCACTGCCGGGCCGGTCGAAATGCGGGTCCGGCGGCGGCTTGTCGTTGTTGATGTACAGCGAACCATCGCGGGCGACGTCGATGTTGTTGGCGTAGGCCGTGGCGTAGCTCTTCAGGCGCTCGCGCAGGTTGCTCAACGCGGTGTCGGCGAAGGCCTGGTCCAGTGCATAACCTGCGGCGGCCAGGAACGCCAGCAGACTGAGGCTGGCGGCGAGCAGCTGGCGCGCCTGCAACGAACGCGGGCGCCAGCGCTTGTACCACCTGGGTCGTGCCGCCACGCGGTCGCTTCCTCGGTGTGCTCGCCGGCGCCTGCGATCAGCCTTCGGTGCGCGGAATCGCGAACCGGTAGCCGCGGCCGCGCACGGTCTCGATCGGCTTCAACTCGCCGTCCGGGTCCAGCTTCTTGCGCAGGCGGCCGATGAAGACTTCGAGCACGTTGGAGTCGCGGTCGAAATCCTGCTGGTAGATGTGCTCGGTCAGGTCGGCCTTGGAGACCAGTTCGCCGGCGTGCATCATCAGGTACTCGAGCACCTTGTACTCGTAGCTGGTCAGGTCCACGTTGCTGCCACTGACGCTGACGGTCTGCGCCGCCAGGTCCAGCGCGACCGGACCGCATTCCAGGGTCGGCTTGCTCCAGCCGGCGGCGCGGCGCAGCAGCGCGTTGACGCGCGCCAGCAGCTCTTCGACGTGGAACGGCTTGACCAGGTAGTCGTCGGCGCCCTGCTTGAGGCCTTCGACCTTGTCCTGCCAGCTGGAACGCGCGGTCAGGATCAGCACCGGAAACTTCTTGCCTTCGTCGCGCAGCGCCTTGATCAGCTCCATGCCCGACATCTTCGGCAGGCCGAGATCGATGATGCCCACGTCGAAGGGCACTTCGCGGCCCATGTACAGGCCTTCCTCGCCGTCCTGCGCCGCATCCACCGCAAAGCCTTCGCGCTTCAGGCGAGCGGCCAGGGTCTCTCGCAGCGGAGCTTCGTCTTCGACCAGAAGGATACGCATGAACTCTCCCTAGTAACTTACAGGTGGCCGGTGGCCGGGGCGGTGTGTGGAACCTGAACCGAACTATCCGGACTCACGGGTGATCGTCGCGTGGTGGCTCGGGAGGCTCGCCCGAGCGCGGCGCCCGCGGCGGCGCCGTACGGCCAGGCTGCGGGTCGTCCATATAGCGTACCCGCCCGCGGCCATCCATGTACTTGACGCGGTTGATGTCGCGCCCGTCGAACGGCACGCGCTCGGCACCGAGGATCTGCCCACCGGTGGAACGCTGCACCCGGCGCACCGCGTCGGACAGCGAGCTGCCGGCATAGTCGCGGTTGCGGCCCGCATCGCGCTCCGGCGGCGCCATCACCCCCGGCATGGGCGGCTGCTGCGCACGGCCGTGCCCAGCCGCGACCGACGCCAGCGCGAGCGCGAGGACAGCGGCAAAGCGGTAGTGGCGGGAAGCGGAAGAAGTCACGACGGGCATCCTAACGGACTGATCGGAAACGTTCAAAACTTGTGAAGCGCGACACCTCTCGGGAATGAAGACGACCTCGAGAAATCGAGGCAAATTCTTGATTTTTCGGGGTGAATCCGGTCTGAACTTTTCCGGGCGCCACGGGCGACATTCAGTCAAATAAACCTGCGGCGAGCCGATGCAAAGGCCGCGCCAACGGTCTGGAGAGGCCTTCGGCAGGTGCTTCGCGGCGTCTCCCGACGGCTAGAGACTCGTCGCAAGATCCTGAACGGAATCCCTGAACGAGATGCAGAAAGCGGGAGACGAGTCCATCGCCGGTGACGCCTGTGCCGCTCCCGGCCCACCCATAAGGAGACGACGGCGATCGGCCGCCGAGCAGGGCAAACGCGTCCCGCGGCATTCCGGCTGAGCGCCCGCCGGACAGGTCAGGCCGCCGCGCGCGCCGCCCCTTCGGTGACCGCCAACGCCCGCTCCAGCAGCGCCCAGTCCGCGCCCGGCCGGTGCGCGCCTTCGCTGAGCACCTGGCGGAAGGCGCGGCCGCCCGGCTGGCCGTGGAACAGGCCGAGCAGGTGCCGGGTGATGTGCTTGAGCGCCAGACCGTCGGCCAGGCGCGCCTCGACGTAGGGGCGCAGCGCGCGCAGCAGTTCCGCGCGCGGGCGCAGCGCCGCACCGGTCAGGGCCGCGTCCAGGCGGTGCAGGACGTAGGGATCGTGGTAGGCGGCGCGACCCAGCATCACCCCGTCCACCGCCTGCAATTGCGCCTGCGCCGTCTCCACGTCGGCCAGGCCGCCGTTGAGCACCACCTGCAACTGCGGCCGCTCGCGCTTGAGCCGGTGCGCCCAGTCGTAGCGCAGCGGCGGCACTTCGCGGTTCTCCTTCGGCGAGAGGCCCTGCAACCAGGCGTTACGCGCATGCACCACGAACAGCCCGCAGCCGGCCGCGGCGACCTGGTCGACGAACGCCAGGAACACCGCATAGTCGTCGTCCTGGTCCACGCCCAGGCGGCATTTCACCGTCACCGGGATGTCCACCGCCGCGACCATCGCCGCCACGCATTCGGCGACCAGCGCCGGCTCGCGCATCAGGCAGGCACCGAAGCGCCCGGCCTGCACCCGGTCGGACGGGCAGCCGCAATTGAGGTTGATCTCGTCGTAGCCCCAGTCCTGGCCGATCCGCGCCGCCTGCGCCAGCAGCGCCGGCTCGCTGCCGCCGAGCTGCAGGGCAAGCGGATGCTCGGACGCAGCGAAATCCAGCAACCGTGCGCGATCGCCCAGCAACACCGCATTGGCGTGCGCCATCTCGGTGTACAGCCGCGCCGACGGCGCCAGCAGCCGGTGGAACACCCGGCAGTGGCGGTCGGTCCAGTCCATCATCGGGGCAACGGACAGGCGCAGCGAGGCGGCGTAGCGCGCGGGGAAGTCGGCGGCGGGGAGCGGAAGCGTCATCGGCACGGCGGGCTGGCGCCGCCGGCCGTCGGCCACAGCGCCAGGTCATTGGCTTAGGGATCAATAGCTTACACCGTCGCCATGAACGCTGCCGGGATCTGCCGACAAAAACGCCCTGGCGCTTGACCCGCCGCCCCATCCGGCCTATCGTGCGCTCGCCGAAGGTATTTATCGCTTCATTCGGATGAAGGGATGAATTTAAACGGGAATCCGGTGACGGCCGGCGCCACAAGCGCCTGCCCATTCCGGAGCTGCCCCGCAGCGGTGAATGGAAACGACCTCCGTCAATGGCACTGGGCCTGCGCATGCCGGCCTGGGAAGCGACGGACAGTAGGTGCGCAGCCGGCACGGTGCGCGTGTCCATCAGCCCGAATACCGGCCCCGGCCGGAGGACCGTGCGTCCTCCGATTCGACCTGGCGCCTCCGCGGGGAGGCGGCCGGACCGCGACCCGGCCTTGCGCCGCGCCGCGCCGTCCGCCTGCCCGCGCGGTACCGGTTCGCCCGCGGGGGCGAAGGTCGCTGGCGTGGCGGGCGGTCCGTGCGAACGGGACGCGCGGCGCGCGGTTCCTTCGTTCCTCAATGCCCTTGAACGCAATGAGGAAACGCAACATGACGATCGTGACCAACCTGGGCTTCCCGCGCATCGGTGCGCGGCGCGAGCTCAAGCAGGCGCTGGAACGCTACTGGCGCCGCGACATCGACGGCGCGCAACTGCAGGACACCGCACGCGAGCTGCGCCTGCGCCACTGGCAGCTGCAACGCGAGGCCGGGGTGGACGTGCCGCCCAGCAACGACTTCAGCCTGTACGACGCGATGCTCGACACCGCGTTCCTGTTCGATGCCATCCCGCAACGCTACCGCGCGCTGGCCGATGCCGATCCGCTGGCCGGCTATTTCGCGATGGCGCGCGGCACGCAGGAACACGGCCTGGACCTGCACGCGCTGGAAATGACCAAGTGGTTCGACACCAACTACCACTACCTGGTGCCGGAGCTGGCGCGGCGCCAGCACTTCCGCCTGCGCGGCGACAAGCCGGTGGTGGAGTTCCTGGAAGCCAAGGCGCAGGGCATCCAGACCCGGCCGGTGCTGATCGGGCCGGTGACCTTCCTGGCGCTGTCCAAGACCGTGGACGGCAGCGACCGCTGGGCCCTGCTGGACAGCCTGCTGCCGGTGTACGCCGAACTGCTGCAACGCCTGCATGCGGCCGGCGCCGGCTGGGTGCAACTCGACGAACCGGCGCTGGTGCTGGACCTGGACGAGGCCGCACGCGCCGCCTATCGCCGCGCGTATGACGTCCTGGCGCAGGCGCCGCGGCCGAAGCTGCTGCTGACCAGCTACTTCGGCGAGTTGGGCGACAACCTGGAGCTGGCGATGGCGCTGCCGGTGGATGGCGTGCACGTGGACCTGGTGCGCGGCGTGGCGCAACTGGACGCGGTGCTGCAGGCCCTGCCGGCCGGGCGCGTGCTCTCGGCGGGCCTGGTCAACGGCCGCAACGTGTGGCGCACGCCGCTGGACAACGCGCTGACCCTGGCCCGCTACGCCGCCGGCCATGTCGGCCGCGAGCGGCTGTGGCTGGCGCCCTCGTGCTCGCTGCTGCACGTGCCGGTGGATCTGCAGCAGGAGACCAAGCTGGATCGCGAACTGGTGGGCTGGCTGGCGTTCGCCAGGCAGAAGCTGCAGGAACTACGCACCCTGGCCGATGCGCTGGACGATCAGCCGCAGGCGCAGGCGGGGCTGGATGCGGCGCGCGATGCGCTGGCCAGCCGGCGCGCCTCGGCCCGCGTGCACCGCGCCGAGGTGGCGCGGCGGGTGGAAGCGCTGACCGACGACGCCGGCCGCCGGCAGTCGCCTTATGCGCAGCGTCGCCAGGCACAGCAGGCGGCGCTGCGGCTGCCGCTGTATCCGACCACCACCATCGGCTCGTTCCCGCAGACCGAGCAGGTGCGGCAGGCGCGCGCGCAGCACAAGGCCGGCAAGCTCGACGATGCCGCCTACGACGCGTTCCTGGCCGCCGAGACCGAACGCTGCGTGCGTGCGCAGGAGCAACTGGGGCTGGACGTGCTGGTGCACGGCGAGTTCGAGCGCAACGACATGGTCGAGTACTTCGGCGAGCAGCTCGACGGCTTCGCCTTCACCCGGCACGGCTGGGTGCAGAGCTACGGCTCGCGCTGCGTGAAGCCGCCGATCATCTACGGCGACGTGCAGCGCCCGGCGCCGATGACCCTGCGCTGGACCCAGTACGCGCAGTCGCTGACCGAGCGGCCGATGAAGGGCATGCTGACCGGGCCGGTGACGGTGCTGCAGTGGTCGTTCGTGCGCGACGACCAGGAACGCGCGCAGACCTGCCGGCAGATCGCGCTGGCGCTGCGCGACGAGGTGCGCGACCTGGAGGCGGCCGGCATCGGCGTGATCCAGATCGACGAGCCGGCGATCCGCGAAGGCCTGCCGCTGCGCCGCGCCGACTGGCAGGCGTATCTGGACTGGGCGGTGCAGTGCTTCCGCATCGCCGCGGCCGGCGTGCGCGATGCCACGCAGATCCATACCCACATGTGCTACTCGGAGTTCAACGACATCATCGAGGCGGTGGCGGCGATGGACGCGGACGTGATCTCGATCGAGACCTCGCGCTCGCGCATGGAACTGCTTGATGCCTTCGTGCGCTTCCGCTACCCGAACGCGATCGGGCCAGGCGTGTACGACATCCACTCGCCGCGCGTGCCCAGCACGCAGGAGATGGTGGAGTTGCTGGAGAAGGCGCGTGCGGTGCTGGATCCGCAGCAACTGTGGGTCAACCCGGATTGCGGGCTGAAGACCCGCGGCTGGGCGGAAACCCGCAATGCGTTGCAGGCGATGGTGGCGGCCGCGCAGCAGTTGCGCAATCAGCACGCCCAGGCGGCGTGACCCGGCGATGCCCGGCGCCACGTGCGCCGGGCATCACGGCACTCCCGGCATGTCCGGCATCCCAGTTCGGCGTGCATTGCTGCATTGCGTCTTTGTCCGGCAATGTGCGCTGGCTATAACCGCAGGCGAACGCGTGGCGAGGGGGCGCTGCGTCCTCGCCGACGTGCTGCCGGCGGCGCACCGCGCCGCGGTCTTCGGTATGCGCGTGGGCTTCCCAGCACCGCCACGGAGAGCGCGTCATGCCGAAGCTGTCGAACCTGTCCGCCGTCTGCGTCCTGTCTCTCGTCGTCCCCGCCGCCGCGCTGCACGCGGCCGAACTGATTCCCAAACAACTGGCCGGACCGCCGGAGGAGTTCGCGCAGATGCGCGCACCCGCCCCGGCGGAAGCGGCGATCCTGTCCAAGAGCGCGCTGCTTCCGGTGGAATTCTCCGCCGCGCGCAGCGGTGGCCCGGCGCAATGGCAGACCACGCTGCCGGTGGAGAACGGCAAGCTGCGCTTCGTGGTGCTGTCCGGTGAGCACGACTGGCAGCCGCGCCTGAGCGCACCGGCCACGGCCAGCGCACGCGCGGGCACCGCCGCCGCGACGCCGATGCTCGCGCCCAGCGCCAAGGCCACCCAGTTAGGCGCCGGCGGCGCCGCACTGCCGGCCCGCGAGTACCGCGTGGACAGCGCCGCCAACGGCGACTGGACCCTGACCCTGCAGGCAGACGGCAGCCGCACGCCGCAACGTGGCTACGTCCTGATGGAAGGCGATCCGCGCACGCAACTGGCGTCCTATCCCAGCGACCGTGCGCAACTGCAGCGCGGCCAGCGCATCGGCCTGACCGCAATGCTCGGCGGCATCGATGCACAGGGCAACGTGAGCCTGGCACGCAGCGCCGGCAGCGGCCGCATCGACACCGCGCAGCTGCGGGTGATCGCGCCGGACGGCTCCATCCGCCAGTGGCCGATGGCCGACGACGGCCGCCACGGCGACGGCGCCGCGGGCGACGGCGTGTATGCCGGCGACTTCCCGGCGACCGCCACCGGGACCTACATCGCGCAGGTGGTGGTGCACGGCCACGACGCCGGCGGCCAGGCCTTCGTGCGCACCAGCGAGCACGTGCTGCCGGTGCTGGACACCACCTTGCGCATCAACGCCGATGCGGTCGCCGCCAGCGCCCAGCCCGGCACCCGCCTGACCCTGCCGATCCCGGTGCGCATCGGCGGCGGCCAGGCGCCGGCGCATTACCGCGTGCTCGGCGAACTGTGGGGCACCGGCCGCGACGGCAGCGCGGTGCCGGTGGCCTGGCTCGGCGGCATGCTTGCGCCGCAGGATGGGCGCCTGCCGCTGAGCGTGGACGAACGCTGGATCGTCCGCGCCGGCGCGCGTGCGCCGTTCAACCTGCGCAATCTGCGCGTGGAGGATCCGGACAACTTCGTGCCGCTGGCCACGCGCGCGACGCTGCCGCTGACCCTGCCGGCATTGCGCCGCAGCAGCGTGGCGCGCAGCACCGGCGCGATCGACGAGAGCATGCGCATGGGCGAGCGCCCGGCGCAGCTGAGCGCAGCCGCCACCACCGACATGCAGGCGCAGGCCACCGGCAAGCGCCTGGTGCTGGTGCACGGCTACTGCTCGGGCGGGGTGTGGCCGGTGGCGCAGTTCACCAACGCCTCCGCGTTCCTGGACGTCAACCAGAACCGCAGCAACGACCAGTTCGCGCAGCGCCTGGCGCAGTTCGGCAGCCAGTGGAACTCGTTCGGCACCGTGGCGCACAGCCAGGGCGGCATGGCCGCGCTGCATCTGTACGTGTACTACTGGAGCGGCCTGGACAACGCCAGCGGCGGGCGCGTGATGCAGTCGGTGGGCACCCCGTACCAGGGCACCAACCTGGCCGGCATCCTGGCCGCGGTGGGCTCGTGGTTCGGCGTGGGCTGCGGCACCAACAACGACCTCACCTACGACGGCGCCAAGGCCTGGCTGGCCGGCATCCCCAACTCGGCGCGGGCGCTGGTGAACTACTACACCACCTCCTTCGCCAAGACCAACTGGTACACCAACGACTACTGCAACGCGGCCTCGGACCTGGTGCTGAGCGACCCGGAGGACGGCACCGTGGAGCAGGTCAACGGCCAACTGCCCGGCGGCGTCAACCGCGGCCACACCACCGGCGAGTGCCACACCACCGGCATGCGCGATCCGGCGCAGTACCTGGACGCCAGCCGCAACGCGACGATGAACGCCAACGCGGCGCGCTGAGGGGCGGGGATTGGGGAGTCGGGATTGGGGATTGGGGAAGCGCTGCCCGGGCATGTCCGCCTCGTGCAGCGCCGATCTCTCCCCAGTGCCGACGCCGCGGCTGGTGCAATTCGCTCGGCATGCGGTTGTTGTAGGAGCGGCTGAAGCCGTTCCTACGGTGGTGCGGGGAATACGCTAACGCGCCGCATCCGCCACAGACTCGCCGCTCTGCGCATCGGCGCCGCCGCCGAGCACCTTGTACAGGGTGACGCGGTTGCCGGCCTCGGTCAGCCGCAACGTGATCAGGTCCTGCTGTGCCGAATACAGCGAACGCTGCGCGTCCAGCGCGTCCAGATAGCTGTCCACGCCATTGCGATAGCGGGCCTGCGCCAGGTCGTAACTGCGCTGGGTGACCGCGACCAGGGCGCGCTGCGCGTCCATGCGCTCGTCCAGCTGCGCGCGCGTGGCCAGCGCATCGGCCACCTCGCTGAAGGCGCTCTGGATGGCCTGCTCGTAGTTGGCGACGTTGACGTCGCGGGTGATGCGGGCCACATCCAGTTCGGCCTTGAGCGCGCCGGCGCGGAAGATCGGCACGCTGATGCTGGGCACGAACGACCAGGTGCGGTTGCCGGCATCGAACAGGCTCGATAGCGCGCTGCTGCTGCGCCCGGTCGAGGCGGTCAGCGAGATGGTCGGGAAGAACGCCGCGCGTGCCGCGCCGATGTCGGCGTTGGCCGATTTCAGCGTGTGCTCGGCATACAACACGTCCGGGCGCTGCAACAGTACGCGCGACTCCAGCGGCGCCGATAGCGGCGCCAACGCGACGCCGCCCTCCAGCGCACCGGCCTGCGGCAGGGCATCGGCCGCCACCCGAGCGCCGACCACCAGGTCCAGGGCATTGCGCGAGGTGGCCAGTTGCGTGGTGTAGCTGGCCACGTCGGCCCGCGCGCTCTCCACGCTGGTCTGCACCTGCGCCAGGTCCAGCCCGGAGGCGATGCCTTCGCGATGCCGCGCCTCGGTAAGCGCCAGGGTCTGCCGCTGGCTGTCCAGGGTCTGCTGCGCCAGCGCCAGGCGCTGCTGGTCGGCGGCCACGGCCAGCCAGTCGGCGGCGACCTCGGCGACCAGGCTCAGGCGCGTACTGCGCTGGGTCTGTGCGGTCGCCAGGTAGGTTTCCAGGGCTTCGTCCTTGAGGCTGCGAATGCGCCCGAACAGGTCCAGTTCCCAACTGCTGATGCCGACGTCGGCCGCGTAGGTACGCGCCACCTCGGCGCGCCCGCTGGCGCTGGTGGACGCGCTGCTGCGCGAGGCGCTTTGACTGCCGCTTACGCTCACCGACGGGAACAGGTCGGCGCGCTGGATGCGGTACTGCGCACGCGCCTTGTCGATGTCGAGCACGGCCACGCGCAAGTCGCGGCTGTGCTCCAGCGCCTGCGCGAGCACGTGCTGCAGGCGTGGGTCCAGGAACACCTGGCGCCAGTCCAGCGTGGCCATATTGGCCACGGCGTCGCCATTGCCGCTGTTGCCGTCGCCGTTGGCGAAGGTCGCCGGCACCGGCGCGTCGGGGCGCGCGTAGCTTGGCGCCAGGCTGGCGCAGCCGGCGAGCAGGCCGGCGCAGGCCAGCGCCAGCGCCGAGCGGGTCAGGGACATCGGGCTCACGGACTCGCCTCCTGAAGCTGCGCCGGTTCGGCTTCGACGCGCTTGCCGGGGAACAGGCTGCGCACGATCACGTAGAACAGCGGCACGAAGAAGATGCCGAGTGCTGTCGAGACCAGCGTTCCGCCGAGCACGCCGGTGCCCAGCGCGTGGCGGCCGCCGGAGCCGGCGCCGCTGCTGACCACCATCGGCAGCACGCCGAGCAGGAACGCCAGCGAGGTCATCAGGATCGGACGCAGGCGCATGCGCGCCGCGTGCAAGGTCGCTTCGACCAGCGGCTGCCCCTTCTCTTCCAGTTCCTTGGCGAACTCCACGATCAGGATGCCGTTCTTGGCCGCCAGGCCCATCGTTGCCAACAGGCCGACCTGGAAGTAGATGTCGTTGGACAGCCCGCGCAGCCACGTCGCCAGCAGTGCGCCGACGATGCCCACCGGCACCGCCAGCATTACCGAGATCGGGATCGACCAACTCTCGTACAGCGCGGCCAGGCACAGGAACACGAACACCAGCGACACCGCGTACAGCATCCAGGTCTGCGCACCGGCGGCCTGCTCTTGGTAGGACATGCCCGACCAGGCGTAGCCCACGTCCTTGCCGATCTTGCCGACCAGTGCGGCGACGCCGCTCATCGCCTCGCCGGAACTGATGCCGCTGGCGGCGCTGCCGGTGATCTCCATCGACTCGACGCCGTTGAAGCGGCTCAGCACCTGCGGCGCATACGCCCACTGGCTGCTGGAGAACGCCGAGAACGGCACCATCTCCGCGCTGCTGTTGCGCACGTACCAGCGGCCGATGTCGGCGGGCAGCATGCGTGCGGCCGGCTCGCCCTGCACATAGACGCGCTTGACCCGGTTGTTGTTGAGGAAGTCGTTGACGTAGCTGCCGCCCATCACCGTGGCCAGCGTCGCGTTGATGTCCGCAGCGCTCAGGCCCAGCGCGCCGGCCTTGGCGTCGTCGATCTGCACGCGGTAGGTGGGCGCGTCTTCCAGCCCGTTGAAGCGCACCGCGCTCAGCTCCTTGTCGGCGTTGGCCAGTTGCAGCAGTCGCTGCCGCGCGGTGACCAGTGCGTCGTGCCCCTTGCCGGCCACGTCCTGCAACTCCAGGGTGAAGCCGGACGTGGTGCCCAGGCCGTTGATCGCCGGCGGCGACAGCGCGAACACCTGCGCATCCGGCAGCGCGCCCATCATCGCGCCGGTGATGCGGTTGGCGATCTCCTGCGCCGAGGCATCGCGCTCGGCCCAATCCTTGAGCTTGATGAAGCCCATGCCCGAATTCTGGCTGCTGCCGGCGAAGCTGAAGCCGGTGATGGTCATCATCCCGGCCACTTCCGGCTGCTTGAGGATGAAGCCGGACGCCTGGTCGATCGACTGCTGGGTGCGTTGCTGGGTGGCGCCGGCCGGCGTGGTGAACATCACCATCAGCATGCCCTGGTCCTCGTCGGGCAGGAACGAACTGGGCAGGCGCCAGAACAGCAGCGCCATCACCGCGAGCAGCACCAGGTAGACCAACCCGCCGAGCTTGCGGTGGCCGATCAGCTTGCCCACGCCGCGGCCGTAGCCGTCGGCGCCCCGGTCGAAGCGGGCATTGAACCAGCCGAAGAAGCGCCCGAGCGGGCCCTTGCGCGACACGTGCCCGCCACGTGCGATCGGCTTGAGCAGGCTGGCGCACAGCGCCGGACTCAGGGTCAGCGCCACCAGCAGCGACAGCAGCATCGCCGCGGCGATGGTCACCGAGAACTGGCGATAGATCTCGCCGGTGGCGCCGCCGAAGAACGCCATCGGCAGGAACACCGCGGTCAGCACCAGGGCGATGCCGATCAGCGCGCCGGAGATCTGCCCCATCGAGGTGTAGGTCGCCTGCCGCGGCGACATGCCTTCCTCGCTCATCAGGCGCTCGACGTTCTCCACCACCACGATGGCGTCGTCGACCAGCAGGCCGATCGCCAGCACCATCGCGAACATGGTCAGGGTGTTGATCGAGTAGCCGAGCAACGCCAGCACGCCAAAGGTGCCCAGCAGCACCACCGGCACCGCGATCACCGGCACCAGCGTGGCGCGCCAGTTCTGCAGGAACAGATACATCACCAGCACCACCAGCACGATCGCCTCGAGCAGGGTCTTGACCACTTCCTCGATGGAAATGCGCACGAACGGCGTGGTGTCGTAGGCGATCTCGTACTTGAGTCCAGTGGGGAAGTACGGCTTGAGCTGTTCGAGCTTGGCTTCCACCGCCTTGGCCGCATCCAGCGCATTGGCGCCGGTCGCCAGCTCCAGGCCCATGCCGGAGGCGGCCTTGCCGTTGTACTTGGAGCTGGACGCGTAGGACTTGGAGCCCAGTTCGACCCGCGCCACGTCGCGCAGGTACACGGTGGCGCCCCCGGGCTGCGACTTCAGCACGATCGCCTCGAACTGCGCCGGGGTCTTGAGCTTGCTGCGCGAGGTGACCGTGGCGTTGAGCTGCTGGCCCTGCACCGCCGGCAACGCGCCCAGCGCGCCGGAGGAGACATCGGCGTTCTGCGCCGAGATCGCGCTGCTCACGTCCGAGGGCATCAGCGCGTAAGTGCGCAACTTCTCCGGATCCAGCCACACCCGCATCGAATACTCGGAGCCGAACACGTTGACCCCGCCGACGCCATTGAGCCGGCTGATCGGATCCTGCAGCGTGGACACCATGTAGTCGCCGATGTCGGTGCTGTCCATGCTGCCGTCTTCGGAGGTGAAGGCCAGCACCATGAACATGCTGCTGCCCATGGACTTGGTGACGGTCACGCCGTTGCTCTGCACCGCCTCCAGCAGCATCGCCTCGCCTTGCGAGACCTTGTTCTGCACCTGCACCTGGGCGGTGTCCGGATCGGTGCCGGAGTCGAAGGTCAAGGTGATCGAGGCGCTGCCGGCGGAGCTGCTGCTGGAGGACATGTACAGCAGGTGGTCCAGGCCGGTCATCTGCTGCTCGAGGATCTGCGTCACCGAGTTCTGCACGGTCTCCGCCGAGGCGCCGGTGTAGGTGGCGCTGACGTTGATCGACGGCGGGGCGATGTCCGGATACTGCTCCAGCGGCAGCGACAGGATCGAGATCGCGCCGGCCAGGGTGATCACGATCGCGATGACCCAGGCGAAGATCGGACGATCGATGAAGTAACGGGCCATGGCGGTTCCTCAGTCGGCCTTGGGCACCGCAGTCGCGCTCTGCGTGGCCGCCTGTGCGGCGGCGACCTTGCCGGCCGCGATGCTCTCGCTCACTTCCACCGCCTTGACCTCGGCGCCGACCGCCACCTTCTGCAGGCCCTGCACGATGACCCGGTCGCCGGCCTTCAGGCCGTCGCGCACCACCCACTTGTCGCCGATCGCATCGCCGGTGCTCAGCACGCGCTGGGCGACCTTGTGGTCGTTGCCGACCACCATCGCCACCGCTTCGCCCTTGCTGTTGCGGCTGACCGCCTGCTGCGGCACCAGGATGGCCTGCTCGTCCACGGCCATCGGCAGCACCGCCTTGACGTACATGCCGGGCAGCAGCAGATGGTCGGGATTGGGCACCACCGCGCGCAGCTTGACCGTGCCGGTGGCGGTATCGACCGCGGCGTCCACCACCTCCAGCGTGCCGCTGCGGGCGTAGGTGCTGCCGTCCTCCAACTGCAGCTTCACCTCGGCCTTGCCGTCCACCGCCTTGAGCTGGCCGGCGTCGAGCTGGCGGCGCAACTGCAGCAGCTGCGCGCTGGACTGGGTCACGTCCACGTACATCGGGTCGAGCTGGTTGATGGTGGCCAGCACCTCGCTCTGGCCGGCGCTGACCAGCGCGCCCGGCGTGTAGCTGGAGGTGCCGATGCGGCCGGAAATCGGCGCGGTGATGCGGGTGTAGTCGAGATTGATGCGCGCGGTCTGCAAGGCGGCCTTGGCCGCGACCACCGCCGCCTCGTTCGAGCGCAGCGTGGCCAGCGCATCGTCGCCATCCTGCTTGCTGACCGCATCCAGCCCGACCAGGGTCTGGTAGCGCTGCGCCTTGGGTCTGGCCGACAGCACCGCCGCCTCGGCCTGCGCCAGGTCGCCCTTGGCGGTGTCGTACGCGGCCTGGTAGCTGGCCGGATCGATCTCGTACAACACCTGCCCGGCCTGCACGTCCTGGCCTTCGGCGAACAGCCGCTTGCGCAGGATGCCACCGACCTGCGGGCGCACGTCCGAGCTCATGTAGGCCACCGTACGGCCGGAGAGGGTTTGGTCCAAAGCCAGGCGCTGCACCTTGACCGTCTGCACGCCGACCTGCGTCTGCGGCATCTGCGGCGGCGACTTGGAGGAACACGCGGCCACGACCGCGGCGGTGGCGGCGAGCAGGAGCCAGCGCGAGGACGAAACGGGGAAACGACGGGCAACGGGCGACATGCGGCGAACTCGCGGGAGATCCGAACGTGGCCACGCTAGGGCGCGAATGTGCAGCAAATTTGGAGATTGCCGGCGACGGCGTGGATTCGCTTGCTTTCCCCTGCCGCGACGCGGCTAATACGCAGCATCCGCCGTTCCCGCGCCGCGCATTGCCTCTCCGATGAAACTGGGCCTCACCGCCAAGCTGTTCTTCGCCATCCTCGCCGCCTGCGTGACGGTGCTGCTGATCAACGGCTTGGCCGTGCAGGCCTTCGTCAAACGCCAGTTCCTGGACTACCTCAACGAACAGGGCGTGGAACGCATGCTGGAGGCCATGCCGCGGGTCAGGGCCGAGTATGCGCGGCATGGCAACTGGGACTTCGTGCGCGACAATCCCGAGGTCTGGTTCGTGCTGATGCGCCCGGAGCGCGGCCCCGGCCCGCCGCGCAGGGCACCGCCGATTTCCGACCAGACCGGCGCGGTGTTTCGCTTCGCGCTGCTCGACCAGGACTACACGTCGGTGATCGGCAATCCCGATGTCGGGCGCGACGACATCCTGCGCCCGGTGGTGGTCGGTGGCCGTACCGTCGGCTGGATGGCGATGCTGCCGTTCCAGAAGGCGCTTGCGGCGGCGGACGCGCGTTTCTACGCGGCCCAGCAGCGCGCATGGTGGACGATCGGCAGCGCCTCGCTGGTGGTCGCCGCCCTGCTCGGCTGGCTGCTGTCGCGCGCCTTGCTGCGGCGCCTGCGCGGCCTCACCGGCGCCACCCACCGCCTGGCCGCCGGGGACTACGCCACCCGCATCGACGCCGGCGCGCACGACGAACTCGGCCAGCTGGCACGCGACTTCAACCTGCTGGCGCAGGCGCTGGAGCACAACGAACGCGCGCGGCGCGACTTCATGGCCGACATCTCGCACGAGCTGCGCACGCCGCTGGCGGTGCTGCGCGCCGAACTGGAAGCGCTGCAGGACGGCATCCGGCCGATGACGTCGGACTCGCTGGGTTCGCTGCACCAGCAGATCGGCCAACTCGGCAAGCTGATCGAGGATCTGTACGACGTGTCGCTGACCGACGTCGGCGCGCTCGCCTACCGGCGCGCGCCAGTCGACCTGGGGGTGATCCTGGCCACCGTGCTGGACGGCATGCGCGCGCGCTTCGCCACCGCGCGGCTACGGCTGCACGAGCAGATCCAGACCGGCCCGCTGCCGGTGGACGGCGACGAGCGCCGCCTGCAGCAACTGCTCGGCAACCTGCTGGAGAACACGCTGCGCTACACCGACGCTGCCGGCACAGTGCAGGTACGGTGCGCGCGTCGTGACGCGGTGCTGGAACTGGTGGTCGAGGACAGCGCGCCGGGCGTGGCTGCGGACAAACGCGCGCGCCTGTTCGAACGCTTCTATCGCGCCGAGGCCTCGCGCAACCGCGCCAGCGGCGGCAGCGGCCTGGGCCTGGCGATCTGCCGCAACATCGCCGAGGCGCATGGCGGTGCGATCGACGCCGAGGCCTCGGCCCTGGGTGGATTGCGTGTGGTGGTGCGTTTGCCGGCGCTGGTGGCATGAGCGGCCTGGATCCGATCGGGCACGTGCTGATCGTCGAGGACGAACCGCGCCTGGCCGCGGTGTTGGGCGAGTACCTGCACGCGGCCGGCTATTCGCACGACTGGATCGCCGATGGCGCGCAGGCGCTGGGCGCGTTTCGCGCGCAAACGCCGGACCTGGTGCTGCTGGACCTGATGCTGCCCAATCGGGATGGGCTGGAACTCTGCCGCGACCTGCGCAGGGAAAGCGCGGTACCGGTGATCATGGTCACCGCGCGGGTGGAGGAGATCGACCGCCTGCTCGGCCTGGAGATCGGTGCCGACGACTACATCTGCAAGCCGTTCAGTCCGCGCGAAGTGGTGGCGCGGGTGCAGGCGGTACTGCGCCGCCATCGCCACGATCCTAACGGCGCGCCGGCGCCGGGCCTGCAGATCGACGAGGACGCCTGCCGCGCCAGCGTGCACGGCCGCGACCTGGACCTGACCCAGGTCGAGTTCCGCCTGCTGCGCACCCTCGCCGCCGCACCGGGGCGCGTGTACTCGCGCGAACAACTGATGGACCGGCTCTACGTCGACCACCGTATCGTCACCGACCGCACCGTCGACAGCCATGTCAAGAACCTGCGCCGCAAGCTCGCCGACGCCGGCGTCGCGGATTGGGTGCGGTCGGTGTACGGGGCTGGTTATCGATTTGAGCCGTGATTGGGGATTCGGGATTCGGGATTCGCAACAGCGGCTTGGCTGATCACCGTTGCGATTGCAGCGCTGCCGGCTTTGGCGAATCCCCAATCCCGAATCCCCACTCCCGGCCTCACCGAAACACGACCGTCCGATGCCCGTTGAGCAGGATGCGATGCTCGACGTGGCGGCGCACGGCGCGGGCCAGCACCTGCGACTCGGTGTCGCTGCCCAGGCGCACCAGCTCGCGCGGGGTCATGGCGTGGTCCACGCGGGCCACGTCCTGCTCGATGATCGGGCCTTCGTCCAGGTCGCCGGTGACGTAGTGCGCGGTGGCGCCGATGATCTTGACCCCGCGTGCGTGTGCCTGGTGGTACGGCTGCGCGCCCTTGAAGCTGGGCAGGAAGCTGTGGTGGATGTTGATCGCGCGGCCGGCCAGCGCCGCGCACAGCGTCGGCGACAGGATCTGCATGTAACGGGCCAGCACCACCAGGTCGATGTGTTCGCGTTCGACCAACGCCAGCAGCTGCGCTTCCTGTTCGGCACGGTTGGCGGCGCTCACCGGCAGGTGATGGAACGGCACGCCGTAAGAGCCGGCCAGCGCGGCGAAATCGGGATGGTTGGAGGCCACCGCGGCGATGTCCACCCGCAGCTGCCGGCTGTGCGCGCGGAACAGCAGGTCGTTGAGGCAGTGGCCTTGTTTGCTGACCAGCACCAGCAGGCGCGCACGACGACGTGCGTCGTGCAATTGCCAGTCCATCGCGTAGTCGGCGGCTAGGGGTTCCAATTGCAACTTCACCGCGGCGACGACGCCGTCGGCAGGCACGTCGAAGTGCACGCGCAGGAAGAAGCGGCCGCTTTCCTCGTCGCCGAACTGCTGCGCATCGAGGATGTTGCAGCCGTGCTCGAACAGCAGGCCGCTGACGCGGTAGACGATGCCGGTACGGTCCGGGCAGGACAGGGTCAGGATGTAGTCGGGGCGCATCCGCCGATGATAGGGGAAAGGCTGGGATTGGGGATTGGGGATTGGGGACAGCCAATGTCATGCAGCGACGACCGATCCTTCTCCCATCGGGAGAAGGTGCCCCGAAGGAGCGGATGAGGGTGCGGGCGAAGCCTCGCGCAGTCGAAACACACACCGGGTGCGCTGCGCGCCCGTACCCTCACCCCAACCCCTCTCCCGGTGGGAGAGGGGCTAGAGCCATCCAGCCGAAGCGGGCTTCTCCTTCTCCCCTCGGGAGAAGGTACCCCGAAGGGGCGGATGAGGGTTTGGGCGAAGCCTCGTGCAATCGAAACACCGCGTGCGCTGCGCGCCCCTACCCTCACCCCAACCCCTCTCCCGGTGGGAGAGGGGCTAGAGCCATCCAGCCGAAGCGGGCTTCTCCTTCTCCCCTCGGGAGAAGGTGCACCGAAGGGGCGGATGCGGGTGCGGGCGAAGCCTCGCGCAGTCGAAACACACCGGGTGCGCTGCGCGCCCGTACCCTCACCCCAACCCCTCTCCCGGGGGGAGAGAGGCTAGAGCCATCCGGCCGAAGCGGGCTTCCCCTTCTCCCCTCGGGAGAAGGTGCCCCGAAGGGGCGGATGAGGGTGCGGGCGAAGCCTCGTGCAGTCGAAACACGCCGGGTGCGCTGTGCGCCCGTACCCTCACCCCAACCCCTCTCCCGGGGGGAGAGGGGCTCGGCCATGTCCGTATTGGAATCCGGTCGCGGCGGACGCCGCATCCAGGACGTTGCTCACTCGCCTGCGTTCACTCCGGGCGCAGGCGCAGGGCGAGGCGGCGATTGACCTTTTCCAGGCGCGCCAATGAATCCTCCACCGACATGCCGACCGCTTCGTGGGTGGTGATGTGCGCGCGCAGGTGCGCCGGATCGTCCAGGTCGCCGCGCACCAGGAACACGTTCTCGCCATCCTCCACGTCGCCGATCTCGCGGCTGAGCACCACGTGGTCGACCTGGTCGAAGCCGTATTCCTTGGCCAGCGGCAGCAGCCGCGCCACCATGCGCTCGCTGATCGCGTCCGGCGCGCGGCCGCAGGCCGCGTCCAATGCATGCACGCCCTCGCGGATCTGCGCGTACAGCAGGTGGTCGGGATGGTCCGGATGATCGGGCCCGGGCACGGCCTCGCGCACCACCGCGCGCGGCGGCTGGATCGGCACTCTGTCGCCGGGATCGGACGAATTCGGACTCATGGCATCCTCCTGTGATGCGCCAGCAAATCGCCGCACCTTAGCGGCAAGCGCGCGCCAGGCTCAAGCGGGCACGCAGTGTGCCGCAGGCGCCGCCAAGGTCCGCTGAAGATCCGCCGGCGCCGCTCAGGCCTGGCCGGCGCGGCGCGCGGCGACCTTGGCCAGCGCCGCCCAGTCCAGTTCGCCGTCGCCGTGCGCGATCGCCTCGATGAAGGCGTCGCGCAGTACCGCCGCCAGCGGCATCGGCACGTGCCGGGTCTCGCCGGCATTCAGCGCCAGGCGCACGTCCTTCAGGCCCAGCGTGGCCTTGAAGCCGGCCGGGCTGTAGCGCTGCTCGGCGATCATGCCGCCGTAGGTCTGGTAGGCCGGTGCGGCGAACACGGTGCTGGTGAGCATGTCGAGGAAGTCGGCCGCGTCCACGCCGTGCCCGCGCACCAGCGCCGACGCCTCGGCCATGGTGCCGATGGCGCTGGCCAGGCACAGGTTGGCGGCGAGCTTGACCGCGTTGGCCTGTTCCGGTGCGGCGCCGAAATACCAGGTCTTGCGCCCGATGACATCGAGCAAGGGCTGCACCCGCGCCAGGGCCGCGGCGTCGCCGGCGGCAAGCAGGTTGAGCTGGCCGGCCGCGGCCACCTCGACCCGCCCCAGCACCGGCATCGCCAGGTAGGCGACACCGCGCTCGGCATGCAGCGCGTGCAGCTCACGCGCCAACGCCACCGAAATCGTGGCCATGTTGACGTGCACGCTGCCGGCGGTGAGCGCGTCCAGTGCACCGCGCTCGAGCAGGGTCTCGCGCACCGCGGTGTCGTCGGCCAGCATCGAGAACAACACCGGCCCGCGCACCGCATCGGCCGGTTGCGCGGCCTGCTGTGCGCCGGCCTCGAGCAGGGGCTGCGCCGCCGCGGCGCTGCGGTTCCACACTGTCAGTGCGTGGCCGGCGCGCAGCAGGTTGAGCGCGATCGGCTGGCCCATCGTGCCCAGGCCGAGAAATCCAATCGTCGTCATTGCATGCTCCCTGAAGAAATCGAAGTGGAGGCCGCCAACCGTGCGGCGCGTCGGTCAGGCGTCGAACACGCCGCGCGCCGCATGCGGCTCGCAACGCAGGTATTGCGGCGACGGGCGCAACCGCGCGCCCAGCGCGGCGGCCGCGTGCCACGGCCAGCGTGGATCGTAGAGGATGCCGCGGGCCAGCGCGATGGCATCGGCGCGGTCCTCGGCGAGGATGGCCTCGGCCTGCTGCGGCTCGGTGATCAGGCCGACCGCGATCACCGGCATCCGCACCGCGCGGTGCAAGGCCTCGGCGAACGGCACCTGGTAGCCGGGCGCCACCGGGATGCGCTGACGCCGGTCGAGCCCGCCGCTGGACACGTGCAGGTAATCGCAACCCTGCGCCTGCAGCGCCTGCGCCAGCGCTTCGCTCTGCGCCAGGTCCCAACCGCCGTCGACCCAGTCGGTGGCGGAGATACGCACGCCCACCGCGATGCCAGGCGCCACCGCGGCGCGCACCGCCGCATGCACGCGCAGCAGCAGGCGCATGCGGTTCTCCAGGCTGCCGCCGTAGGCATCGTCGCGCTGGTTGCTCAGCGGCGACAGGAACTGGTGCAGCAGGTAACCGTGTGCGGCGTGCAGTTCGATCAGCGCGAAGCCGAGGCGTTCGGCGCGCCGCGCCGACGCCACGAACGCCTCGACGATGGCGTCGATGCCGGCCTGGTCCAGCGCCTGCGGCGGCACGCCGTCGGCGGCGAACGGCTGCGCCGACGGCGCCACGGTCTGCCAGCCGTTCGGCTGGTCGGGCGCGATCGCGCCGCCGCCGTCCCAGGGCTTGTGCGTGGACGCCTTGCGCCCGGCATGCGCGAGCTGGATGCCCAGCGGCATCGGCGACCAGCGCCGCACGGCGCGCAGCACTGTGTCCAGCGCCGCCTCGGTGGCGTCGTCCCACAGGCCCAGGTCGCCGTAGCTGATGCGCCCGCGCGGCTCCACCGCCGTCGCTTCCAGGATCAGCAAACCAGCGCCGGATTGGGCCAGTTGGCCCAGGTGCTGGGTGTGCCAATCGCTGGCACGGCCGTCCTCGGCCGAGTACTGGCACATCGGCGCGATCACGATGCGGTTGGACAACGACAGCGGCCCCAGTGCGAGGGGCGAGAACAACTGACTCACGATGCGGATCCGTGGAAACGCCGCGCGCGGCGCGGGAGGCAGCCATTGCACTCCTGCCGCGCAGCGCGATCAACCACTGCCGGTGGATCAGTTCGTGCCGGGATTCGGAACGCGCGCGGTTGCCGGCAGCAGGAACGCCAGCGCCTGCGCGCAGGGCTGCTCCACCTTCAGGCTCAGCAGGTCGTCGCCGCGGGTGCGGCCCAGGTTGACCGCGGCGATCGGCAGGCCGGCCTTGGCCGCCGCCTGCACGAAGCGAAAACCGGAATAGACCATCAGCGACGAACCGACCACCAGCACCGCGTCGGCGCGTTGCAGGTGCGCGAACGCGCTGGCCACGCGCTCGCGCGGCACGTTCTCGCCGAAGAACACCACGTCCGGCTTCAGCACGCCGCCGCAGTGCGCGCAGGCCGGCACCACGAAGCTGGCGAAATCCTCGCCGTCCAGGTCGGCGTCGCCGTCGGGCGCCGGCGCGGCCTGCAACGTCGCCCACTGCGGGTTGTGCTGCAGCAGGTGCTGCTGGAACGCCTCGCGCGGCATGCGCCGCTCGCAGCCCATGCAGCGCACCACGTCCAGGCGCCCGTGCAGGTCGATGGTGGCGCGGCTGCCGGCGGCCTGGTGCAGGCCGTCCACGTTCTGGGTCAGCAGTACGTCGACCTGGCCGCGCGCTTCCAGCTGCGCCAGCGCGGCATGGGTGGAATTGGGCCGGGCGTGGCCGAAGCGCGGCCAGCCGAGCAGGCTGCGCGCCCAGTAGCGCTGCCGCGTCGCCAACTCGCCCATGAAGGCCTGGTAGGTCACCGGCTGCGCACGCTTCCAGTCGCCGGCGGCATCGCGGTAGTCGGGAATGCCCGAGTCGGTGCTGCAGCCGGCGCCGGTCAGCACGAACAGGCGCCGATGGCGCTCGACGAACGCTTCCAGCGCGGAAGACGCGGCCTGCGCGGACGCGGCGTGATCCTGCAGCAACTGCGACATCGTGAAGATCCCGGTCGTGGTGGAGACGCGCGCACGATGGCGCGACGCCCTCCTATCTTGGGCGCGTGCGGCGGCAACGCAAGCCCGGGCCGACGCGGCCGCTGAAGCGTTGCCGCGCGCATTGAAAGCCCGCAGGAAACTGGCTACTGTCCGGGACGCGGCAGGATGCTCAGCGATCACGGCGTCCTGCGCGCCGCACGCTGCTCCGTGAGGAATGCCGTCCCTTCGCCGATTCCGCCTCGTGAGCCGCGTTCCCGATCCCACCCCGCCCCCGTTCGCCGCCGCCGCCAACACCCCGCTGCGGGTGGCGTTGCTGGAGGACGACGATGTGCTGCGCGACCGCGTGCTGCTGCCGGGCTTGCTGCGGCACGGTTTCGAGGCGACGCCGCTGCGCACCGCGCAAGCCCTGTGGGCGGCGCTGGAGGCGCAGCGTTTCGACCTGATCGTGCTCGACATCGGCCTGCCCGACAGCGACGGCTTCACCCTGACCCAGCAACTGCAGGCACGCCGCCCCGGGCTGGGCATCGTCATCCTCAGCGGCCGCGGCGAGCAGCCGGATCTGGTGCGCGGGCTGGTCCAGGGCGCCGATGCCTACCTGATCAAACCCGTGCAGATCGAGATCCTCGCCGCCACCCTGTTCAGCGTGGCCCGGCGCATGCAGCGGCCGGCGGCGCCGGCCAGCGAGGAATGGCAGTTGCAGGACGACGGTTGGTGCCTGTTCGCGCCGGACGGGCAGGCGGTGCCGTTGACCGCCTCCGAGCGCAAGGTGCTGCAGAGCCTGTGGCAGGCACGCGGGCGGCTGGTCAGCCGCGATGCGCTGATCGGCATGCTCGGCGGCAATGCCGGGCTGGAGATCGACCCGCACCGGCTGGACGCGTTGCTGCACCGCTTGCGGCAGAAAGTGCACGAGCGCACCGGCAGCGCGCTGCCATTGCGCGCGGTGCGCGGCGAAGGCTATCTGCTCATGCCGCAGGAGCGCTGAGCCCGGCCAGCGGCAGGCGCAGCACGAAGCAGGTGCCGGCGCCGGGCGTGCTGCGCACCTGCAGGCTGCCCTGCGCCTGTTGCGCCATCTCCAAGGCCACCGCCAGGCCCAGCCCGGTGCCCTGCCCGGCCGGCTTGGTGGTGAAGAACGGCTCGAAGATGTGCCGTTGCACCGCCTCGCTCATGCCCACGCCGGTATCGGCGATGGCGATGGCGATGGCCTCGCCGTCGCGGCGCAGCTGCAGCGAAAAACCGCCGCCGCCAGGCATCGCATCGCGCGCGTTGGCGGCGAAGTTGAGCAGCGCCAGGTCGAAGCGGCTGCGGTCCAGGAACACCGGTGCCGGGTCGGCGGTGAGGTCCAGGCGCACCTGCACGGTGGCGCCCAACAGTTGCCGCAGCATCGGCTGCAGGCTGCGCAGCGCTTCGCCAGCGTCGAAGCGCTCGGGCACGCTGGCCTCGCGGCGACTGAAGCTGAGCAGCTTGCGGCTGACCGCCACGCCGCGGTGCGCGGCCAGCGCCACGCCTTCCAACGCCTCGGCCAGCACCAGCGCATCGCGCGGCGGGTGATAGTCCAGTTCGTGCACGCAGTGGCGTTGCTCGGTGTAGCCGAGGATCGCACTGAGGATGTTGTTGAAGTCGTGCGACACACCGCTGGCCAGCTGTTCCACCAGCTCGATCTTCTGCAGATGCAGCAGGCGCTGCTGCGCCTGGGCGCGTTCGCGCATCTCCACGCGCAGGCGCGCGGCGCTGCGCCGCGCACGCCACAGGCTCTCGCGCAGCGCCGCGACGGTGCGGTCCAGCACCAGGGTGATCATCAGGTAGCTCAGCGCCAGCGAGGGCAGGTTCTGGAACGGGCTGCGGGTGCCGTGCGGGTCCTGGCCCCAGGGGCTTTCCATGCCCAGCCAGAAGATCAGCGGGATGCACAGGTAGACCAGCCACAGCGCACGGCGCCCGATCACCAGCGCGGCCAGGGTCAGCATCATCATCGGATACGGATCGAAGGCCTGCAGCTGGTAGCCGAACGCCAGGTTGGCGGCGACCGCCGAGCACAGCACCACCGCGATGAACATGGCCGTGGCGTGTTTCAGCAGGCCGCGGCGGATCATCCAGACCGCGGCCCAGGCCGCCGCGGCGATCGCCGCATCGGTGCCGACGTCCACCGCCAGTTGCACCGTGCCCATCTCGATGCGCGGTGCGGTCAGCAGGTGATAGAGCTTGTTGAGCGGAATCTCGCTGCCCAGGAACACGAACAGCACCTGCAGCGCCGGCGCGTTGCGCCGGTCCAGCGGGTCGGCGATCGGCACCCGGCGCAGCCACAGCGAGAGGCGCCGCCACAGCCGCGCGGCGAGCGCGACCGGCGGAGCGTGCGCACCCCATCTCACCCGGACTCCCATGACGGTGAGTCTACCGTGAGGAAGCGGTGAATCTGCGTGCATTGAAGGGCCGCAGGGCTTGCGGCCTTAATCGGGCCTGACTCGTTGTCGGGACGACGCTCCCGGCCCCAGCCCCGGAACCGACCATGCCTTTTCTGCCCAACGCCCTGCGCGCCGGTGCGCGCCCGCTGTCGTCGTCCTCGTCCATCCTCCCGCAGGCGTCTGACCGATTGTTGACCGCCGCGTTGCTGCTCGCGCTGAGCCTGCCCGCCAGCGCCTTCGCCGCCGCGGCCGCGCAGACGCCACAACGCGCTACCGGCGCCGCAAACCTCGGCGCCGAGACCGACAGCGCTGACGCCGCCGACACCACGCCGCAGGACGCCACCGCCCAGGACGTGCAACCGGGCAGCCAGAACACCACCCACTACTTCCTGGCCGAAGGGCTGAACGACGGCAGCGACTACGCCAGCGCCGCCGGCTTGCGCGCGGTGGCGATGGGCGCACGCGCCGATGCCTCCGGCGCCTTCGCCATCGCCATCGGCCACCACACCGTGGCATCGGACAGCGCCGCCATCGCCATGGGCGACGGTGCGGTGGCCAGCGGCACCTCGGCCATCGCGATCGGCGGCAGCTTCTTCGGCAGCGCCAACGGCGATTCCGCCGGCGCGCAGAGCACCGGCTTCGGTGCGCTGGCGATCGGCACGGCCGCCGCAGCCACCGCCGGCAACGCCAGCGCACTGGGCTGGAACGCCAGCGCCGATGGCGACAGCGCCACCGCGGTGGGGTCCACCTCCGCGGCCAGCGGGATCTATGCGACCGCCGTCGGCGGTTCGTCGCGTGCCGAGAGCGAACAGGCCAGCGCCTTCGGCTACGCCGCCCTGGCGTCCAACGTCGGTGCCACCGCGGCCGGCGGCTACAGCACCGCCTCCGGCTATTTCGGCACCGCGATGGGCTACACCGCCACCGCCAGCGGCGACGGCAGTGTGGCGATCGGCGAAGGCGCCTCGGCCTTCGGCCAGCAGAGCGTGAGCATCGGCGCCAGCAACAGCGGCGTTCCCGCCCAAGCCAACGGCCTGGGCGCGGTGAACGTGGGCGCCGGCAGCTGGGCGCTGTCGGATTACGGCGTGGCGCTGGGCTTCGACAGCCATGCCGATGCCATCCACAGCGTCGCGCTGGGCGCGCAGGCGCTGGCGACCAGCGAGAACGCCATGGCGGTGGGTGGTCAGGCCTACGCCGACGGTGTCGATGCCAGCGCCTTCGGCAGCATCGCCAGCGCCAACGGCAACGGCGCCACTGCACTGGGCAGCGGTGCGACCGCGATGGGCGCGAGCACCGTCGCACTCGGCTACAACAGCGCCGCCACCGGCACCAACAGCGTGGCGATCGGTGCAGGTGCGATGGCCGACCGCGACAACGCGGTCGCCTTCGGCAACGACGGCGCGCTGCGCCAGCTCACCTACGTGGCCGCCGGCACCGCCGACACCGACGCGGTCAACGTGCTGCAGTTGCGCAGCATCGCCAGCGCGCTCGGCGCCGGCAGTGCGGTCGGCGGCGATGGCAGCTTCAATGGCGGCAGCTACCTGATCCAGGGCCACAGCTACGGCAACGTCGGCTCGGCGCTGTCGGCGCTGGACGGCGCGCTGTCGGCGCTGGACACCCGTGTCGGCAGCCTGTTGCAGAGCGGCGGTGGCGGTGTGGCGGTGGGCAGCGGCGCCGAGGGTGGCCCCAGCGTCGGCGCCGGCACCAATGCGGTGGCGGTCGGCGCGCAGGCCACCGCCAACGGTCAGAACGGCACGGCGATCGGTTCCAATGCGCTGGCCTACGGGCCCAACGACACCGCACTGGGCGGCAACGCGCAGGTCAATGCCGACGGCAGCACCGCAGTCGGCGCCAACGCCAGCATCAGTGCCAGCGCCACCAATGCCGTGGCGGTGGGCGAAAGCGCCACGGTCACCGCCGCCTCCGGCACCGCCGTGGGCCAGGGCGCCTCGGTATCGGCGAACAACGCCGTGGCGATCGGCCGGGGTTCGTCCGCCACCCGCGCCAACACCGTCTCGGTGGGCAGCGCCGGCAACGAACGCCAGATCAGCAATGTCGCCGCCGGCAGCGCCGCCACCGATGCGGTCAACGTCGCGCAGATGCAGGCCGGCGACAGCGCCACGCTGAGCAGCGCCAAGGCCTACACCGACAGCCGCATGGCCGGCTGGGACGACAACCTGACCCGCCTGCGCAACGACACCGACCAGCGCTTCCAGCACCTGGACCGGCGCATCGACCGGATGGGCGCGGTCAGTGCCGCCTACGCCGGCATGGCGACCAACACGTCCGGCCTGGCCGGAGCCAACCGGATCGGCGTCGGTGTCGGTTCGCAGGGCGGCGAAAGCGCGCTGGCGGTCGGCTACCAACGCGCGATCGGCAACCGCGCCAGCGTCTCGCTCGGCGGCGCCTTCTCCGGCAACGAGAAGAGCGTGTCCGCCGGCGCCGGCTTCAGTTGGTGACACGGCCGACACGGCCGCCCCTTTCGTGCGTTCCACGCCCTCATCGATCTTTCCAGAGACATCGCCATGACCCATGCCACCCCGCTGTCCCGCAACCTGCTCGCCCTGTCGCTGGGCCTGGCGCTCGCCGGCACCGCACAGGCGCAGAGCGCCCGGCGCTTCTCGGTCCTGGCCCAGGCCGCGCCTGGGCAAGCCACCGTCTACGACGGCCTGATCGTGACCTACCGCGACGGCAGCAGCGCCGTCCGTGATGCGCGCGCGGCCAGCGCCACGCTCAACCAGATCATGGCCGCGCGCAGCACCACCAGCACCTGGACCCGCACCTACCGGCAGACCGCCCCGGCCTTGAACCGGGTGCGCCGGCTCGCCATCGGCGCCGACCTGGTGCGGCCCAACCGTGCGCTGACACCGTCGCAACTGCAGACGCTGATCGCCAGCCTGAAGGCCGACCCCGCCATCGCGCACGTCGAACCCAACCTGCTGCTCAAGCCGGTGCGCAGCACCGCCCAGGCCACGGCCACGGCGACCGCGCCGAACGATCCGGGTTATTCCGTGCAGTGGCACCTGCGCACGCCCGATGGCCACCTGGAAACGCTGGCGCCGGACACCACCGGCTATCCCAACCGCGGCGGCATCGACCTCGTGCCGGCCTGGCAGTACGGCACCGGCCAGGGCGTCGTGGTAGCGGTCATCGATACCGGCATCACCGCGCATCCGGATCTGGACACCGCGCTGGCCAACGCCGGCTACGACTTCATCAGCGATGCGCTGCTGTCCGGCCGTGCCAGCAACGGGCGCGTGGCCGGCGGCTGGGATACCGGCGACTGGACCACCGACGACAAGTACCTGGTGGCCAATGGCGGCTGCGCACAGCCGGAGGAGCAGAAAACCAGTTCCTGGCACGGCACCCACGTCGCCGGCACCATCGCCGCGCGCACCAACAACGGCATCGGCATGGCCGGCGTGGCGCCGGATGCGAAGATCCTGCCGATCCGCGCGCTCGGCCACTGCGGCGGCACCACCGCCGACATCGCCGATGCCATCGTCTGGGCGTCCGGCGGCCACGTCGACGGCGTGCCGGACAATCCGAACCCGGCCGAAGTCATCAACATGAGCCTGGGCGGCGGCGGTTCCTGCGCGCAGGATTCGGTGACCTCCAACGCGATCGCCAGCGCGATCGCGCGCGGCAGCGTCGTGGTGGTGGCCGCCGGCAACGACAACGCCGATGCCGCGGGCTACTCGCCGGCCAGTTGCGCGGGCGTGATCAACGTGGCGGCCAACGGCATCACCGGCGGCCGCGCCTACTACTCCAACTACGGCTCCACCATCACCCTGTCGGCCCCGGGCGGCGGCGTCTATGCCAACGATGCCGCGAGCGGATCGGGCTCGGTGCGCACCGGCCTGATCTGGTCCACGCTCAACACCGGCGAGAAGGGCCCGGACCAGCCGGCCTACGCCGGCTATGCGGGCACCTCGATGGCCTCGCCGCACGTGGCCGGCGTGGTCGCGCTGGCGATCAGCGCCGCGCTCAACGCCAACCGCCCGATGCCCTCGCAGGCGCAGTTGCGCGACATCCTGACCCAGACCTCCAACCCCTTCCCGAGCAAGCAGACGCCGTACATCGGCGCCGGCATCCTCAACGCCGCCAAGGCCGTCGCCCGTGCCGCCGGCGCCAGCGGCGGCGGCGACGAGGCCACGGCGATCAGCGTGGGCCGCGGCTCCGTCGCCAAGCTGTCGGCCGCGGCCGGCCAGGGGCCGCTGTACCGCCTGGACGTGCCGGTCAATGCCCGCAACCTGCAACTGCGCACCCTCGGCGGCAGCGGCCAGCTCAAGCTGTACGTGCGCGCGGTGCGCGCGCCCGGCGCCGACGGCAGCAATGCCGACTACAGTTCGCTGCGCAACGGCACCACGCAGAACGTGCAGATGGCGTTGCCGGCCACCGGCAGCTACTTCTTCCGCCTGGTCGGCGGCAGCGGCGGCTACGCCAACGTCACCCTGTCGGTCAGCTATTCGGAATGACCGCGCCGTGCAGGCGCTTCGGCGCCTGCGCTCACAAGGGATTGGCGATCTCGATCAGGTTGCCGTCGGGATCGCGCAGGTACACCGACAGGATCGGGCCGCGGGCGCCGGTGCGCTGCACCGGACCCTGCTCGATCGGCACGGCGGCGGCACGCAGTTCCTCGACCACCTGCCCCAGCGGCGTGGCAGTGAGAAAGCACAGGTCGGCCGACCCCGGCGTGGGCACGCGCGCCTTGGGTTCGAACTCATGGCCACGCCGGTGCAGGTTGATCTTCTGCGCGCCGAAGGCCAGCGCCTTGCGACCTTCGCCGAAGGTCACCACGCGCATGCCCAGCACCTGCGCATAGAACGCGCAGGTCGCCTCGATGTCGGCGACGGTGAGGACCAGATGGTCGAGGTGGTCGATCTGCATCGCGGCATCCTCGTTGGCTGATGGCGGCGCGGCTCACTCGCCGCGCGGCGGATGCGGCCCGAAGCGTCCGTAGGGACGGCTGTCGTCGGCGCCGCGGTGTAGCACCTGCGCGGCGACCAGGCCGATGCCCAGCAAGACCAGGCAGCAGGCGACCAGTGCGTTCCAGCCACCGTGCTGCCAGGCTGCGCCGCTGAGCGAGCCGATCACACTGGCGCCGGCGTAGTAGGCCAGCAGGTACAGCGAGGCGGCATGGCTCTTGTGCTGGCCGCCCAGGCGTCCGACCCAGGCGCTGGCCGCCGAATGCGCGACGAAGAAGCCGATGGTCAGCAGCACAATGCCGGCGATGATCGGCACCAGCGCATGCGCCAGGGTCAGCGCCACGCCCAGCGCCGCGGTGACGAGGCCGGCCAGCACCACCGGGCCGCGGCCGAAGCGGTCCGACGCCGCGCCCGCCACCGACGAAGACACGATGCCGAACACGTAGGCGCTGAAGATCAGGCCGAGCTGGCTCTGGCTCAGCCCGAACTCCGGCCCGCCCAGGCGGAAACCGGCGTAGTTGTAGACGCTGACGAACACGCCCATCGCCAGGAACGGGATCGCGAACAGCCACGGCAGATGGCGATCGCGCAGATGCCCGCCCCAGGCGCGCAGATGAAAGCGCAGATTCACGCCCTGACGGCGCACGAAGTGCCGCGACGGCGGCAGCAGCAGCACGAAGCCGACCGCGACCAGCAGGTCGACCGCGCTCAGCGTGGCCAGCGCGATGCGCCAGTCGAAGTGATCGGTGAGCATGCTCATGCCGATCCGGCCGACCATGCCGCCGAAGGCATTGCCGGCCACGTACAGCCCGGTCGCCGCGCCGAGCCGGCTCGGCGGCAGTTCCTCGGCCAGGTACACCATCGCCACCGCCGGCACCCCGCCCAGGGCGATGCCGGACAGCGCGCGCACCACCACCAGGGAACCCCAGTGCGGCAGGCACGACGCCAGCAGGTTGAGCAGCGCCGCCAACGCGATCGACACGAACATCAGCCCGCGCCGGCCCAGCGTTTCCGACACCGCGCCGGCGCAGAAGATCGCGATCGCCAGGCCGCCGGTGGCCAGCGACAGCGGCAGCGAGCTGGCGGCGGCGCTGACTCCGAATTCGCGCGCGAACGCGGGCAGCAGCGGCTGCACGCTGTACAGCAGCGAGAAGGTGGCGAAGCCGGCAAGGAACAGGGCCAGGCGGATGCGCAGCAACGGCGCGTCGTCCACGGCATGCACCGGCGGGCATTGGCTGGAGGCGTTCACGGTGTGGGGGGTGGCGGGAAACGGAGGGTCAGTATTCGCCTGCCATCACCCGGCGTCCAATATATGATCGACCGACCTTCCATATGTTCTGGATATGACATGGAACTGCGCCATCTGCGCTACTTCCTGGCCGTGGCCGAGGCCGGACACTTCACCCGCGCCGCCGCGCAACTGGGCATCCAGCAACCGCCGCTGAGCCAGCAGATCCGCGCGCTGGAGGAGGAACTGGGCACGCCGCTGTTCGTGCGCACGCCGCGCGGTGCCGAGCTCACCGATGCCGGCCGCGCCTTCCGCACCGAAGCGCGGCGCGTGCTCGCCGACCTGGAACGCGCCGGCGACGCCGCGCGCCGCGCCGCGCGCGGCGAGAGCGGCGTGCTGCGGCTCGGCTTCACCGCCTCGGCAGCGTTCAACCCGATCGTGCCGACGCTGGTGCGCGGCTTCCGCCGCGGTTGGCCGGCGGTGACGCTGGCGCTGGAGGAGACCAACACCGCCGGCCTGCTCGCCGCGCTGCTGCAGGGACGGCTGGATGCGGCCTTCATCCGCTACAGCGTGGCCACGCCCTCGGAATTGCAGTTGCTCAAGTTGCCCGACGAGCCGATGAAGATCGCGGTGCCGGCCGCGCACCGCCTGGCCAAGCGCCGCCGCGCGCCACTGTCGGCCTTGGCCGGCGAACCCTTCATCCTGTTCCCGCGCAGCTTCGGCACCAGCCTGTACGACGAGATCCTCGATGCCTGCCGCCAGGCCGGCTTCGAACTGAAGATCGAACAGGAAGCGCCGCAGATGTCCTCCATCGTCAACCTGGTCGCCGCCGAACTGGGCGTATCGGTGGTCCCCGCCTCCACCGCGCAGGTGCAATTGCCCGGCGTGCGCTACCTGGACATCGAAGGCCGCGTACCGATGGCGCGCCTGGCGCTGGCCGCGCTGCCAGCTACCGCGCAGGCGATGCCGATCGTGCGCCACCTGTGGCAGTTGGCGCAGGGGCATGCGGCGGGCAGGCGTGGGTAGGGATTGCAGTACATGGCTACGCTCTGTATGCATGAACGAATCAATTGCCGGGCAGCCGCGACGAACAACGCTGCCAGGTACCCAACCTCAACGCGTCGGGACTGAAGTCCCTCCCACAGTGCACCCATCCGACTTATCGCAAGCCCCGGCGAGAGGCGTTAGGCATGCCTCGTACCATCAGGCGCGATAGAGGTTTCCAAGGTAAAACCTGTCGCGGCTGAAGCCGCTCCTACGCTGGGTTCACCGGGTTACGAGGAACACGCCGCCGCATCACGCCACACGCAACCCCTGGACGCTTGCCGCCCACGATACCTGCACGCCACGCGCAGCGCATTCGCTGGCGGACGCTGCAATGACGCGGACATGCGCTGCAGCGGCAGTTGCTCGGGCTTTTGCTGTTGCTTTAGCTTTTGACTTACCGGGTTCCCTTCCACAGCGGCGGCCATCGCGGGGAAACACCCGAAGGGCGGCGCACATGGATGTGCGCCGTCCGCGGCAGGGGCAGGATGCCCCTTCCGCGGATCCCCGTTATGGATGCGGACCCGGAGCGCGCTAGCGCGGAGGGCGCAAGGCAGGGCGCGCTTGACCAGCCTTCGGCTGTGGTAAAGCGCTTCTTTTGGTTACCTTTTCTTTGCGCGAGCAAAGAAGTGCTTCTCAGCAGCCGAAGGCTGATCAAAGTAACTCGCCCGAAAGGGCGAAAGCCTTTGCTGTTGCTTCCAAGCTTTCGTGTCGGACAAGAAGAACCGTAGGAGCAGCTTCAGCCGCGACAGACGCTATGGGAAAGCCCGTCGCGGCTGAAGCCGCTCCTACGAGATACGAGGTGCGAGGAACGCGCCGCGCTCAGCCCAGATGCGTGCGCACCGCTTCGTCGATCTTGGCCGGCGGCACGAAGCCGGGCACGCGCGCCACTTCCTCGCCCTGGCGGAACAGCATCAGCGTCGGCGTCTGCCGCAGCCCCTGAGCGCGGAAGAAGTCCTCGCCCACGTCCTCCATCTTCACCTTGAGCAGGGTCACGCCCTGCGCCGTGTCGCTCTCGGCGAAGCGCTCCAGCGACTTGTCGAGCATGCGGCAACCGGGGCAGTTGTCCTTGTTGAAATCGGCCAGCACGCGCGGGTGCGCGGCAAGCGCATCGGCGAACTGTTCGGCACTGGAGACGGTGATGGTGGTGAGCATGGAACGGAACCTTGTCTGATGTCGGAGGAAACACGGCGTGCGATGACGACGCCGGTGCTACCAGGAAAACGGATGGACGACGGCGTCAGCCGCTGCCATGCAGCGGCAACCCCATCGCAGCGAACCCGCCCGCACCGGTGCACGGGGGCTCGGCAGCGGCCGCCGGCACCGCGCCTGCCGACGACGCCCGCGCCGCGCGCAACGCCAGCACCTGCGCACACCAGGCGTCGATCGCCGCGTTGTCGCGGTCGCCATGCGGCATCTGCTCGATCTCCAGCAACGGATAGACGCTGTCGAAGAACCGTGCGATGCGCTTGACCGCACCGCAGTAATACTCCAAGCCCCACTGCGTCTCGCCGGTGCCGAACGCCGCCACCTCGATCGTCTTGCCCACCGCCTCGACCAGTTCGGCGATGTAGCGCTTCATCTCCGACGGCGTGCGCCCGGCGTTGTCGGTCCAGCTGCCGAGCAGATGCAGATCGAACTGCGCCGCGTGCGCGGCATCGCCGAGCGCACCCTGCAACGTCTGCAGGTCGGTATGGATCCAGGTCACCGCGTGCCCCGCCGCCTCGCACTGCGCATGCACGCGGCGGGCGACGTCGCGGGTATTGCCGCTGAGCGAAGCGTAGGCGAGCAGGATACGCATGGGGCGGGGATTGGGGAGTGGGGATTCGGGATTCGTCAGAGCAGGATGGCGGTGCTTCACCAATCCCGAATGCCCGGCTTTTCAGCAGCCGAACGGCTGATCATCCCGAATCCGGCCCTTCAGAGATCGTCGAAGCCGTTGTCCGAGTTGGTCTTCTTGTAGCTGGCGTTGCGCATCTCGAAGAAGTCGGTCTTGGTCTCGGTGAAGTTGTCGGCGTAGGCCTTGATCCACGGCATCACGTTGTCGCTGGCGCCGCTGTACAGCTTCTCGATGCCGAGCATGCCGGACATCTTGTTGGCGCGGTACTTCACGTACTGGATCATTTCGTCCACGTCGATGCCCTCGATGCCGTCGAGCACTTCCGAGGACCACTCGGTCTCCAGGCGGATCGCGTGTTCGAAGGCCTGGTGCACGTAGTCGGTCAGCTCGTTGGTCTGCAGCTCGGCATTCTCGCCGATGATGGCGCGGATCAGCTCGCTGATGAACTTGGTGTGGGCCAGCTCGTCGCGGTTGATGAAGCTGATGATCTTGCCGGTGCCGGTCATGCGGTTCTGCCGGACCAGGTTGTAGAAATACGCGAAGCCGGAATAGAAGTTGATGCCTTCCAGGATCGAGGACTGGATCAGCGAGCGCAGCAGGGTCTCTGCGGTCTTCTCGCGCATGAAGTCGTCATAGGCCTGCATGATCGGCTGGTTGCGCGCGATGATGGTCGGATGCGTGCGGGCGATCTCGAACACGCGGTTCTGGTCGGCCAGGCCGGCGATCGAGGCCAGCACGTACGAGTAGCTCTCGTTGTGGATCACTTCCTGCTGGCCGATGATCGCGGCGTTGGCGTGCGCGGCCGGGTCGGTGATGTATTCGGCGACGTTGTAGATGAAGCGCGTCTGCGGCGAATCCAGCGTGGCCAGCAGACCGATGATCGAGTCGTAGGCGTTCTTCTCGCGCGCCGACAGCTCCCCGTACTGCTTGGCATCGCCCTTCATGTCCACTTCGTCGGGGATCCAGAAGTTGGTCGACAGCTCCTTGTACGCCCGGTAGAAGGACGGGTACGGGATGTCGTTCCAGTTGAGGATGCCGCTGGTGGTGCCGTTGATGATGCCGGTGGAGCGGTTGGGGTGCAGCGGTTCGAGGATCTTGATGCGGTCGAGCGCGATGGCCATGGATGTGCTTCGGTAGTCGGGTGAACGGCGCCGGCGGGCGGCGCGGGAATGCGGGACGCGCGCGGCAGGGGCGGCCTGCCGCGCGGCGCTGGGCTCAGGCGCCCGCGATCAGCTCGAGCACCACTCGCACTCGCTGATGTCGATGTCGTTGGAGCGCACGTAGTACGTGGTCTTCAGGCCTTCCTTCCACGCGGTCATGTGCAGGTCCAGCAGGGTGCTGGCGCGGATGCCGCTGGGCACGTAGAAGTTGAAACTGATCGACTGGTCGACGTGACGCTGGCGGCGCGCGTTCTGGCGCACGCTGGCGAACTGGTCGACCTTGTAGGCGCCCTTCTCGTAGTACGGATAGGTGTCCACGGTCAGCCCCGGCGCCACCACCGGGCGGCGGAAGTCCTTCTTCTCTTCGTAGTAGAACGCGCTGTAGATCGGGTCGATCGACGCAGTGGAGCCGGCGATCTGCGCGGTGCTCATGTTCGGCGCCACCGCCACCATCCAGGCGTTGCGCACGCCGTGCACGCTTACCTGCGCGGCCAGTTCCTGCCACTCGGCGCTGTCGTAGCCGCGCTTGGTGAAGTACTCGCCGTTCTGCCAGTCGCTGCCCTTGAACACCTTGTACGCGCCCTTCTCCTTGGCCAGCGCCAGGCTCGCCTGGATGGTCAGGTAGTTGATGCGTTCGTACAGCGAATCGCTGTACGCCTCGGCGTCCGGCGAATTCCAGTCGATGCCCTTCTGCGCCAGCAGGTGGTGCCAGCCGAAGGTGCCCAGGCCGATCGCGCGGTACTTCTGGTTGGTGATGGTGGCCTGCGGCACCGGCAGTTCGTTGAGGTCGATGACGTTGTCGAGCATGCGCACCTGGACGCGGATCAGCCGCTCCAGGATGTCCGGCGACAGCAGGTCCGGCTGCGCGGTCACCGCACGGCCCAGGTTCACCGAGGACAGGTTGCACACGACGAAGTCGCCGGCCTGCTTGGTGGTGACGATCTGGTCGCCGCTGATCATCTCCTGGATGACCCGGGTTGGGCTCATGTTCTGCAGGATCTCAGTGCACAGGTTGCTGGAATAGACCATGCCCTGGTGCTTGTTCGGGTTCATGCGATTGACTTCGTCGCGGTAGAACATGAACGGGTTGCCGGTCTCCAGCTGGCTGACCATGATGCGCTTGAACATGTCGATGGCCTTGACCACCTTGCGGCCGATGCGCTCGTCGGCCACCACTTCCTCGTAGCGGGCGCGGAAGCTGCCTTCGCCGCGCTTCTCGTCGAAGAAGTCCTGCAGGTACCAGCCCTTGACCTCCTTCACCTCGTGCGGGTCGAACAGATACCACTCGCCGCGGCGTTCCACCGCTTCCATGAAGATGTCCGGCACGCACACCGCGGTGAACACGTCGTGCGCGCGCAGGCGCTGGTCGCCGTTGTTCAGGCGCAGGTCCAGGAACGCCTCGATGTCGCGGTGCCAGATGTCCAGGTACACGGCGATGGCGCCCTTGCGCTGGCCGAGCTGGTCCACCGACACGGCGGTGTTGTTGAGCTGCTTGATCCACGGCACCACGCCGCCGCTGGAGTTCTTCACCCCGCGGATCGCCGAACCGGAGGAACGCACGTAGCCCAGGTAGGCGCCGACGCCGCCGCCGTGCTTGGACACGCGCGCCACGTCGGTGTTGGAGTCGTAGATGCCCTGCAGGCTGTCGTCGACGGTGTCGATGAAGCAGCTCGACAGCTGCCCGCCGATCTTGCCGGCGTTGGCCAGGGTCGGCGTGGCGACGGTCATGTACAGGTTGGACAGCGCCCAGTAGGCCTCGCCGACCAGCTGCATGCGGCGCTCGCGCGGCTTCTCGTCCTGCATCAGGTACAGGGCGATGGTCAGCCAGCGCTCCTGCGGCAGTTCGTACACCTTGCGCGAGTTGTCGGTGGCCAGGTAGCGCGTGGCCAGCAGGTACAGGCCGTTGTAGGCGAACAGCTTGTCGCGCTCCGGATCGATCATGCGGCCGGCTTCGGCCAGTTCGTCCTTGGAGTAGTTCTTGAGGATGTCGATCGAGTACACGCCGCGGTCGGCCAGGCTTTCCTGCAGGCCGACGTAGGAGCCGTACTTCTCGCCGGCATCGTAGAAACGGTTCTTGCTGGCGCGCTTGTACAGGCGGTCCAGGTACAGGCGCGCGGCGAAGTACTCCCACTCCGGCGTGGCGATGTCCACGCGCGACTCGGCCTCGCGGATCAGGTAGTCGACCATGTCGTCGGCCGACAGGCTTTCCTTCTTCTCGATGAAGGCGAAGGCCTTGCGCTCGTAGTCGCTCACGTCCAGCTGCGGGAACTCGGCGTGGATCCGGTCCAGGGTGCGCTGCAGGCGCGAGCGGTCGAAGGCCATGCGGCGGTTGCCGCCGTCCTTGACGATCCAGGTCACGGCGCGCTGGTCGTTGCTCGGCTCGCTGCTGGCCGGTTCCGGCTGGGCAGTGGCGGCAGCGGTCGTGGGGTCGACGGCGGCGTCGACGGACGCGGTGGCCGGCAGGCTGTGGGTCTGGCTCATGAAGGTCTCCAAGCGTGGTGCACGCGGCCGCCCGACCCTCGCAGGCAGCGGTCCGACCGGATCGGCAGGTGGGCGGGCGGTGTCGCGAAGACTGCAAACGGCGCAGGCACCAGGCCTGCGGGCGGTCCACGCTGCACCGACCCTCTCCCCCCGGAGATCGCACGGTCGGCGCCGCGCGGTGTGCTTCGCGCGGCTGTCGGCAGGTCTTCGGGCTGATGGGCGACGGCCGCGTGGCCGGTTCCTAGCCCGTCGCTTCCCAAGGCGGGCGCCTCAGTGCGGATGACGGGTTCGTTCCCAATTACCGCTGCGGGGCAGCGCCGGAATTGGCGTTGGCACGCCGCACCGGCTTCCCTTTTGATCCCGCGGCTTGGGGCCGCAGGAACCGACCACCCCAAGATAGTGTGGTCGGCCAACGGCGTCAACGCTAAATATGGGTCAAATTACGAAAACCTAAGCCTGGCAACGGTTTGCCGATTTCCGGCAGTGCCGGCCCGTCCGCGCAGGCCATTCTCGGCCGTGATCGGGCCGTGAAGCCGGCCGCTGGCGGAGACCTTCCGCCCCCGCCGACACCTCGCGCCGCGCCGATGCTTACGGGCGGCACGGCACCACCGTGCCGCCCGCGTCGGTGCAGGTGCCGGTGTGGACGACACTGCCGTCCTGCACGCTGGTACTGCCCTGGTAGCTCCCCTGCGCGCCGTCGACACTGCTCTGGCGGCTGCCGCTGAGGGTGCCGTCGGCGGCCCGGACCAGGCTGCCGCTGCTGCTGGCACTGGCGCCGTCGGCGCGCTGCACGCTGGCACTGCCCTGGCGGCCGGCGCTGCCGTCGGCATCGCGGTACGCACTGCCCTGGCGCGTGGCGCTGCCGCCGGCGGTCGTCGCGCGGGTGGCGGCACTGCTTGCGCTGGCGTTGCCCTGGCCGTCGGCCTGCCACTGCCGGGCCCGCTGCACGCTGCCGTGGGCGCTGCTGGCGCTGGCCTGGACGGCGGCGTGGCGGACACCATCGGTGGTGCCGGCGCTGCGTGTGCGGGTGTGCTCGCGCGCGTGGGCGATGGGCGCGGCCAGGACGCCGGCAGCGAGCGCCAGCAGCAAGCAGGTGGTGCGAGGGGACAGTGACATGGCGTACTCCGGTGACAGCAGCGGCATGCTGCCGAGGTCACCGTAGCCACGGCGCCGGCGCGCGGGGCACCGCATCGGCCAGCAGATGTTGCCGCAGGCCGCGGCGGAAACATCCGCTTACAGTTGCGCCGCGGCCGCCGTTGCCGCAAGGCGCCGGCGCAGCCGATAGTGGCATCCATGCACGATGCCGCGCCCGCTCCCCGCCTGCTGCTGGTCGACGACGACGACCGCCTGCGCGCCCTGCTGTGCCGCTACCTGGAGAGCCAGGGCTTCGCGGTCAAGGCGGTGGCCGACGGCGTGCAACTGCAGCAGGCGCTGGCGCGCGGCCACTACGACCTGGTGGTGCTGGACCTGATGCTGCCCGGCGAGAACGGCCTGGAGATCTGCCGACGCCTGCGCGGCCAGGGCGACGCCACCCCGATCGTGATGCTGACCGCCAAGGGCGACGAGATCGACCGCATCGTCGGCCTGGAGATCGGCGCCGACGATTACCTGCCCAAGCCGGTCAACCCGCGCGAGTTGCTGGCGCGGATCCGCGCGGTGCTGCGCCGCACCCGCCCGGGCGGCGCCGGCGCGCCGCAGCCGGACGGCGGCGAGATCGGCTTCGGCCGCTTTCGCCTGCACCTGGGACGGCGCGAACTGCGCCGCGACGACGCACCGCTGAAGCTGACCACCGCCGAATTCGCGGTGCTGTCGGTGCTGCTGCGGCACCCGCAGCAGCCGCTGAGCCGCGACCGCCTGTCCAGCCTGGCGCACGGCCGCGAGCACGAGCCGCTGGGCCGCAGCATCGACGTGATCGTCGCGCGCCTGCGCAAGCTGCTGGAGGACGACGTGCGCACGCCACGGCTGATCCAGACCGTGTGGGGCGTGGGCTACGTGTACGTGCCGCCGGAACCGCAGGCATGAGCGCGCCTGCCTCCCGCGCCGCCGGCTGGCCGCGCAGCCTGTTCGGGCAACTGGCCCTGGTGATCGCGCTGGTGCTGGCCGGCGCCGGCCTGCTGGCGCTGCTGCTCGGCCGCGAACTGGCGTTGCGGCCGGCGGCGCAGCAGCAACTGCGGGTCTTGCACGGCTTCGCCAATGTCGCCGAGGCGCTGCAGCGTTCGCCGGCCGCCGCCGCGCTGGCGCCGGCGTTGCGCGAGGCCGGCCTGCAGCTGCGCACCGCGCCGCCCACGGCCAGCGCCGTCGGCCCGCTGGCCGACGCCGTGCAGCGCCGCGCGGCCGACCAGCTCGGCCCCGGGCGCGCGCTGCGCCGCGACGCCGACGGCACCCTGTGGCTGCAGCTGGCCACGCCCACGCCGCTGTGGATCGCATTCTCCAGCCAGCCGCGCGGACACGGCCTGCGCCGATTCTCGGTGGCGATGCTGGCCGCCTGCACGCTGCTGGTCTGGCTCGCCGCTGCGCTGGTCGCGCGGCGGCTGGTGCGACCGCTGCGGCAACTGGCGCAAGCCGCGCCGCACCTGGTGCGCGGCGAACAGGCCGCACCGATCGCCACTGGCGGGCCGCGCGAAGTCGCCGCGCTGGCGCAGGCGCTCACCGAAGCCAGCGCCGAGGTGCGCCACGCCGCGGCCGAGCGTGCGCTGCTGCTGGCCGGCATCTCCCACGACCTGCGCACGCCGCTGACCCGATTGCAGTACGCGCTGGCGCTGCTGCCGCAGGTGGAGCCGGCGTTGCGCGAGGGCATGGAGCGCGACATCGGCGAGATCGACGCGATCCTGGCGCAATTCATCGCCTACGCCCGCGACGGCCGCGACGAACCCGCCGTGGCCCTGGACCTGGCCGACCTCTGCCGGCAGGCGCTGGCCGCGGCGCAGCCCGGCTGGGACTGCGAACTGCCCGCACAGGCGCCGCTGCACGGGCGGCCGCTGGCGCTGCAGCGCGCGCTCGGCAATCTCATCGGCAATGCCGAGCGGCACGGCGCCGCGCCGTTCCAGCTGCGCCTGCACGGCGACGGCGGCGATGGCTGGCGCATCGAGGTGCGCGATCACGGCCCCGGCCTGGACCCGGCGCTGGCCGCGCGTGCGCTGCAGCCGTTCGTGCACGGCGGCCACGGCGGCAGCGGACTGGGCCTGGCGATCGTCGAGCGGGTCGCGCGCCAGCATCGCGGCCTGTTGCTGCTGCAGCCCATCGCCCCGCACGGCCTGTGCGCCACGCTGCACCTGCGCCCGGCATGACCCGGCGCGTACCGGCGCCCACATGGGCCGGCCGCGCCACGACCTCCCTCGCCGTCTTTCAAGGAGTGCTCCGCCCATGCGCCTGTCCCGCCCCTCGCCCGCCCATGGCCTGCTCGCCCTGGCGCTGCTGCTGCCCTTGCTCGCCGCCGCCCCCGGCCAGGCCCAGGACGGGCGCCTGCGCACACGCCTGCTGCAGCGTCTGCAGGGCGACCGCGCCCACACCGCGCCTGCGCCACTGCCAGCCGGGGCGCAGGTGCTGCGCGACGTCGCCTACGGCCCGGACCCGGCGCAGCGCATGGACGTGTACCTGCCGGCCGGCGCGCGCCAGGCCCCGCTGATCGTGATGGTGCACGGCGGCGGCTGGGCCGACGGCGACAAGGACAACCCCGGCGTGGCCGCCAACAAGGTCGCGCACTGGCAGCCGCAAGGCCAGGCGCTGGTGTCGGTGAACTACCGCCTGCTGCCGCAGGCGACGCCACTGCAGCAGGCGCAGGACGTGGCGCGCGCGGTGGCGCGGATCCAGCACCTGGCGCCGCAGTGGGGCGCCGATCCGGCGCGGCTGGTGCTGATGGGGCACTCGGCCGGCGCGCACCTGGTGAGCCTGCTGGACCTGTCGCCGGACCTGCTGGCGCAGGCCGGGGCGCGCCGACCGCTGGGCACGGTGGCGCTGGACAGCGCCGCGATGGACGTGGAGCAGGTGATGCAGCAACGGCATCTGCCGCTGTACGACCGCGCGTTCGGCAGCGCACCCAGCGACTGGATCGCCGCCTCGCCGTACCACGTCATGGGCGCCAGCGCGCCGCCGCTGCTGGCGGTGTGCTCCAGTCGCCGCGCCGATGCCTGCGCACAGGCGCGGCGCCTGGCCACCAAGGCCAACGCCCGCGGCATCCGTGTCGAGGTGCTGCCGCAGGATGCAAGCCACGCCGAACTCAACCGCGACCTGGGCCTGCCCTCGGCCTATACCGCGGCGGTGGACGCGTTCCTGCGCACGCTGCGCTGAGCGCGGCGCACGGCCCCCGCGACACCGGGCTCAGGTCACCATGCACTGCTGCAGCAGCAACGGCAGCGCCATCGCGGCGCTGTCGCGCCAGTGCAGGTCGGCGCGCGCCGACAGCGCGCTGGGTTCGGGATTAATCTCGACCACGCAGGCGCCGCGCTCCTTGGCCTGCAGCGGCAGGCCGGCGGCCGGATAGACCAGGCCGGAACTGCCGATCACCAGCACCAGGTCCGCGGCGTCCGCCGCGGTCTGCGCCCGCGCCCACTCCGCCGGCGGCAGCGCTTCGCCGAACCACACCACGCCTGGGCGCACCGTGCCGCCGCAGGCCGCGCACACCGGCGGCGGCAACCGTTGGCTGGGCGTCTGCGCGTCGATCGGCGGCAGCAGCCCGCGCCAGGGCTGGCCGCAGTCGCTGCAGCGCAGCGCCGACAGGCGGCCGTGCACGTGCGCGGCGACCTCGCTGCCGGCACGCTCGTGCAGATCGTCCACGTTCTGGGTCACCAGGGTGGTGTGGCGGATCTCGGCCAGGCGCGCCAGCGCCAGGTGCCCGGCATGCGGCTGCGCCTGCGCCACGATCGCCATGCGCCAGCGGTACCAGCCCCAGACCAGGGCCGGGTCGGCGCGCCAGGCGTCCTCGGTGGCCAGTTGCTCGGGATCGAAGCGCGACCACAGGCTGTCATCCTGGCCGCGGAAGGTCGGCACCCCGCTCTCGGCGGACATGCCGGCGCCGGTCAGCACCAGCACACGGCGCGCGCCCTGCAGGAAGGCGGCGACGGTCTCGGCGTTGTAGGCGGAACTGAGCATGGCGCGCCCGATTTGATGAAGCGCACACTATTGCATTGACGCAAGGCAGCCTCAATGTGCGCGGCAACACGCGCGGGCCTGCAACGCGAACGGGCGGCCAGTGGCCGCCCGTCGCGTGTCGCCATGGACCGGCGCAGGCGCCGGCCAGGACATCCGCTGGCTCAGTCGAGCACGACCAGCTTGACGTCGATGTTGCCGCGGGTGGCGTTGGAGTACGGGCACACCTGGTGCGCCTTCTCCACCAGCGATTCCAGCGTGGCGCGCTCCAGGCCCGGCACCGCGATGCGCAGTTCCACGGCGATGCCGAAGCCGCCCGGGATCTGGCCGATGCCCACGTGGCCCTCGATGCTCGGCTCGGCCGGCAGCTTCACCTTCTCCTGGCCGGCGACGAACTTCAGCGCGCCGATGAAGCAGGCCGAGTAGCCGGCCGCGAACAGCTGCTCCGGATTGGTGCCGTCGCCGCCGGCGCCGCCCAGCTCGCGCGGGGTCGACAGCTTGACGTCCAGCGCCTTGTCCGGGGTGGCGGCGCGGCCATCGCGGCCCCCGGTGGCGGTGGCAGTGGCGGTGTAGACGATGGTGGTCGGTGAAGCCATGGTGGTTCTCCTAGCAGGGCGGCGCCGCGGCGCCATGGGGTAGAGGGGAATGGGGGGTGAGGGAATGCGCGATCGGGCGGGATTCGCTCAGGCCGCAGCCTGCAACTTGCCGCGGACCTCTTCCAGGTCGTGCTTGAGCCGGGTCAGTTGCTGCAGGTCGCAGGCGACCGCGCACAGCACGCCTTCCGGCACCGCCTGCGCACGCGCACGCAGGGCCTGGCCCTCGCCAGTCAGCGCGATCAGCACGCGGCGCTCGTCGGCGGCGGCGCGACTGCGGGTCAGCAGGCCGACCGCCTCCAGGCGCTTGAGCAGCGGGGTCAGCGTGGCCGAGTCCAGGAACAGGCGCTCGCCGATGTCCGAGACGCTGCGCTGGTCCTGCTCCCACAGCACCAGCATCACCAGGTACTGCGGATAGGTCAGGCCGAGGTCGCGCAGCAGCCCGCGGTAGAGCTTGTGCATCGCCAGGTTGGCCGAATACAGCGCGAAGCACAGCTGGGTGTCCAGCTTCAGCAGGGCGGTGGCGTCGGGGGGAGAAGTGCGGTCCATGGGCGGTAAATTACATCGCACACTATTCAATAGCAAGCGATATTTTGCCCAGCACTAACTCCCTGCTGAAGCGAGCGCCGCGTCCTGCCACCTGCCGCCGCCGGCGCAGGACTACGCTGCCGCGCATCCCCGAGGAGCTTCCGCATGCGCGCATCGTTCCTGCTGCTGGCCGCGCTCGGCGCTGCCCCCATCGTGCCCAACACCCTGCCCCGCGGCCCGGTGCTGGTCGGTGCCGGCGCCGACGCACTGGCCCGCGAAACCCGCCGCCAGTGCCCCGACGTGCCGACCGACCGCTTGACCCCCGCCGACCTGCTCGATGCCGAGGAGCGCTTTCGCGACGGATTGGCCGCGGCGCAGCGCCAGGCGATGGATCGGCAGTTGCCGCAGGACGGCGCGTCCGGGCCGGCCCGCTGCGCACACCGCGAGGGCGGCGCCAGTTGCCTGGCGGCGACCTATCTGGAAGAGATTGCAGGCGCGGGCCTGATGCCGCGCTTCGTCGCCGGGCTGTGCCGGCCCGGCGCGGTGCGCTGAGCGCGCGTGGCCGCTGTCGCGCTCAGACCCGATGCGCGGCCGACAGGTACTCGGCGCTCTGCATCTCGATCAGCCGCGAGGCGGTGCGCTCGAAGGCCCCGGCCAGGCGCTCGCCGGTGTAGAGCAGCGGCGGCGGATCCTGTGCGGTGCAGACCAGGTTGACGTGGCGGTCGTACAGCTCGTCGATCAGGTTGACGAAGCGCCGCGCCGCGTCCTCGTTCATGCGGTCGAAGTGCGGGATGCCGCCGAGCAGCACGGTGGTGAACTCGTGCGCGATCTCGATGTAGTCGCTGGGACCGCGCGGGCCTTCGCACAAGGCGACGAAATCGAACCAGACGATGCTCTTGCCGCGCGCACGCACCGGGATCTTGCGCCCTTCGATCTCGATGTTGCCGCGGCGCGCCTCGGCCTTGCCGGTCAGCGCGCCCCAGCGTTCCCCCAGCCAGGCGTCGCTGTCCTCGGCCAGCGGCGCGCGGTACACCGGCGAACGGGTCAGCGCGCGCATGCGGTAGTCCTCGGTGCCCTCGGCGTACAGCTCCACGCAGTAGGTCTGCAGCAGCGCGATCGCCGGCAGGAAGCTGTCGCGCTGCAGGCCGTTGAGGTACAGGTTCTGCGGCGCGGTGTTGGAGGTGGTGACCAGGGTCACGCCCTCGGCGAACAGGCGCTCGAGCAGGCGCGAGAGCAGCATCGCATCGCCGATGTCGGTGACGAAGAACTCGTCCAGCACCAGCACGCGCAGCCGGCTGCGCCACTCCTGCGCGATCTTCGCCAGCGGATCGCTCTGCCCGGCATGCTCGCGCAGGCGCTCGTGCACGCCGCGCATGAAACGGTGGAAATGCGTGCGGTACTTCCGCGTGATCGGCAGACCGTCGTAGAACAGGTCGACCAGGAAGGTCTTGCCGCGGCCGACCCCGCCCCAGAAGTACAGGCCGCGCACCGGCTCGGGCTTCTTCCAGAACGCCGACAGGCGGTCCAGCCAGCCCTCCTGGTCGCCATCGACGATCGCGACGTGGATGCGGTCCAGTTCGGCCAGCGCCGCATGCTGGGCCGGATCGTCGCGCCAGTCGCCGCGCGCCACGCCCTCGGCGTAGCGCTGCGACGGCAATGTCGCCGCGCTCACGCCTGCGCCGCCGGCAGCCAGGCCTTGACCGCGTGCTGCAGCGCGCCGCGCAGGTCGATCAGCTTGCGATGGAAGAAATGGCTGGTGTCGGGCATGCGCACCAGTTGCGGTTGCGCCTCCAGGGTTTCGAGCCAGTCGTACACGGCCTGCGGATCGACGATCTCGTCGGCCTCGCCTTGGATCACCAGCCACTGCGGCGGCGGCGCCATGTCGGAAAAATCCCAGCGCCCGGCCGGTGGCGCGATCGAGATCAGCACCTGCGGCTGCAGCGCCGCGCTGGCCCGCAGCGAGACGTAGGCGCCGAAGCTGAAACCGGCCAGCCACAGCGCGTCGTGCGGACGTTGCGCGCGCACCCAGGCGGCCACCGCGGCCAGGTCCTGCTGCTCGCCGTCGCCGTGGTCGAAGCTGCCGGCGGAGGCGCCGACGCTGCGGAAGTTGAAGCGCACCACGCGCACGCCCAGTTCGCGCAGCGCGCGCGCGACCATGGTCACCACCTTGTTGTGCATGCTGCCGCCCTCGGTGGACAGCGGATGGCAGACGATGGCGGTGACCGGCAGCGCGGCCACGTCGGCGTCGGGCAGATCGACCGCGGCCTCGATCGGGCCGGCGGGGCCTTGCAGCGTCAACGCGCCGGAGGCGGTGGGGAAAGCGGGAGAGGTCATGCGGTCATAATACCGGGGCTGGGTCGCGGCCACATGCCGAAGCGGTGCACGCAGCGTTCTTTTTCCTCCCGATCCGGATGCTGCGCGTGGTCTTCGTCCTGTTGAGTGTGGTGTGCAGCGTGCTGGTCTCGGCGCTGCTGAAGCTGGCGCCGCAGCGGCGCATCGACCTGGCCCAGGCGGTGACCTGGAATTACCTGGCGGCGCTGGCGCTGTGCGCGGCCCTGCTGCACCCGCCGCTGGCCGCGCTGAAAGACGCGCATACGCCATGGGCGGCGCTGCTGGCCCTGGGCGTGCTGCTGCCGGGCATCTTCCTGGTGCTGGGCCGCGCGGTGGCCAGCGCGGGCATCGTGCGCACCGACGCCGCGCAACGGCTGTCGCTGCTGCTGTCGCTGGCGGCGGCCTTCCTCTGGTTCGGCGAACGCGGCAACGCCGCCAAACTGGCCGGCCTGGCGCTGGGCCTGCTGGCGATCGCCGGCATCGTGCGGCGGCCTGCGCCGGCACCGCACGGCGCCGCACGCACCGCGCCGTGGCTGCTGCTGGTGTGGGTCGGCTTCGCCACGATCGACGTGCTGCTCAAGCGCATCGCCCAGGCCGGCACGCCGTTCGCCGCCTCGCTGCTGGTCGCCTTCGCGCTGGCCTTCGTGCTGCTGCTGGGCGTGCAGCTGTGGCGCCACCTGCGCGGCACCGCGCCGCTGGCCTGGCGCAACCTCGGCGCCGGCCTGCTGCTGGGCGCGCTCAACTTCGGCAACATCCTGTTCTACGTGCGCGCACACCAGGCCCTGCCGGACAGCCCGGCCAGCGTGTTCGCGGCGATGAACCTGGGCGTGATCGGCCTGGGCACCCTGCTCGGCGTGGCCGTCTTCGGCGAACGCACCAACCGCTGGAACCGCCTCGGCCTGCTGCTGGCGGTGCCGGCGATCGTGCTGATCGCGCTGGGTGCGCGCGGCTAACCTGCAGCGCGCGCCTGCGCGTCCCAGGTCCGGCTCCCGAATTCCAGGCCGCTCACCGCGAATCGTCGGCCCTGGCGCAGGCAACCATCCCTCAGCGCCCGCAGCCCGCTCTTACGATTCCCCACTCCCGATTGCCTATTCCCGGCCCCTCAACGCCTCCACAACGGGAAGGGATCCTGCAACTCCTGCCAGGCCACCGGACCCTGCCGCAGCTCGGCATCGTCGAGCAGGCAGGCATCGAGTTCGGCGCGCACCCGCGCCGTGTCCAGGCCGACGCCGATCACCGCCAGTTCCTGGCGGCGGTCGCCCCACAGCGGATGCCACATGGCGCGCAGCGCCGCATACTCGCGCGCATCGCCGACCTCCTCGGCCTGCGGCGGCGGCGCGTTCCAGCACGCGGTCTGCTGCCGCTGCCAACCCAGTTCGGTGTACGGCAGCGGCGACGGCGGCAGCACCAGCGGCGTGTCCAGCAGGCCGCGGTCCACGCGCTCGCGTGCCGCGTACCAGAAGCCGGCGGCCTGGGTCTGGGTGGCCGCGCCGACGATGGACAGTTCGCCGACCCAGTCCATGCGGCTGGCCAGCCAGAAGAAGCCCTTGCTGCGGATCACGTCGCGCAGGCCGCGCTGCGCCAGCCGCGCGAAGCGCAGCGGATGGAACGGACGGCGCGCGCGATAGACGAAGCTTTCGATGCCGAACTGCTCGGTCTCCGGCGCGTGCTCGCCGCGCAACGCCTGCATCCAGCCCGGCGCCAGCTGCGCGCGCACGAAGTCGAAACGGCCGGTGTCCAGCACCAGCTCCAGCGGCAGGTCGCCTCGGCTGGCTTCGACGATGTGCGCATCGCGGTTGAGCGCGCGCAGCACCGCGCGGGTGCGGTCGAGGGTGGCCGCATCGGCCAGGTCGGCCTTGCTGATCACGATCACGTCGGCGAACTCGATCTGCTCAACCAGCAGGTTGACCAACCCGCGCTCGTCGTCGGCCCCGGCCTGCAGACCGCGGTCGGCCAGGCGCTCGGCCGAGCCGAAGTCGCGCAGGAAGCTGACCCCGTCGACCACGGTGAGCATGGTGTCCAGGCGCGCGACATCGGCCAGGCCGCGGCCGTCGGCATCGCGGACGGCGAAGGTCGCCGCCACCGGCATCGGCTCGGAGATGCCTGTGGATTCGATCAGCAGGTAGTCGTAGCGCCCGCTCTCGGCCAGGCGCTGCACCTCCTGGCGCAGGTCGTCGCGCAGCGTGCAGCAGATGCAGCCGTTGCTGAACTCGACCAGCGTCTCTTCGGTACGGCTGAGCGCGGCGCCGCCGTCGCGGATCAGCGCCGCGTCGATGTTGACCTCGCTCATGTCGTTGACGATCACCGCCACCCGGCGGCCATCGCGGTTGTGCAGCACGCGGTTGAGCAGGGTGGTCTTGCCGGCGCCAAGGAAGCCGGACAGGACGGTGACGGGGAGGCGGCGATCGGAAACGGCGGCAGTAGGCATGGCGGGCATCGGCGCGGAGGCGTGGCGGGCTAGAAATGTTACTATATAACACTTGATGCATTGGAGTGATCGTCCATGAAATCCCTGCCGCAATCCTTCTTCGACGCCTCGGCGATGGTGTTGTCCGGGCTGTGCCTGCTGCACTGCTTGGCCTTGCCGTTGCTGGCCGCGGCGTTGCCGCTGTTCGGCGTCTGGGCCGAGGCCGAGTGGGTGCACGTGGTGTTCGTGGCGATCGCCGCGCCGTTGGCGGGGTTGGCGCTGTGGCGCGGGCACCAGCGCGATGCGCTGCCCTGGCCGCTGTGGACGCTGGCGGCGCTGGGGCTGCTCGGTCTGCTGGCCGGCGCCTTCGGCATTCCCGACGAGGCCAGCGAAACCGCGATGACGGTCAGCGGCAGTCTGGCCCTGGCCAGTGCGCACCTGTGGAACTGGCGGCGGCATCGGCAGCGTTGCCAGCATTGAGTGCAGGCGCGGGCGCGGGACATGCTGCATAGCGTGCGGTCGCCGAGCGGCAAGTAGGGTCGAGGCGCAGCTTGCTGTCGCTGTCGCCTTGGCAGTTGCCGTTGCCTCTGTTGTTGCTGACGCTTTGGCAGTTGCCGCTGCTTCTGCTGTTGCTGTTGCTCGGGCTTTTGATTTGCCGGGTTCCCTTCCGAAGCGGCGGCCAGCGCGGGGAAAAACCCCGAAGGGGCGGCGTACATGGATGTACGCCGTCCGCGGCAGGGGCAGGATGCCCCTTCCGCGGATCCCCGGGCTGGACGCGGACCCGGAGCGCGTTAGCGCGGAGGGCGCGTAGGCAGGGTGTGCTTTCTTTTGGTTACTTTTCTTTGCACAAGCAAAGAAAAGTAACTCGCCGCAAGGCGAAAGCTTTGCTCTTGCACTTGACTGCTACGGTGGCGACCACTGGATCGTAGGAGCGGCTTCAGCCGCGACAGGCACTGTCGATTGCATCGGTCGCGGCTGAAGCCGCTCCTACGGTTCTTCTTGTCCGACACGAAAACTTGAAGCAACAGCAAAGGCTTTCGCCCTTGCGGGCGAGTTACTTTTCTTTGCTCGCGCAAAGAAAAGTAACCAAAAGAAAGCGCGCCCTGCCTTGCGCCCTCCGCGCTACGCGCTCCGGGTCCGCGGATGCACCGGGGATTCGCGGAAGGGGCATCCTGCCCCTGCCGCGAACGGCGCACATCCATGTGCGCCGCCCTTCGGGTGTTTCCCCGGTCCATCCGCCGCTGCGGAAGGGAACCCAGTAAATCAAAAGCCAGAGCAACGGCAACAGCAGAAACAACAACAAAAGCAACTACCAAAGCAACAGCAACAGCAACAGCAACAGCGACAGTCGATGCTGTCGTGCTATCGAGCAAAAGCACGGCATCTACCGGCTTCGGTCGGCACCGCGGCAACACGCGACCAACGCCACAAGGGACAAGCGATCCTCAAGAGCCGCTGGTGACACGCAAGACAAGACGCGCAGCGAGCGCCGCCTGAAGCACAGCACTCACGCATGACGGCAGTCGTGCGCTCACGCATGACATCAGTTCCGGCGGTACGCCCCGTACATCGAGGCTGGGAAAGGAAAGCGACAACCGGTTTTCCCGATTCCCCATTCCCATTTCCCCATTCCCACCCCTACAGATCAAACCCCAGCAACAACGGATCGTGGTCCGAACTGCGCCACGGACCGGGCAGATCGCGCTCGCGGTAGCCGTCCCTGTCGGGCAGGTCGGCGTTGACGTGCCATTCGGCGGCGCCGCGCAACCGCGCTGCCAGCGCCGGGCTCAGCAAGGCGTGGTCGAGGCGGCCGCTGAGGCCGCGGTAGACGAAGCTGTAGGGCTGCGCGACATGCGCCTCCTGCAGTGCATCGCGCCAACCGGCGTCGCGCAGCAGGCGCAGCGGATCTTCCATCGCGTAGGCGTTGAAATCGCCGAGCAGCACGCTGGCCGTGCTGCCGGCGCCGGTGGGATCGCTACGCAGCCACGCGTCCAGGCGGCGCGCCGACGCGGTACGGGTTGCGTTCCAGCAGCCCTGGCCGTCGCCGCGGTCGGCGTCGGCGCCACTGGCTTCGCCGCAGCCCTTGGACTTGAAGTGGTTGGCCACCACCACGAACGGCGCGCCGCTGCCGCGGCGGAAGGCCTGCGCAAGCGGCACCCGGCTGTGCTCGGCGAACGGCCCACCTTCCAGCACCGCCGGCTTGCCCACCGGGCTGACCCGCGAGGCGCGGTAGATCAGCCCGACCCGGATCGGGTTGTCGCCGGGACCGTGCCCGGCATCGACGAAGCGCCAGTCGCCACCACCGGCATTGAGCGCGTCGACCAGGCTGGCGATCGCCGAGGTCGGGCCGTAACCGTCGTTCTCCAGTTCCATCAGCGCGGCGACGTCGGCCCGCAGCGGTCGGATCGTCGCCACCAGCTTGCGCAGCTGCGCCTGGAACTCGGCGGCCGTGCGCGCGCCGCGCAGGGTCGGAAACCCACCGCCGCGGCCGTCGCCGTTGAAGAAGTTCTCCAGGTTGAACGCGGCGATGCGCACGGTGCCGTCGACCTGTGGCGGCGCCGGCTCCGGCGGCGGGGTCAGCTGCAACGCGGCGGTCGGGTACAGCCGCGCGACGCCGTCGATCACCCCGCCGACGATGCCCTCCACGTCCTGCACCCTGCTGCCCGCGCGCGGCGGCACAGTGGCACTGCCCAGATAGTCCGGGAGTTTTGCCGTTGCCGTTGCCGTTGCCGAAGTCGGAGTCGGAGTCGGGGTCGATGCACCGAGCGTGCCCAGCCGCAGTCCGCGCCGCGCATTGTCGGCGACGACCGCCGCCTGCTCGGCGCTGCCGGGCGCGGCCACTTCGCTGGGCTGCCACAGGCGCCCGCCGAAGGCCACGCCGAGTTCACCGGTCTTGCCCAGCGCATCGTTGTCGACCACGGTCAGCGGCGCGGCGATGCGCACGCGCATGCCGGCCAGCGCCGACCAGTCGGCCGGTGCCGCGTCGAGCACCTGCAGCGGCAAGGGCTGCGCCCGCGCCAGCACGGTGTGACCCTGCTCCAGCACGCTGCGCCCGACGAAGGCGGTGCCGGCCTTGGCGGACGCCGCGGACTGCGGCGCCAGTTCGCCCCACACCCGCACGCGGTCGCCCGGCGCCAGGCTGCGCTCGACATCGCCGCGTACCAGCAGCGCGTCGGCGGTGAGCGGATCGTCGTCGCCGGCATCCTGCACCAGGTAGCCGCTGCCGCCGGCCTCCACCCGCGCGGTGACCACGCCCTCGAATACCACGCCCTGCGCCTGCGGACCCGGGCGCAACTGCCCGATCGGCAGCAGCGTCGGCGGCGTCAGCGCCTGCGCGGCGGGGGCTGCGACCAGCAGCAGCAACGACAACAACGATGGCGGCGGCATGCGCATGCGATCACTCTCCTTGTTTGGCGCCGGCACGCGACGGGCGCGGAAACGACTGCGCCGCCCGAAGGCGGCGCAATGGCGTGCGGGAGGCGCAAGGTTACTTCAGGTTGGCCAGCATCCAGTCCACGGTGGCGTGGATCTGCTCCTCGGTCAGCCCGGGATTGCCGCCCTTGGGCGGCATGATGCCGCCGTCGGGGCCGGTATAGCCTTCGATGGCGTGCTTGTAGAGCGTGTCCTTGCCCTGCGCGATGCGCTTATCCCAGTGCGCATGGTCCAGCGTCGGCGCCTTGCCCACGCCGGTGGTGTGGCAGGCGGTGCACAGGTTGTTGAAGATGGTCTTGCCGTCGGTGGTGCCGCCGTAGGCCGCCTGCGCCGAGGCCTTGGCCAGTGCCGCCGCCTGGGCGGCGGCCTGCGCCGCGGCGCCGGTGCTGCCGGCGTAGACCGCGCCGACCGGGGCGATGCGCTCCTCTGTGCGCTTTTGCGCAATCGGCGACACCTCCGGCGGGATGGCCCGCTGCAGGTAGTGCGCGAACACGATCAGGCCGAGGGTGATCAGCACCAGCAGGCCGATCACCATCGAGAAGCGCTTGAGAAATTCGAGGTCGTAATTCCGCACATCACACCCCTTTGGCACGTGGTAATCCGGACCACCGCTACGCGGCCGAGTATAGCCAGCGTTTGCGCCGCGCGGCACGCCGCGATGGCACGGAATCGCAGGCGATGCGTGCTGCATCGCAGCAGTTCGGCGCAGGCGACGCGGTCGGTCGCGCTCAGCTGCTGCCCACCGCGCGCAGGCAGAACCCGCACACCGCCTCGACCAGGCGCTCGCTGTCGCGCGGGCCGTCGCGGCTGGGCGCGGTCGGGCCGACCAGGGCCTCGGTGTAGGCGCCGACCAGGCACGCGGCCGCCGCCTCCAGGTCCTGCGCGGGGAACTCGCCGGCGGCCACGCCGTCGGCCAGGATGCCCTTGAACACGTCGCCGAGCAGACGCCGGCAGCGGATGCGCTCGGCGTCCACCTCCGGTTCCACCGGCTCGGCGATGAAGGCGTAGGCCAGGCCAGGGCCGGCCAGGGCGCGGCGCACGAACGAGGCGATGGCATCGCGCAGGCGCTGCGCCGCCGGCGCCGGCGCGGCGGCGATGGCGCGCAGGATGGTCAGTTCGTGCTCCACGGCGGCGGTCAGCACCTCCACGAACAGTTCGGCCTTGGACGGGAAATGCCGGTAGATCAGCCCGGTGGAGACCCCGGCCTCGGCCGCCACCGCGGTCACCGGGGCACCACGGAAGCCGTCGGCGGCGATCAGCCGGCGCGCCGCCAGCAGGATCCGCTGGCGGTTGCCGGCGAGGCGTTCTTCCATCAGGGCGGAGCGTTTGTAGGCCATGGCGTGATTCTAAGTTCAATTAATGAATTTCTGTTCACTTCTTTGCCGTTCCCGGCTACGCTGGGTGCTCTTGCCCGGCGCGGGTCCGATTCTAGGCGCCGCCGGCCACCTGCCATCCCCGGAGCTGCCGCCATGCTGATGCCGTCGTTGAATTTCGAGTTGGGCGAGGAGGTCGACCTGTTGCGCGACAGCGTCGCCGCCTTCGCCGCGCGCGAGATCGCGCCGCTGGCCGAGCAGGCCGACCGCGACAACGCCTTCCCCGCGCCGCTGTGGCGCAAGCTCGGCGAACAGGGCCTGCTTGGCCTTACCGTGGAGGAGGAGTACGGCGGCAGCGCGATGGGCTACCTGGCGCACGTGGTGGCGATGGAAGAGATCTCGCGCGCCTGCGGTGCGATCGGCCTGTCCTACGGCGCGCATTCGAACCTGTGCGTGAACCAGCTGCGCAAGAACGCCAGCCCGGCGCAGAAGGCGCGCTACCTGCCCAAGCTGTGCAGCGGCGAGCACGTCGGCGCGCTGGCGATGAGCGAGCCCGGCGCCGGCTCGGACGTGGTGTCGATGAAGCTGCGCGCCGAGGCCCGCGGCGATCGCTACGTGCTCAACGGCAACAAGATGTGGATCACCAACGGCCCGGACGCCGACGTGCTGGTGGTCTACGCCAAGACCGACCCGAGCGGCGGCGCGCGCGGCATCACCGCGTTCGTGGTCGAGAAGGGCATGCCCGGCTTCAGCACTGCGCAGAAGCTGGACAAGCTCGGCATGCGCGGCTCCAACACCTGCGAACTGGTGTTCCAGGATTGCGAAGTGCCGGCCGAGAACGTGCTGGGCGAGGTCGGCGGCGGCGTGCGCGTGCTGATGTCGGGCCTGGATTACGAGCGCGTGGTGCTGTCGGGCGGGCCGCTGGGGCTGATGGCGGCGGCGCTGGACGTGGTGCTGCCCTACGTGCACGAGCGCCGCCAGTTCGGCGAACCGATCGGCAGCTTCCAGTTGATGCAGGGCAAGCTGGCCGACATGTACGTGGGCCTCAACGCCTGCCGCGCCTATGTGTACGCGGTGGCGCGCGCCTGCGACGCCGGCCGCACCACCCGCCAGGACGCCGCCGGCGCGATCCTCTACGCGGCCGAGAAGGCGACCTGGCTGACCGGCCAGGCGATCCAAGTGCTGGGCGGCAACGGCTACATCAACGACTATCCGACCGGGCGCCTGTGGCGCGACGCCAAGCTCTACGAGATCGGCGCGGGCACCTCCGAGATCCGTCGCATGCTGATCGGCCGCGAGTTGTTCGAGCGGACCAAGTGATGCGCGGCGAAAAAGGTATCGGCCGACAGGCCGTTCCGGCGCCATCGCGTCGGGGCTGATCCCGCAACAGGGACAAGAGCCCTCCCACAGTCGCCGCCCACCCTTCCCTCCTCCCTCCACGGCCCAGCCATGAGCGCGATCCAGACCCAGTTGCAACCCGGCAGCGACGCCTTCGCCGCCAATGCCGCCGCGCTGCGCGCGGTGGTCGACGACCTGCACGCCACCCAGGCGCGTATCGCCCTGGGCGGCAGCGAGGCCGCCCGCGCCAAGCACCAGGCGCGCGGCAAGCTGCTGGTGCGCGAGCGCATCGACGCCCTGCTCGACCCGGGCAGCGCGTTCCTGGAGATCGCGCCGCTGGCCGCGCTGGGCCTGTACGACGACGAGGTGCCGTGCGCCGGCGTGGTCGCCGGCATCGGCCGCGTCTCCGGCGTGGAATGCGTGATCGTCGCCAACGACGCCACGGTCAAGGGCGGCACCTACTATCCGATCACGGTGAAGAAACACCTGCGCGCGCAGGAGATCGCCCAGCAGAACCGCCTGCCGTGCATCTACCTGGTCGATTCCGGCGGCGCGTTCCTGCCGCTGCAGGATGAGGTGTTTCCCGACCGCGACCACTTCGGCCGGATCTTCTACAACCAGGCCAACCTGTCGGCGCAGGGCATCGCCCAGATCGCCTGCGTGATGGGCTCGTGCACCGCCGGCGGCGCCTACGTGCCGGCGATGAGCGACGAGACGGTGATCGTGCGCGAGCAGGGCACCATCTTCCTCGGCGGCCCGCCGCTGGTGAAGGCCGCCACCGGCGAGGACGTCAGCGCCGAGGACCTGGGCGGCGCCGACGTGCACACGCGCATCTCCGGCGTGGCCGATCACTTCGCCGACAACGACCTGCAGGCGCTGGCGCGGGTGCGCGCGATCGTGGCCCAGCTCAACTGGCGCAAGCCGGCTCCGCCGCTGGCGCTGCGCACGCCGGAGCCGCCGCTGTATCCGGCCGAGGAACTGTACGGGGTGATCCCGGCCGACCCGCGCAAGCCGTTCGATGTGCGCGAAGTCATCGCGCGGGTGGTGGACGGCTCGCGCCTGGACGAATTCAAGGCGCGCTACGGCACCACCTTGGTCACCGGCTTCGCGCACGTGCACGGCTATCCGGTCGGCATCGTCGCCAACAACGGCATCCTGTTCTCCGAGTCGGCGCTGAAGGGGGCGCACTTCATCGAGCTGTGCGCGCAGCGCGGCATTCCGCTGGTGTTTCTGCAGAACATCACCGGCTTCATGGTCGGCCGCAAGTACGAACACGGCGGCATCGCCAAGGACGGCGCCAAGCTGGTGATGGCGGTGGCCTGCGCCAAGGTGCCCAAGTTCACGGTGGTGATCGGCGGCTCGTTCGGCGCCGGCAACTATGGCATGTGCGGCCGCGCGTATTCGCCGAACTTCCTGTGGATGTGGCCGAATGCGCGCATTGGGGTGATGGGCGGCGAGCAGGCCGCGAGCGTGCTGGCGACGGTGCGCCGCGACGGCATCGCGGCCAAGGGCGGGCAGTGGTCGGACGCGGAGGAGGCGGCGTTCAAGGCGCCGATCCGCGATCAGTTCGAGCGCCAGGGCCATCCGTACTACGCCAGCGCGCGGCTGTGGGACGACGGGGTGATCGATCCGGCACAGACGCGGCGGGTGTTGGGGCTGGGGCTGTCGGCGGCGTTGAACGCACCGGCGGAGCCGAGCCGGTTCGGGGTGTTCCGGATGTGAGCGGGCGCATGCGCTCGCGGTGGCAGGCGCGCGTGCGCCGGGATCGGCGGCGGCCACGCAGGTGGTCGCAAGCGATGCGTGGGGCAGCGTGCCCGGCAGTGGCCCGTTTGATCGGCTCTGCGGCAGCGGCCGATGCGGCGGCCTTCGCTTTTGCTCCCGCTTTTGCTCCCGCTTTTGCTCCCGCTTTTGCTCCCGCTTTTGCTCCCGCTTTTGCTCCCGCTTTTGCTCCCGCTTTTGCTCCCGCTTTTGCTCTCGCTTTTGCTCCTGCGGTTGCTCCTGCGGTTGCTCTTGCTTTGCCTTTGACTTACCGGGCCCCCTCGGCGCGGCAGCCACGGCGGGGAAAAACCCGAAGGGCGGCGCACATGGATGTGCGCCGTTCGCGGCAGGGGCAGGATGCCCCTTCCGCGAATCCCCGTCGTGGCTGCGAACCCGGAGCGCGCAGCGCGGAGGGCGCGCTGCGGGGTGTGCTTTCTTTTGGTTACTTTTCTTTGCACAAGCAAAGAAAAGTAACTCGCCGCCAGGCGAAAGCTTTGCTCTTGAACTTGCTTCCACGGTGGCGGCCGCTGAATCGTAGGAGCGGCTTTAGCCGCGACAGCGAGAGTCCATTCTGCCTGTCGCGGCTAAAGCCGCTCCTACAGACCTTCTCGCCTGATACGCAGACATCAAGCAACAGCAAAAGCTTTCGCCCTTGCGGGCGAGTTACTTTTCTTTGCTCGCGCAAAGAAAAGGTAACCAAAAGAAAGCGCGCCCTGCCTCGCGCCCTCCGCGCTGCGCGCTCCGGGTCCGCGTCCAGCCCGGGGATCCGCGGAAGGGGCATCCTGCCCCTGCCGCGGACGGCGCACGTCCATGTGCGCCGCCCCTTCGGGGTTTTTCCCCGTGCTGGCCGCCGCTTCGGAAGGGAACCCGGTAAGTCAAAAGCCGGAGCAACAGCCAAAGCCAAAGCACGGCAACAGCAACTTCAACCGCTGAAGCTGCTCCGGCTGAACACCTACGACGTAACTCTTGCGCACGTCTGCGCACCGCAAGCGCGACACCTCTAACCTTCTCCAGGCACCCGACCATGGCCACCCCCGACCTGCCGACCTTCGACAAGATCCTGATCGCCAATCGCGGCGAGATCGCCTGCCGGGTGATCGCCACCTGCCGCACGCTCGGCATCGCCACCGTGGCCGTGTACTCCGATGCCGATCGCGACGCCCGCCACGTGCGCCTGGCCGACGAGGCCGTGTACATCGGCGCCGCGCCGGCACGCGAGAGCTACCTACGCGTTGAGCGCATCCTCGACGCCGCGCAACACAGTGGCGCGCAGGCCATCCATCCCGGGTACGGCTTCCTGTCCGAGAACGCCGAATTCGCCGAGGCCTGCGCCGCGCGTGGCCTGGTGTTCATCGGCCCGCCGCCAACGGCGATCCGCGCGATGGGCGACAAGAGCGCGGCCAAGGCGCTGATGCAGGCAGCCGGGGTGCCGCTGACGCCCGGCTACCACGGCGAGCGCCAGGATCCGCAATTCCTGCGCGAACAAGCCGCGGCCATCGGCTATCCGGTGCTGATCAAGGCCAGCGCCGGTGGCGGCGGCAAGGGCATGCGCCGGGTCGATGACGACGCCGACTTCGACGCCGCGCTCGCCGCCTGCCAGCGCGAGGCGCAGGCCGCGTTCGGCAACGCGCACGTGCTGGTGGAGAAGTACGTGCTGCGGCCGCGGCACATCGAGATCCAGGTGTTCGGCGACAGCCACGGCGAATTGGTGTACCTGTTCGAGCGCGACTGCTCGGTGCAGCGCCGCCACCAGAAGGTGCTGGAGGAAGCGCCCGCCCCTGGCATGGATGAGGCGCGGCGTGCGGCGATGGGCCAGGCCGCGGTGGAGGCGGCGCGCGCGGTCGGCTATGTCGGCGCCGGCACCGTGGAGTTCATCGTCGCGCCCGATGGCGCGTTCTACTTCATGGAAATGAATACCCGCCTGCAGGTGGAGCATCCGGTCACCGAGTGCATCACCGGCACCGACCTGGTGGAGTGGCAGTTGCGTGTGGCGGCCGGGCAGCCGCTGCCGCAGCGCCAGCACGAGCTGGCGATCCGCGGCCATGCGCTGGAAGCGCGGCTGTACGCCGAAGATCCGGCGCGCGGCTTCCTGCCCTCGATCGGCACGCTGCAGCACCTGCGCCTGCCCGCCGCCGACGCGCATACCCGGGTCGATGCCGGCGTCGAGCAGGGTGATGTGATCAGCCCGCATTACGATCCGATGATCGCCAAGCTGATCGTGTGGGATGTGACCCGCGAGCGCGCACTGCGGCGCATGCAGGCGGCGCTGGCCGCGTGCCAGGTGGTCGGCGTGTCGACCAATGCCGCGTTCCTGCAGCGCCTGGTCGGCACCGCCGCGTTCGCGCAGGCGGATCTGGACACCGCGCTGATCGAGCGCGAGCACGCCGCCCTGTTCGACACCCCCAACCCGACCACCGACGTCCTATGGAGCCTGGCGGCGCTGGCCTGGCAACTGCACGCGCACGCACCGGCCGCGCACGCCGACGATCCGCACTCGCCGTGGGACCTGCGCGACGGCTGGCGGCTGGGTGCGCCGGCGCCGCGTGCGCTGACCTTGCAGCAGGGCGACACGCAACGCACGTTGCACCTGGCCGCGCACGCCGGCGGCTGGCGGATCCACGCCGCGCAGGCGCAGGACGCGCTGGAGGCGAGCGGCCAGTTGCGCGACGGGCGCCTGTCCGCGTTCCTCGGCACGCAGCGGGTGCAGGCCGATGCGGTGTTCGCCGGCACGCAGTTGCATCTGTTCGTCGACGGCCACGGCTACCTGTTCGAGCGCCACGACCCAGTCGCCGATGCCGACCAGCCGGCGGTGGAAGGCGGCGGCCTGACCGCGCCGATGCCGGGACGCATCGTCGCCCTGCTGGTCGCGCCCGGCACCCAGGTGACCCGCGGCACGCCGCTGCTGGTGCTGGAGGCGATGAAGATGGAGCACACCCTGCAGGCGCCGGCCGACGGCACCGTGCAGGGCTTTCGCGTGCGCGAGGGCGAACTGGTCGGCGACGGCGTGGCGTTGCTGGATTTCGAAGCGGCGTGAGCCGCGCGCCTCGCCGCGGTCGCCAAGACCGTGGCGAGGCGTCACACTCGGCGCTGGTCCATCGTCCTGCCTGCGCCATGAAACTCACTGCCCACGTTCTCGACGGCCACACCCTCGACGTGCGCCCGGCACCGCGCGAGCGGCCGTGGATGGACCGCACCGCCGAGCGCTATGCCTACCGCTGCCTGCCGCTGGACATCGCCAATGCGCACGGCTGGGAATTGCTGTGCCAGACCGCCTTCGAGGCCGAGTGGAACGGCGGCAACGCGCTGGACGACCTGCGCGTGCAGCCCGCACCAGGCACGCACGCGCCGGCGGTCAGCCACTTCGGCTACGGCGTGCTCACCTTCCACGTGCCGTGCCTGTTCCGCACCGACGCCGGCGTGGACCTGTACGTCACCGCGCCGGTGAACCGGCCCAAGGACGGCATCGCCGGGCTCACCGGGCTGATCGAGACCGACTGGAGCCCGTATACCTTCACCATGAACTGGCAGTTCACCCGGCCCGGCCGGGTGCGGTTCGAGGCCGGCGAGCCGTTCTGCCATTTCTTCCCGGTGCAGCGGCGGGTGCTGGCCGAGACCGAACCGCGCTGGCAGCCGCTGTCGCAGACGCCGGAACTGGAGCGCGAACACCAGGCGTGGATGCACAGCCGCGGGCAGTTCCTGCACGACCTGGAACAGCCCGGCTCCGACGCGACCCGCGCAGGCTGGCAGCGCAGCTACTTCCGCGGGCCGGCGCCGGGGCAGTGCCCGGCCGGCGTGGAGCACCGGGTGAAGCTGCGGCTGGCGCCGTTCACCCGCAGCGAGGACGCGGAGTGAGCGTGACTCAGCGCGCGTGGCGCTGGCGCACGCGGGTGGACAGGCGGAACACGCCGTAGGCCAGCAGCATGCCCAGCATCCCGGCGACGGCATGCGCCCAGTCGAACACGCGCGGGCCGATACCGCCGACCTGGTCGCCCCACAGGTTGAACAGCACCAGGACGATGGCGGTGAGCCCCAGCCCGGCCAGGAACGCGGCGCGGTTGGCGCCCAGTGCGTAGAACAGGAACGGAAGCCCCAGCCCGACCAGGAAATGCACCGGGAAGAAGTACACCGAACCGTAGGGCCGCAGCAGCAACCAGACGATGGCGGCGAACACCGCGACGAAGGCGAACAGGCCCAGCGACAGCGCGCGGGTCTTGGCGGGGGGAAGGCGTGGCTCGGTCATGCGTCACCTGCAGGCAATCGCTGACCCTAGCCGAGGCCGGATCACGGTCCGGTCAAGATCCTGCGCAGCGCACGCGGCTGCCGGTCCTCAGCGCGCGCGCCGGCACCACTGCCGTTCGCACGGCACGCCGTCGTGGTTGCCGTCCATCTCCACGCCCGGGCAGTGCTGCAGGAAGTACACCGCTTCGGCGCACGAGGTCATCTGCGCGCAATGGGTGCGGCCGTCGCACTGGAATGCGGGCGCCGTCGCGGGCGTGGCCGGTGCGGTGGCCGTGCGCGAAGTGGGCGATGGCGCCGCCGCCGGGGTGGCGTGCGGTGCCGCCACGAAGCGCAGCGCCGCATAGCCGGCGAGTGCGAGCACCGCCAACAGCATCAGCACGCCGCGCCAGCGGCCGCGACGCGCGCGTGATGGGGCGGCCGCGCGTACTGGCGTGTCCGGTGCGCGACCAGGCCGCATCACCCGCAAGGCCCGCGGCCGTCCCTGCCCGTCGTGCTCCAGGTCGAAGGAGATCAGCTCGCCCACGCGCGGCGGCACGCCGTCGGCCGGGAACGCCGCGCGTTGCACCTCCACTTCGGTCTCGCGATGGGCCAGGCGCACCCGGCCGCAGCCGCGCGCTTCGTCCCACTGAATCAAGGTCCCGTGCGTGCGCATGGCGTCACCGCAAGAAGTGCATCGCCGCAGTGGACGCCGCCGTGCCCGGTGCGTCCCACCGTCCCTACCGCGCCTGCCTGCTCCCGCCAGGCGCAGCCCCACGCGCAGCATGCCATGGCCGCGCTGTCCGCGCCGGCCGGTCGCCACCGCGGCATGGAGGAGGCGGGCTACGTCGGCATGCCGCGTCGTCCGCTCAACGCTGCAGCGCCGGCGCGCGCAACTGTCTACCACCGGCTGCGCGGCGCTCGCTAGAGTCCGAAGCGTCGAGCAACGCCGACGCCCGCACACCGCGCGGCGCTGGCGATCGGCGCGCAACCCGGCATCGCGGCCGCCGCATGGCGCCGCCCCTGCAGCATTCGTCCCCCGATGCTGCCTGCCGGGCTCGCGCGTTTCCCCCACGCTCGACGCAACGGGGTCGTTCAACGCAGTTGCCTTCCACACGGGGTCAGGAGAGCGACATGGACATGTCTTCGGTCCGCTAGGCCGTTTTCACCGCATCGCCGCTTCCACCGCATCGCGTTCGCGCGGCGGCGGTGGACGCTGCACCTCCCACCGCGTCTCCCGCTTCGTCTGCGCGTGCAGGCGGATGCGGACGCCCGTGCCTGCGGCGTGGCCCTGGCGCGGCGGGAGTCCTTTCATCGCGGTCGCGCAGCAGCGCGGGCGTGCGACCGGTCCGGGGCCCGGGGATGTCCGGACACAGGACGCGGCATCGCCCGCACGCATCGACGCACACGACCGGAGGTCCATCATGCATCCGTCCCACACGCGCACCCTCGCCATCGCCGTCGCGCTGACCCTCGCCAGCGGCGCCGCCTCGGAAGGAAGCGCAGATCCAGGTCAAGCAACTGGCCCCGACCCAGCTCACCTCCGGGCAGACCTTCGCGGTCGGCATCTACAACGACGTGGGCGCCTACACCTTCGGCCAGGTGTGGAAGGATCCGCAGAACCCGGATCCGAGCTTCACCTCCAAGCCGAACAGCTTCCGCGACGGCACCGTGGTGTGCAAGGCGCTGTTCGCCGACGTGGACCTGAGCCAGGTGCCGTTCCTGCAGAACCCGGTGCTGTGGAACGCCTGGGTCACCAACAGCTTCAAGTCCGCCGATCGCGCGTTCAAGAAGGTGGCGCTGATCCAGATGGACTTCGCCGTACGCGACAGCCGCGTGCCCGGCACCGGCTGGATCTTCGGCACCTTCCAGTACAACGGCGCGGTCAGCGGCAAGCCCGGCTGGCAGAACCTGGTGCCGGTGGGCGTCATGTTTGGCAACGACCCGCAGAACACCGGCGACACCTACACCAACAAGCAGCCGACCCAGACCCGGATCAACCCGAACATCCTGCAGTCGGCGATCAACGCCAACGTGAAAGAACTGCCGCCGACCCACCTCGGCTGGAACGGCCGCCTCAACGGGCCGGTGGACAACCCGATCAGCTCCTGCATGAGCTGCCACATGACCGCCGAATCGCCGCAGCTCTCGCCGATGAACCCAACCTTCCAGGCCGACCAGAAAAAGATCCCGCCGGTCGGCTCCAAGGAATGGATGCGCTGGTTCCAGAACGTCCCGGCCGGGCAGCCCTTCGACGCGGCGGCCAAGAGCACCGACTACAGCCTGCAGCTGGCCGGCGGCATCGCCAATTTCTACGACTGGAAGTGCACCCAGGACGGCGTGTTCGTCAGCGGCGGCAACCTGTGCGAGCAGAGCAAGACGTCGCTGAAGCTGATGCGCTCCACCACGCCGCCGCCGACCGTGTACCCGGTCGAGCGCGGGGTGAGCAACCAGGAACTGGAGTAACCGTCACCACGCCTTGCCTGTCGCGCGCCGCTCGACGGCGCCGGCAGGCGGCCTGCGCAGAGCGCGGCGAAAGACGCAGGGATGCGTGGCGTCAGGCGTACTGGCGCCTGCGCTCGCTCAGCCGACCTGCTGCCCAACCTTCGCGACTCCTCCTGCACGACGTGCGTGGCGATCCCCTTCTCGCGTAGCAATCGACGCGCGCGCAGCAGCGTGTCGCCGTCGTAGTAGCGCGCGATGTACCTCATGATCGTCGCTGAACCCATGGGGAGCAGTGCCGATGAGCGCTGCGGGCTGCGCGGTCTACGGCACTTACAACGCGCACGAGCTCACCCGCGCCGCCAGGGTGAAGGGCACCTTGCCCAGGTCGCCAAGGCCCTCGACATCGAACGCATACACGCCCTTGGCCACGAGCGTCAGTTGCCCGTCGCGCGCGAGGTTGAAGGTCAGCATGTCGACGTCGACGGGGTGGTGCGCGCCGTCCAGGTAGAGCGAGCCGTCGATGTAGCCGGCGTGCGGGTTGCGCGGGAAGTCGAAGCGCTGGCCGGCCAGATCGCCGAGCCGGAGCGACGGCAGCGCGATGCCGTCCAGGCGGATCGCCGTATCCACGATCTCGCCGTCACGCAGGAACGGGCGCAGCAGGATCTCCAGCGCGGCAGCGTCCGGCTCGCCGGACAGGATCGCGTGGCGCGGCTGCAGGACGCTGGGCGAGAACGTCGACATCGCGGCGGCACCCGTCAGTGTTGCGCCACCGGCAACACCACGTCCATCAGCGTGGCGTCGTCCGGATCCGGCGTGGCCTTGAAGCCGAGTTGCTGGCACATCGCCAGCATGGTGCGGTTCTCGCGCAGCACCTGGCCTTCGACCACCTTGAGGCCGAGCCAGCCGGCGTACTCGATCATGATCCGCATCAGCTGCCAGCCGATGCCGTGGCCCTTGAGGTCGGAGCGGATCAGGATGCCGTATTCGCCGCGATCGTAATCGGCATCGGCATGCAGGCGCACCGCACCGAGCATGTCGCCGCTGCGCGGTTCGATCGCCACCAGCGCGATCGAGCGTGCGTAGTCGAGCTGGGTCAGGCGCGCGATGAACTCGTGGCTGAAATGCTTGACCGCCTGGAAGAAGCGCAGGCGCAGGTCCTCGTCGGTGACGCGGGCGAAGAAGCTGCGGAACAGCGCGTCGTCCTCCGGCCGCACCGGACGCACCAGCGCGGTGCTGCCGTCGTTGAGCACGATGCGCCGCTCCCACTCCTTGGGATACGGGAAGATCGCGAAACGCGGATGGCCGCGGCCCTTGTGCAGGCGCCGCGACGGCGCCACCGCCACCCGCGCATCGACCGCGATCACCCCGTCGCGGTCGGCCAGCAACGGATTGATGTCCAGTTCGCGGATCTCCGGCAGGTCGGCCGCCAGTTGCGCCAGCTTGACCAGCACCATCGCCACCGCACGTTCGTCGGCGGCCGGCACGTCGCGGTAAGCCTTGAGGATGCGGCTGACGCGGGTGCGGCCGATCAGTTCGTGGGCCAGGCGCAGGTCCAGCGGCGGCAGCGCCAGCGCCTTGTCGTCGATCACCTCCACCGCGGTGCCGCCGCGGCCGAACACGATCACCGGGCCAAAGGTCGGATCGTCGGCGATGCCGGCGATCAGCTCGCGCGCCTTCGGCCGCAGCAGCGAGGGCTGCACCAGCACGCCGTCGATGCGCGCATCCGGGCGCGCGGCGCGCGCGCGGGCGAGGATGCCCTCGGCCGCGTCGCGCACCGCCTCCACGCTGACCAGGTTGAGGCGCACGCCGTCCACGTCGGACTTGTGCGGGATGTCGGCCGAATGGATCTTCACCGCCACCGCCGAGCCCTGCGCCAGCATCGGCGCGGCCACCTGCGCCGCGGCCTCGGCATCGGCGGCGTGGGCTACGGCCGCGGTGGGAATGCCGTAGGCGGCCAGCAGCCGCGTGGTCGCCAGCGGATCCAGCCAGGTCTGCCCGGCGGCCAGCGCGGCATCGACGATGCCGCGCGCGGCGGCGGCGTCGAAGGCGAAATCGTCGGGCAGACTCGGCGGCGTTTCCATCAGCGCCGCCTGCGCCTCGCGGTAGCGCACCAGGTGCATGAAGCCGCGCACCGCGTCGGCCTCGGTGGCGTAGGTGGGGATGCGCGCGGCGTTGAGCGTGGCGGTGGCGCTCTCGTCGTTGCCCAGCCACACCGCGAACACCGGCTTGTCGCGGTGGTGGCGCGGGCGCTGGCCGAGGATGCGGGTCAGCGCCTGCGCCGCGTCGGCCGAGGAGGTGAACGCGGTGGGCACGTTGACCACCAGCACCGCGTCGTTCTCCGGATCGTCCAGCAGCGCGCCGGCGGCCGCGGCATAGCGCTCGCCATCGGCGTCCACCACGATGTCCACCGGATTGCGGTGCGACCACTCCTGCGGCAGCGCCGCGTCCAGCCGCTGCTGGATGGGCGCCGACAGTGCGGCCAGGGTGCCGCCGAGATCGGCCAGGGTATCCACCGCCAGGCGGCCGACGCCGCCGCCGTTGCTGAGGATGGCCAGGCGCCGGCCGGGGAAGGTGCTGAGCCGGCCCAGCGTCTCGGCCGCGGCGAACAGTTCGTCCAGCGCGCGTACCCGCAGCAGGCCGGCACGGGCGAACGCGGCGCCGTACACCGCATCGGAACTGGCCAGCGCCTGCACATGGGTGTCGGCGTTGGGATCGATGCGCAGCTGCCGGCCCGACTTCACCACCACCACGGGTTTGGCACGCGCGGCGGCGCGCGCGGCGGACATGAACTTGCGCGCGTCGCGGATGTGCTCGACGTAGAGCAGGATCGCACGGGTGCGGTAGTCGGTGGCGAAGTAGTCGAGCAGGTCGGCGAAATCCACGTCCAGCGCGTCGCCCAGCGAGACCACCGCCGAGAAGCCGACCGCGCGCGCCACGCCCCACTCCACCAGCGCTGCGGCGATGGCGCTGGATTCGGAGATCAGCGCCAGGTCGCCCGGCTGCGGGCAGTGCGCGGCGATGCTGGCGTTGAGCCGCGCATGCGGGGCGATCACGCCCAGGCAGTGTGGACCGAGGATGCGCAGGCCCTTGGCGCGCGCGGCGCTCTCCACCCGCGCCGCAGCCGAGCCCGGCCCGCTGCCGAGCCCGGCGGTGAGGATGATCGCCGCGGCGACGCCGCGCCGCGCGGCGATCGACACGATGCGCGGCACCATCCGCGCCGGCGCGGTGATCACCACCAGGTCCGGCACCCAGGGCAGATCGGTGAGGCGGCGCACCGTGGGTACGCCGTCGATCTCGCGGTAGCGCGGGCTGACCCAGCCGATCTGCCCGGGAAACCCGGCCGCGCGCAGGCTGCGCACCACCGCGCGCCCGGCCGAGCGCTCGCGCGGGCTGCCGCCGACGATGGCGACCGAGGCGGGGCGGAACACGGACTGCAGGTGATAGGTGCTCATGGCGGCGGCAGAGGCGAGCGAATGTGCTAACGGTACACGGCTGGCTGCGGCGCGGGGATGATCCAGGTCATCGATGCGGTGGTGCAGCCGATGCAGCGTCTGCGGCGACAGGGGTCGCTGTTGCGATGCCGACATCCGCGCGTCGGGGCTGAAGCCCCTCCCACAGGGGCGTCGGTCGGCTGCCCGGTGCTCACGGCTCGCGTGTGTCGCTGGGTCCAGAACGGCCCCGACCGCGGCACGTCATTCCTTGTGGGAGAGACTTCAGGGCACCTCGCATCAGCTGTGTTCGCCGCGCATAGCGCTCTCGTAGGAGCGGCTTCAGCCGCGACGAGGCTCTACCGGTAAGGAACGGTCGCGGCTGAAGCCGCTCCTACGCGTGTGCGCTTGTGCTTGCTCGAGGGCGCGCTTCGGGCGCGACGCGACCACGCCAGCAGGCCAGGCGACAGGGCAAACCCGGCGCTCCGGTCAAGGCGCCCCCCTCCACGCGAAGGCCCGCAGCACCGCTGCCTATATCCGCCCCCGACCTCTAGGATGCGCGGCGCCCAGCCGACACCCGCACACAGCCCGGGTCAGCAGACGGTCGCCTTGGCGGCCGCATAATGCGCCGATGGAGACGACTCGTGCATAGCGGCGGCCTGGAACTGGCGCTGGTGCTGCTGCTGGCCGCGGTGATCGCGGTGCCGGTGTTCAAGCGGCTGGGCCTGGGCGCGGTGCTGGCCTACCTGGCCGCGGGCGTGGTGCTGGGACCGGACGGACTGGGCTTCGTGCAGGACACCGAGCGCATCCTCAACGCCGCCGAGATCGGCGTGGTGATGCTGCTGTTCCTGATCGGCCTGGAGCTGTCGCCGGCGCGCTTGAAGGTGATGCGGCATGCGGTGTTCGGCGCGGGCTCGGCGCAGGTGGCGCTGACCGCGCTGCCGCTGGGTGCGCTGGCGCTGTGCATGGGCCTGAACTGGAAGAGCGCGCTGGTGATCGGCCTGGCGCTGGCGCTGTCGTCCACCGCGGTGGGCCTGCAGCTGCTGGCCGAGCGCAAGGCGCTCAACAGCGACTACGGCCGGCTCGGCTTCGCCATCCTGCTGTTCCAGGACCTGATCGCGATCCCGCTGCTGGCCGCGGTGCCGCTGCTCGGCGGCGCCAAGAACGACACCCTGACCTGGGCGGAAGTGGGCCAGGCGCTGGGCGCGCTGGCGCTGGTGGTGGTGTGCGGGCGCTTCGTGCTGCGCCACCTGTTCCGCACGGTGGCGCGCACGCGCATGCCCGAGGTGTTCACCGCCAGCGCGCTGCTGGTGGTGCTGGGCACTGCCTGGTTCCTGCAGAAGGCCGGCCTGAGCCCCAGCCTGGGCGCGTTCCTGGCCGGCGTGCTGCTGGCCGATTCGGAGTTCCGCCACGAGCTGGAGGCGCAGATCGAGCCGTTCCAGGGCCTGCTGCTGGGCGTGTTCTTCATCGCCGTGGGGATGGGCATCGACCTGGACCGCATCGTCGCCGAGCCGTGGCTGATCGCCGGCGCGGTGGCCACGCTGCTGCTGGTCAAGTTTGCGCTGCTGGCCGGCATCGGCCGCGTGCTGCGCCTGCCCTGGCGCAGCGCGCTGCTGCTGGGCAGCCTGTTGTGGCTGGGCGGCGAGTTCGCCTTCGTGGTGTTCACCGAGGCGCAGCGCGTGCGCCTGCTCGACGATGCCACCCACGACCGCCTGGTCGCGGTGGTCGGCGTGTCGATGGCGCTGACGCCGCTGCTGCTGATCGGCATGCAGCGCCTGCTCGGCGGCAGCGAGGCCGGCAAGGGCAAGCAGCCACAAACGCCGGCAGCGCAGTACGACACGGTGGAGACGCAGCGCGCGCAGGTGCTGATCGCCGGCATGGGCCGCTTCGGCCAGATCGTGGCGCGCCTGCTGACCGCGCAGCGCATCCCGTTCGTGGCGCTGGAACACAATCCGGACACGGTGGAGGACCTGCGCCGCTTCGGCAACCAGCTCTACTACGGCGACCCCAGCCGCCCGGACCTGCTGCGCGCGGCCGGCAGCGACGGCATCCGCCTCTTCGTGGTGGCGATGGACGACCCGGAGACCAACATCAAGACCACGCGGCTGATCCGCCGGCTCTACCCCAACGCCAGGGTGCTGGCGCGCGCGCGCAACCGCCAGCACGCCTGGCGGCTGATGGACCTGGGCGCCGAACCGTTCCGCGAGGTGTTCGCCTCCAGCCTGGAACTGAGCGAGCAGGTACTGCTCGGCCTGGGCCTGGATGCGGCCACCGCACGCGACCGCATCGCCCGCTTCCGCGAGCACGACACGCAACTGCTGCGCGCCCAGCACCTGGTCTACGACGACGACGCGGCAGTGGTGCAGACCGCGCGCGCGGCGCGTGCGGATCTGACCCAGCTGTTCGAGGCCGACGTCAACGATCCCACGGCCGGGCCGGCGGAGACGACGGGTGCGACAGGCGCGGAACAGCAGCGCAGTTGATGCGGGTGGCTTGGATGCTGCGACCGGAGCACGCGGCCAGCGGTGTCGCGGACGTGCGCTGCGTGATGTGCGCTCGTCGCTGCCGACAACGGCGGTCACGGTGGGTACGCCGTTGCCACGCACGGCGGAACGCGATGGGGATGCCGACGAGTCGCCGAGGCACCTGCCCACTGCGGCGTGGTGCGCGTGCAGTCGGGCGTGGTCGCGTCGGGGCTGAAGCCCCTCCCACAATTGCGATCGAAAGCTTCCGGCGCGGTGACGCCTGCTGGCTTCGACAACAGGGAACGATGGAACTCCGATGACCTGCCGGTTTGCCAAAGCCAATGCTCGGCAAGCGCGCTGTATCCGCACGCCATCAAGCCTTGCATTGTGGGAGGGGCTTCAGCCCCGACTGCAGGAGCCAGCCGCCATCGCTGCGCCGCTCCTGCTGACATGGAAGCATTTCCCCGAACACTGGCGCCCACGCCAGCGCCCGGGGCACCGCTTCAGCGCTTCCGTGCGGGACGCTTCGTGGCGCTGCCGGCCGCACGCTTGACGGCCTTCTTCGCGGTGGGCTTGGCGACCTTCTTCGCTGCCGATGGCTTTGCTGGCGCCGCGGCGGGCTTGGCCATGGTCGACTTGCGTGCCTTGGGCGAAGCGGAAGCATCGGCCGCCTTGGCCCCGCTGCGCTTCGGCGCCGGCGTCACCGGCCGGGTCTCGGTCGTGGCGGTGGCCTCCGGCGGACGCCGCGGCGGCGGGCGGCGCCCGGCGGTCAGGGTGCGCCAGGTGTGGCCGCCGTTGAGCGCCAGCAGCGCATCGGCCGCCGCCGGGCCGGCGCTGCCGGCCGGGTACTGCGGGGTTTCGTCGGCCGAGGTCTGCCAGGCGTCGAGGATCGGCTGCACGATGGTCCAGGCCGCTTCGACCATGGTCGCGTCCTGGAACAGGCCGGCCTCGCCGTGCATGCAATCCTGCAGCAGGCGTTCGTAGCCCACCGTGTATTCCTTGGGGAACCAGTCGCGGTAGCGGAAGTCCATGCGCACCGGCGCCAGGCTGACCCGCGCGCCCGGGCGCTTGACGTCGAACTGCAGCGAGATGCCCTCGTCGGGCTGGATGTGCAGCACCAGCCAGTCCGGGCCGTAGCCGCCGATCTCGGCGCTGCGCAGCGGCGCCAGCGGCGCCGGCTTGAAGCGGATCGCGATCTCGGTGGTGCGCTCGCGCAGGCGCTTGCCGGTGCGCAGGTAGAACGGCACGCCGGCCCAGCGCCAGGTGTCGACCTGCAGCTTCATCGCGACGTAGGTCTCGGTGTTGGAATCCGGCGGCACCGTGTCTTCCTCGCGGTAGCCGGGCACCGCGTTGCGGCCGATCGCGCCGGCCGCGTACTGGCCGCGCACCACGTCGGCGGGGCTCAGCGGCCGTACCGCCTCGATCACCTCGGCGCGCCGGCGCAGCATCGCCGCCGGGGTGAACGCCGCCGGCGGTTCCATCGCGATCATCGCCAGCAACTGGAACAGGTGGTTGGGCACCATGTCGCGCAGGCAGCCGGTGGGATCGTAGAAGCCGCCGCGGCCTTCCACGCCGATGGTCTCGGCCGCGGTGATCTGCACGTGGTCGATGCGGTCGCGGTTCCACACCGGCTCGAACAGGCCATTAGCGAAGCGGAAGGCGAGGATGTTCTGCACCGTTTCCTTGCCCAGGAAATGGTCGATGCGGAACACCTGGTCCTCGTCGAGCACGCGCCCGACGATGGCGTTGAGCTCGCGCGCGCTCTGCAGGTCGTGGCCGAACGGCTTCTCCACGATCACCCGGCGCCAGCCGCCGTTGGCGCTCTGCTTGACCAGCCCGGCCGCGCCCAGTTGCTCGATCACCGGCGCGAAGAAGCGCGCCGCGGTGGCGAGGTAGAACAGCACGTTGCCGCCGGTGCGGTACTGCGCGGCGACCTTGTCCAGCAGCGCGCCCAGGCTGCGATAGGTGCCGGCATCGTTGAAGTCGCCGCGCAGGTAGTGCAGGCGCGAGCGCAGCCAGCCCCACACCTCTTCGTCCAGGCCGTCGGCCTTGAACTCGGCATCGCGATCGGCCATCAGCCCACGCATCGCATCGCCGAGCATGCGCCGCCACGCCACTTCGCTGACCGCGCCGTGATCCACGCCGATCACCGCGAATTCCTCGGGCAGCGCGCCGCTGTGGCGCAGGTTGTACAGCGCCGGCAGCACCAGGCGCCGGGTCAGGTCGCCGCGGGCGCCGAACACCACGATCAGGCAGGGTGGGGTGGTCTGGGAGGCATCGCTCATGGATGGGTGTCCTGTTCGCCGATCAAGCCATGCAGGCGCAGCGCCGCGTGGACCAGCGCCACGTGCGAATAGCCCTGCGGGAAATTGCCGAGCATGCGGCCGCTGCGCGGGTCGTATTCCTCGGCCAGCAGGCCGACGTCGTTGCACAGGCCGAGCAGGCGTTCGAACAGCGCCTGCGCCTGCTCGCGGCGGCCCAGCAGCGCATAGTTCTCCACCAGCCAGAAGCTGCAGGCGACGAAGGTGCCCTCGCCGGCCGGCAGGCCGTCGCCGCTGTCGTCGTCGGCACGGTAGCGTTCGACCAGGCCGTCGATGCTCAGGCGCTCGGCGATGGCATCGGCGGTGGCGGCCACGCGCGGATCGTCCGGCGGCAGGAAGCCGACCAGCGGGATCAGCAGGGTCGCCGCGTCCAGCCGCTCGCTGCCGTAGCTCTGCACGAAATAGCCGTCGCGGTGCACGCCCTGCGCCAGCACCTGCGCGTGGATCTCGTCGGCCAGCGCGCGCCAGTGCGCGCGTTGCGTGGCATCGGCGTCGGTGACGCCGTCGCGCGCGCCGCAGTCGAACGCCAGCCACGCCATCACCTTGGAATGCACGAAGTGCTGGCGCTTGTCGCGGATCTCCCAGATGCCTTCGTCCGGATCGCGCCAGCGCTCTTCCAGCACCTCCAGCAGCTGCCGCGCCAGCGAGCGGCCATGCACCGCCGAGGCCATGCCCTCGTGGTGGCCACGGTGGAACGCGGCGATCACTTCGCCATAGACGTCGAGCTGGAACTGGCCGACCGCGGCATTGCCCACGCGTACCGGCGAGGCGCCTTCGTAGCCGGGCAGCCAGTCCACCTGCCATTCGGCCATGCGCCGCTCGCCGCCGATGCCGTACAGCGCCTGCAACTGGTCCGGCGACCCGGCCACGGTGCGCTGCAGCCAGCCATGGAAGGCGGCGGCCTCGTCGAAGTAGCCGGCCGCGCGCAACGCGGTGAGGGTGAACACCGCATCGCGCAGCCAGCAGAACCGGTAGTCCCAGTTGCGCTCGCCGCCCAGGCGCTCGGGCAGCGAGGTGGTCGGCGCGGCGACGATGGCGCCGGTCGGCAGGTAGCTCAGCCCCTTCAGCACCACCAGCGAGCGCCGCACCGCCTCGGTCCACGGGCCGGCATGCAGGCAACGGTGCGACCAGCCGTGCCAGAACGCCTCGGTCTGCGCCAGCGCCTGTTCCGGCTCCAGCAAGGGCGGCAGTTCCAGGTGCGAGGCGCCATGGCTGAGCACGAACCAGGTGCTTTCGCCGGCCTCCAACACGAATTCGGCCTCGGTGGCAAAGCCGTGGCCGTGCATGGCCTGCGGGCTGCGCAACGCGATCTGGTCCGGCCCGGCCACCGCCTGCAGGCCGCCGTCGATCTGCGACACCCAGGGAATGGTGCGCCCATAGTTGAAGCGCAACTGCAGCTGCATGCGCAGCGGCACCCGCCCGTGCAACCCGCGCACGATCCGCACCACGTGGTTGTGCAGCACCTCGTCGTGGCTGGCGACCATGAAGTCCAGCAGGGCCACCGCGCCGGTGTCGGTCTCGAACCGCGTCTCCAGCACCAGGCTGCCGTCGCGATAGGCACGGGTGCTGGTGAAGGCACCCTGCGGCGCGATCGCCCAGCGGCCGTGGTCGGGTTCGCCGAGCAGGGCCGCGAACAACGCGTCGGAATCGAAGCGCGGCAGACACAGCCAGTCGATCGAGCCGCAACGGTCCACCAGAGCCGCGCTGCGGCAGTTGCCGAGCATGGCGTAGTCTTCGATTCGCGAGGCCATCGTGGGCGCCGGGGCGGAGGAGCCGCGAGTCTGCCAGCGCCGGTGTTTGCGTTGCGTAATCGCCGCGCGGCGCCGTTCAGGCGCGCGCAAGCGACCGGCTGCCGCTACACTGCGCCTGCGCATGACTTCCGATCCCGCTGCCGCCGCCCTGCGCACCCTGGTCCTGGAGGACGATCCGATACTGCGCGATCGCATCCTGGTGCCGGGCCTGCGCCGCTTCGGCTTCGCCGCCGATGGCTGCGGCACCGGCGCGGAACTGCAGCAACGGGTGCAGCGCGAAGGTGCCGAGATCGTGGTGCTGGATGTCGGCCTGCCCGACACCGACGGCTTCACCCTGGCCGGCGCGCTGCGCCAGCAGTATCCGGACCTGGGCATCGTCATGCTGACCAGCCTGGGCCAGACCGAGGACCGCATCCGCGGCCTGACCGGTGGCGCCGACGCTTATCTGTCCAAGCCGGTGGAAATCGACCTGCTGGCCGCGACCCTGCACAGCCTGGCGCGGCGCGTGAGCGGGCGCCTGCCCGCGGCGCCGGCGCGCGGACGCTGGCAGGTCAGCGAAGACGGCTGGTGCCTGCTGTCGCCGTCCGGCGCTGCGGCCGCGCTGACCGGCAGCGAACGCCGGCTGTGCCTGCGCCTGCTCGAGCAACCGGGCCTGCTGGTGGCGCGCGAGGCGTTGATCGCCGCGCTCACCGACCGCGTCTATGACTTCGACGCGCACCGCCTGGATTCGATGGTGCACCGCCTGCGCAGCAAGGTGCAGCGCCGCTGCGGCGAACCGCTGCCGCTGGCCGCGGTGCACGGCCAGGGCTACATCTTCGATCCCGCCGGCTGACGCGCCCCTCGCCGGCGCGCGTCGCGTGGCGCGTTGCGCGGGCCGGCGAGGCCGCCCAGTCCCTACGCCGGCACCGACACAGGCGCCGGCACCGCATCGGCATGCGGCAGCACGATGCGGAAGCGCGTGCCCACGCCCACGGTGCTGTGCACCTGGATGCGGCCTCCGGCACGCACCACCAGGTCGCGCACCACCGCCAGACCCAGGCCGGTGCCGCGGTCGGCCGGCTTGGTGCTGTAGAACGGCTCGAACACCTGTGCGGCCACCTCCGCCGGCATGCCGTGGCCGTCGTCGGCGATCTCGATGACGGTGCCCTCCTCCGTGCTGGACACGGCGATGTCGAAATGGCCGCGGTCGGCGATCGCGTCGCGGCTGTTGGACGCCAGGTTCAGCAGCATCAGGTCGAACTGGCTGCGCTCGAAGCGGATCGGCGCCGGTGCCGCCGGTAGCGCGCAGCGCAGCACGATCCGCGCTTCCAGCAACTGCCGCAGCATCGGCTGCAGCGCCTCCACCGCGGCCGCGGCGTCGAAACGTTCGACATGCTCGGCATCGCGGCGGCTGAAGCGCAGCAGCCGGCGCACGATGGTCATGCCGCGCTCGGCCGACTCTTCCACCGCCGCCAGGCTGTCCTCCAGTTGCGCGATGCGCTGCGCGTCGCCGGCCAGATCGTCGTCGTGGCGTGCGGCGGCGAAGCCGGACATCACCGCCAGGATGTTGTTGAAGTCGTGGGCCAGGCCGCTGGCCATGCGCTCGGTGATCTCGCGTTTCTGCGCGTGGATCAGCTGGGTCTGCGCGCGTTCGCGCTCCTGCATCTCCTGCTGCAGGCGCTGGCCGCGCGCATTGGATTCGCGCAGGCTCTCGCGCAGCGCCTCGGTGGTGCGGTCCAGCAGCAGCGCCACCAGCAGGTAACTGAACAGCACCGGCAACACATTGAAGAACGCCTGGGCGGGCGTGTCGGCGAGCTCCAGCAGCGCGTCATGGCCGACGCCGACGCCGAGCATCAGCAGCAGCGCTGCGAACGTCACCCACAGCGCGCGGCGCCCGAGCACCAGGCCGGCCAGGATCAGCACCAGCATCTGCGCCAGCTGGTCCGGCAACTGCCGCTGGAACCCATGGATGGCGGCATTGACCAGCAGCGACCCGAGCATCGCCCCGAGCAGCAGCCGCACGCCACCGCGCAAGGCGCCATGGCGCACGCGCACGAAGCCGATCGCCGCGCACACCCCGATCAGCAGGCTCATGGTCAGCGAGATGAGCAGGCCGGGCTGCATCGGCTGCCCGCGCAGCTGTGGCCACGCCAGCACCAGCGCGATCACCAGCGTGGCCGGAATGGTCACCGCCAGGAACAGCAGCAGCAACTGGATCACCCGCGCATTGCGCCGATCCACCTCGTCCATCAGCGGCGCGCGGCCCAGCCAGTTCCAGAACGCCTTCGCCATGCCGCCGTGCTCCATTCCCGTTCAGTGAGAATCCGATGATGATCATGCGAGAACTTGCAGGTGACAAGCCGGTGACGGCGGGCCTAAGTTCGCATGACGGAACGCGCCTGGGGACGACGGCGCGGCTCCCAGATCACTCCTGACCGATGCGGAGGCGCACACGCGCCGCCGACGTCACCTTCTGCCCTGCCGTTTCCCAGCCCGAGATCGCCATGAACGATTGCACTTCCCCGCGCGGCGCCGCCGCCCGTCATCCAATGCCCCGTGCGACCAGCACCCTGGCCCTGGCCTGCGCACTGTGCCTGACCTCGACGGCGATGGCGCAGACGCCCGCCACCACGACAACGGCGGCCGGCACGGCCCAGTCCACCGGCACCGACGCCACGGCCAGCGACGCCAGCGCTACCCCGGCCGCGACCACCTACGATCCCAGCGTCTACTTCAAGGCCACCGGCGGCGCCGACAGCAACGCCGGCGCCGAGGCCGACGGCGACGAAGCGCTGGCCGCCGGCGAGGCCGCCTCGGCGGTGGGGACAGGGGCCATCGCGCTCGGCGGCGGTGCGGTCGGTTATGCCAACCACGCGGTGGCGGTGGGCCACAACAGCCTGGCCACCGAGATCTCCACCACCGCCGTCGGCGGCATGCTCGATGTGGATTATTCGTACCTGTCCGGCGGCGTGACGATCCTGCAGCAGACCTCCGCCACCGGCATGGCCGCGACCGCACTGGGCGCCGGCGCGCAGGCCAGCGGCAAGTTCAACGTGGCCGCCGGTGCCGGCGCGATCGCCAGCGACCGTTCCAGCGTCGCCGTCGGCGGCCTCGTCGACGTGGGCGAAGACGGCTTGAGCAGTGAAGGCATGCAGTTGCAGGCGACCCAGGCCACCGGTCCGATGTCGACCGCGCTGGGCGGTGGCGCGCTGGCCACTGCCTACAGTTCCACCGCGGTCGGCGCCCTGGCCGAGGCCAGCGCCAACCGCACCGTGGCCGTGGGCTCCACCGCCGTGGCCAACCAGTACGCGGCCGTGGCCGTCGGCGCACAGAGCCAGGCCACCGCCGAGTGGGCGAGCGCCTTCGGCAACGGCGCGCGCGCCTGGGGCGCCCACAGCGTGGCCATGGGCGCCAGCGCGTTCGCACAGAGCGACGACGGCACGGCGGTCGGCCCGGCCGCGCTCGCCCTCGGCGTCGGCTCCACCGCGCTGGGCAACGGCTCCTGGGCTGGCGGCACCCGCAGCCTGGCCCTGGGCGGGGGAATGGTGTGGAACGGCGAGTTCTTCCGCGAGACCCCGGTGCTGTTCTACGACAGCATCGCCGTTGGCACCGGCGCGGACGTGTTCGGCGACCAGTCGATCGCGATCGGCCCCGGCGCCCGCGTCGGCAACTCGAAGTTCGTCAACGACCAAACGACCATCACCAACCGCAGCGTAGCGCTGGGCGCCGGCTCGGTCGCCGAACGCGACAACACCGTGTCCATCGGCGCGGCCGGCAGCGAGCGCCAGCTCACCAACCTGGCCGCCGGCACCCTGGACACCGATGCGGTCAACCTGGCGCAGCTGCGCAACGTCGCCGCCGCATTCGGCGCCGGCAGCGTGGTCGACGCCAACGGCACCCTGATCGGCGGCAACTACCTGGTGCAGGGCAACCACTACACCGACCTGGGCTCGGCGATGGGTGCGCTGGACACCGCGCTGACCGGCTTCGGCAACCGCCTGAACACCCTCGGCGGCTCCGGCGGCATCAGCGTCGGCGACGGCGGCGGCGCGGCCACCGCGCCCAGCACCGGTGCCGGCACCAATGCCGTGGCCGTGGGCTCCGGGGCCACCGCCAACGGCAACAACGGCCTGGCGATGGGCGCGCAGGCGCTGGCCTACGGCCCCAACGACACCGCCATCGGCGGCAACGCCACGGTCAACGCCGACGGCAGTACCGCGGTCGGCGCCAACGCCCGCGTCGCCGCGGTGGCGACCAATGCGGTGGCGCTGGGCGAAAGCGCCAACGCGTCGGCGGCCTCGGCCACCGCGCTGGGCCAGGGCGCTTCGGCCAGCGCCGCGAACTCGGTGGCGCTTGGCCAGGGCGCGGTCGCCAACCGCGCCAACACGGTGTCGGTGGGCAGCGCCGGCAACGAGCGCCAGGTCGCCAACGTCGCCGCCGGCAGCGCCGACACCGACGCGGTCAACGTGGCGCAGATGCGCGCGGGCAACAGCGCCACCCTGAGCAGTGCCAACGCCTACACCAACACCCGCATCACCGCGCTGGACGACAGCTTCAACCAGTTGCGCACCGACACCGAACACCGCCTCGACGGCATGGACCGGCGCATGGACAAGCTGGGCGCGATGAGCGCGGCGATGCTCAACATGGCGGTCAACGCCGCCGGCACGCAGAGCCCGCGCGGGCGCGTGTCGGTCGGCGCCGGCTTCCAGGGCGGGCAGCAGGCGCTGTCGGTCGGCTACGCCCGCAAGCTCGGCGAGCGCGCCTCGTTCAGCCTGGGCGGCGCCTTCAGCAGCGGCGAGTCCTCGGCCGGCATCGGCGTGGGCATTGACCTGTGACCCAACGCGGCGCCGCGTGCGCCGCCGTTTTCTTTCTTCTCACTTCTCTTCCAGGATCTGCAGATGATGTCTTCCAATTCGCTCGCCGCTGCCCTCGCCGCCATCCTGTTCGCCGGCGCCGCGCAGGCGGCCACGCCCACCATCGGCCTGGGGGGCGTGCACGGCCCGGTGCCGCAATCGGCCACCCCTGGCGACCTGGGGCAGCGCTTCATCGTCAAGACTCGCGACGGCGGCACCCAGGCGCGCAGCCTGCTCGCCACCACCCTGAGCAGCGCGGTGGCGCGCAGCGGCATGCAGCGCGCGCAGATCGCCAGCAACGGCCTGACGCTGCGCAGCGCGGTCAGCGCCAAGGTGCTGCGCGACATGGCGGTGCCGGGCTGGCACGTGGTGCAGACCTCGCGTCACCTCAGCGACAGCGAACGCACCGCCTTCATCAACGAACTCAAGGCCGACCCGTCGGTGGTGTCGGTGCAGGTCGACCGCCTGTACCGGCGCCTGGACGAGGCCAGCGTGCGCCTGCCGGCGGCGATGGCGGCCGCCGCCTCCACCACGCCCAACGATCCGGCCTACGCCAAGCTGCAGTGGAACTTCCACGACCCGGTCGGCGGGGTCAACGCCGAAGCCGCCTGGACCCGCTCCACCGGCAAGGGCGTGGTGGTGGCGGTGGTCGACACCGGCGTGGTCAAGGACAACCCGGACCTGGCCGCCAACGTGCTGCCCGGCTACGACATGATCACCGACCACCGCGTCTCGCGCCGCGACACCGACGGCCGCGCGGCCGGCGGCTACGATCTGGGCGACTGGGTCGAGGCCGACTACTGCAATGCGCTGGGCGGGTCCGGCAACGCCGCGGAGCCGAGCTCGTGGCACGGCAGCCATGTCTCCGGCACCATCGCCCAGGTCACCAACAACAACCTGGCCACCGCCGGCCTGGCCTACGACGCCAAGATCGTGCCGGTGCGCGTGCTCGGCTCCTGCGGCGGCTTCGGCAGCGACATCGCCGACGGCATGCTGTGGGCCGCGGGCCTGCCGGTGGCCGGCCTGCCGACCAATCCGAACCCGGCCGAGGTGATCAACATGAGCCTGGGCAGCGGTGGCCCGGACACCTGCCCGCAGATCTACCAGGACGCGATCGACCAGATCAACGCCAAGGGCACGATCATCGTGGTCGCCGCCGGCAACTCCAATGCCGATGCCGGGACCTACACCATGTCGTCCTGCAACGGCGTCATCAGCGTCGGCGCCTCGCGGGTCAATGGCGGCCGCGCCAGCTACTCCAACTACGGCACCCGCGTGGACATTGCCGCGCCGGGTGGCGGCGGCGACGTCGACGGCAACCCGAACGGCTACATCTTCCAGGTGCTCAACGGCGGCACCCAGAGCCCGACCAGCGACTGGCAGATCGGCGGCATGGCCGGCACCTCGATGGCGTCCCCGCACGTGGCCGCGGCGGTGGCGATGGTGCAGAGCGTGGCCAAGACCCCGCTCAGCTGGACCGGCATGCGCGACCTGCTGCGCGCCAGCGCGCGGCCGTTCCCGGTGGCGATCCCGACCACCACGCCGATCGGCGCCGGCATCCTGGACATCGACATGCTGCTGCAGATGGCCACCACCCCGCCGTGCGATCCCTCGGACAGCAGCTGCGTGCCGCCGACCAAGACCCTGGTCAACAAGGTCGAGATGCGTGGTGTCGGCAGCCAGGGCGGCGACAGGCTGTACAGCTTCCAGGCCGCGGCCGGCACGGTGGTGAGCTTCATGACCTTCGGCGGCACCGGCAACGTGGCGATGTACGTGTCGGCGGGCAAGACGCCGACCAGCAGCAGCTACGACGCGCGGTCCACCCGTGCCGGCACCACGCAGACGGTGCGCCTCACTCCGTCCAGCGCCACGACCTACTACGTGCGCCTGAGCGGCAGCTACAGCGGCCTGACCGTGGTGGCGCGGCAGTAACGCCAAACCGCGCGGCGGTGCCGCTTGCCGCCGCGCCACGTGCGCGGGAGGCGGCCCTCCCGCAGCGGTTCCGACAGCAGCGACGTACCCACCATGACGCACTCGCCCGCCCTCCGGCGGGCATTTTTTTGGGCGCTGCGGCGCACCGCGCTGCCGCAAGCCCCCTCTCCCACCAGGAGAGGGATCGGGGTGAGGGTGCGGCACGAGACGCGGTGCAATGGGCGAGGCGCGGCGGCGCCCTCCCCTCATCCGGCCCTCAGGGCCACCTTCTCCCGCTGGGAGAAGGAAGAGCGCTAGCGGCTCTCGCGCAGGAACCGCGCCATCGACGACACCCCCGGCAGCGCCGGCTGGAACTGCCCGGCGACGTCGACGAAGCCGCGCATCACCGCGATCTCGCGCGGGGTGCGGTTCAAGGTGTCGCGCAGTTCCGGATCGGCGCCGGCGCGCAGCAGGCGCTGCACCAGCAGCGGCAGGCCGTGCAGCGCGGCCAGGTGCAGCGGGCCGAAGCCGCGCGGATCCTGCACCTCCAGGCTGACGTCCTCGTCGAGCAGGCGCTCGACGCCGGCCAGCACCACCGGCTCCTCACAGGCCGTGCCCGGTTCGGCGCGCGCGCCCAGCAGCAACAGCAGCGGCGTCACCCCGCCGGCGGAGCCGCGGTCGGCCTCGGCGCCGGCCAGCAGCAAGGTGTCCAGCAACGCCAGCAGGCGCGTCTTGTCGCGCGCGGTGAAGCCGTACAGCGCCGCGCAGTGCAGCGGCGCCAGTTGCTGGGCGTCGCCGGCATGCACGTCGGCACCGGCGGCCAGCAGCCGCGCGGCGATGTCGGGCAGGCCCAGCGCGCAGGCCAGCATCAGCACGGTGACCCCGCCGGGCAGGCGGTGTTCGATCTGCGCGCCGGCCTGCAGCAGGGCGGCGACGATCTCGGTCTGGCGCATGCTCACCGCCGCCGACAGCGGCGTGGCGCCACTGGCCGCGGCGTGCTGCAGATCGGCGCCGCGCGACAGCAGCAGCTTCACCGCTGCGGCATGGCCACCGCCGGCAGCGCGCAGCAGCGCGGTGCAGCCCTGCGCGTCCACCGCATCCACCGGCAGGCCCAGGTCGATCAGGCGGCGGATCGCCTCGGCATCGCCGACCATCGCCGCGGCCGGCACGTCGGCCTCGCGCAGCGGGCGCCGCGGCAGCGGCCAGGTGCGCCAGTCCAGCCAGTCGGCCAGGTCGCGGCGGCCGCTGGCCAGGGCCACGCCGAGCGGGGTCTGGCCGTCGGCGGCGCGCGCGTCCGGCGAAGCGCCTTGCTGGATCAGCAGTTTCAGCGAGGCCTCGCGGCCCAGCGCAGCGGCCAGGTGCAGCGCGGTCATGCCGTGGCTGTCGCGGGCCTCGCGGTCGGCGCCGCGCTCGAGCAGTTGCAGTTGCAGGCGCAGCCAGCCCAGCCGCACCGCCAGCGACAGCGGCGGATCGCCGGCCGGCGACGGCGCGAACGGATCGGCGCCACGCTCGAGCAGTTCCAGGGCGAACTGTTCCAGAGCGCGCGAGGCGTGATCGTGCTGGGCGCAGGCGGCGAGCAGGCGGGTCAGGCCGCCGCGGCCGGCCGGCGACACGCCGTGGCGCAGCATCGCCTGCAGGCTGGGCACCGCCTCCACGCCACGCGAGAGCAGCGCGAACATCGGGGTATCGCCACAGGCATCGAGCACCTCCGGCTCGGCGCCGTGCGCCAGCAGCCAGTCCACCGCCTGCGCGTTCAGCGCCAGCGGCGCATCGTGCAGCAGCGCGCCCAGTTCCTCGGCCGCGCACAGCCGCGCCAGCGCGGCCAGGCCGCCGCGCGGCTGGCCCAGTTGCAGGCCTTCGCGCAGCAGTTCCAGCGGCGGCCGGTCGGGCAGGCCGGCGGGGCCGGTCTCGCCCTGGCCGTCGCTGACCGCGGCCGGCAGCGGATAGTCCGGGTCCAGCGCGGACACGATCGCCCAGCGCCCGGCCTCGGCGGCCAGGTCGACCGCGCGGCGGCCGCTCTGGTCCGGCTGCGCCGGCGCCACGCCCAGCTCCAGCAGGCGCCGGATCAGGCCGGGGGCGACGTGATCGGCGGTGCAAGCCAGCAGGATCGCGTTGCGGCCGTCGCCATCGACCGCAACCACGTCCGGCTTGTGCGGCAGCAGCCGTTCCAGCACCGCCACGCGGCCGTGGCGGGCGGCTTCCAGCCACGGCGTGCGGCCCAGCGCGTCGCGCGCTTCCAGGTTGGCGCCAGCGCCGAGCAGGGCCTGCACGATCTCCACGTGGCCGGCCTGCGCCGCCTCGTGCAGCGCGCTGCGGCGCTGGCGATCGCGCGCATCGACCCGCGCCTTGTGCTTGAGCAGCAACTGCACGCCGGCCGGATCGTCTTCCTCGGTGCCGGCGGCGGCCAGCAGCACCGGGCTGGCGTCGGCCGGCTCCGGCTTGGCGCCGCGCTCGAGCAGGAACTTGGCCATGCGCCAGTTGCCGACCTGGCAGGCCACCGCCAGCGGGGTCAGGCCGTCGCGGTTGGCCGCGTCCAGTTCGGCGGCGGCGTCGCGCAGCAGCGCGGCCACGCCCGGGTCGGAACTGCGCGCGGCGTGATGCAGCGGGGTGTTGCCGTCGCCGTCGCTGGCGCGCGGGTCGGCGCCGTTGGCGAGCAGGGTCATCACCGCTTCCGGGCGGCCGTGCCAGCTGTCGCGGGTGGCGGCCAGCAGCGGGGTCATGCCCAGGTGCGGGCGATTGACGTCGACCCCGCGCACGATCAGTTCGCGCAGCAGGCGCAGGTCCGGCAGCACCGCGGCCAGCACCGGCAGGCTGCGCTGGTCGCGCCACTCGGCAGCGGGCAGCGCATGCGGATCGGCACCGGCCTGCAGCAACTGCAGCGCGCGGTCGACGCGGCCGCCGCGGGCAGCGTCGTACAGCGCCGCATGCAATTCGTCCTGTGCGGGCGCCGGCTCGTCGGCGCGCGGCGCGGTGTTGGCGCTCAGTTCGGCGAACAGGTCGGCGGAGGACACCGGCGGGGTCAGCGTCTGCGGCGGTGCCACCCGTTGCAGGCCGGCATGCAGCAGCGGCGACAGCAGCGCATAGGCCAGCGCCAGCGGCCAGCGCGCAGCGGCGGCGAGCAGTCCCGGCCAGGCCAGCACCACGCCGAGCCCGGCCAGCACCAGCACCAGCGCGGCCACCGCCAGTCCGCGCCAGGCCTGCACGTCCTGCTGCGCCAGCGCGTGCCAGCGCGCGCCCAGCGCGCCGTCCTCGCCGTCGCTGGCGTGCCACAGCGGCCAGGTCCGCCACAGGCCGAGCAGTGCGGCACTGGCGGCCACGCTCAGCGCCAGCGCGGCCGCCAGGCTGCCGCTGTCGTGCAGGGCCGCCAGCGGCCAGGCCACCAGCACCGCGACCAGCACCATGCCGCCGGCCCACAGCGCCAGCAGCGGCGCCACCGCGCCGATCAGCTCGCGCGCGGCACGCGGACGCGGCCGGCTGCCGCGGTGCCAGGACAGCGCCAGCGCGAACGCCGGCTGCGCCAGCCAGGCGCCCAGGGCGGCGGCCAGCGGGCCGAATCCGGCGGCCAGCGCCAGCACCGCACCCAGCGCGGCGGCGAGCATCGGCGCGCGCGCGCGGAGAAAGGAGTCAGTCATCGTGTCGATCGGTGGTGCCGGGCAGAGACGGCGGCAATTGCAGATGGAAGCCGCAGCCGGCGAGGTTGGCGCGCACCGCGGCCGGATCGGCGCGGGCCAGCGTGCGTTCGGCGGTCAACGCCACCTCGAGCACGAACGCCAGCGGCTGCAGCGACGCCAGCAGCGCCGGCGGCAACCGGCCGAAGTCGTCGCGGGCGGCGAGATACAGATAGGTGTCCGGCTTGCGTTGGCTTTTGTAGACGTAGGCTTGCATGCCCGTGGCGTGCGCCTGGCGTGGAAAGGCAAGCGATTGTGGAGGAAATGCGCCAGCGGCGAAAGCGCACGCCGGCCGTGCGCTGAACGGATCCAGGGCAAGCGCGCCATTCACGTTCGCGTCGTTGGCGTTTCACGGCATGACCGAATGCGTCGATATACTGCGGTAATTGTCCTTGTATGGAATACCGCGTGACCGAAGCGTCCTCGTCGCCCCGCATGGCTCCCGTGGCCATCCGTGCCTACACCGCGACCAATGCGCTCGGCAGCGGACTGCAGGCCCAGGCCGCGGCGCTGCGCGAGGGCCGCAGCGGCCTGCGTCGCAACGATTTCGGTCCGCAACCGCTGGAATGCTGGATCGGCCGGGTGGACGGGCTGGAAACCGCCGCGCTGCCGGATGCCCTGGCCGCATGGGAATGCCGCAACAATCGCCTGGCCTGGCTGGCGCTGCAGCAGGACGGCATGGCCGACGCGGTCGCCGCCGCGGCGCAGCGGCATGGCGCCGACCGGGTGGCGGTGGTGATGGGCACCTCCACCTCCAGCATCGGCGCCAGCGAGGAGGCCTACACCCGGCTCGATCACGATGCGGACGGCCCGCGCCTGCCCGCCGACCTGGATCGGCCGATCGTGCACACCCCGCATTCGCTCGGCGACTTCGTGCGCGCCGCCACCGGCCTGCGCGGCCCGTGCATCACCGTCGCCACCGCCTGCTCGTCCAGCGCCAAGGTGTTCGCCCAGGCGGCGCGGCTGATCGCCGCCGGCGTGGTCGATGCGGCGCTGGTCGGCGGCGTGGACACGCTGTGCGGCAGCGTGCTGTTCGGCTTCAACTCGCTGCAGGTGGTGTCGCCGGAGCCGTGCCGGCCGTTCGACGTGCGCCGGGTCGGGCTGTCGCTGGGCGAGGCCGGCGGCTACGCGCTGCTGGAACGCGCCGATGCCGCCGACGCGCCGCCGGCGCAGGCGCTGCTGTGCGGCTACGGCGAATCCAGCGATGCCCACCACATGTCCGCGCCGCATCCGCAGGGGCTGGGCGCCGGCCTGGCGATGCGCGGCGCGCTGCAACGTGCCGGGGTGGATCCGGCCGAGGTCGGGTATCTGAACCTGCACGGCACCGCGACCCCAGCCAACGACAGCGTCGAGGCCGCCGCGGTGGCGGCGCTGTTCCCGCCAACCCTGCACGCCAGTTCGACCAAGGCCTGGACCGGGCACACGCTCGGCGCCGCCGGCATCGTCGAGTCGGTGTTCGCCCTGCTGGCGCTGCGCGACGGCCTGCTGCCCGGCACCCTCAACAGCGAACTGCCCGATCCCGCCTGCGGCCCGCAGATCCGCTTCGCCACCGCCCATGCACAGGTCCGCTACGCCATGAACAACTCCTTCGGCTTCGGCGGCAACAACTGCTCGCTGCTGTTCGGCCGCGCATGAACATGCCGATGCTGAGCGCGACGATCGAAGGCATTGGTTTCTGGGCGCCCGGGCTGCCGTCGTGGACGCTGGCGCAGGCGTTCGCCCGCGGCGAAGGCGTGCTGCAGGAGACGCCGGCACGGCCGTCGCCGCAGTTGTTGGCGCCCAACGAGCGCCGCCGCGCGCCGGACACCGTGGCGGTGTCGCTGGACGCGGCGCTGGCCGCCTGCCAGCACGCCGGCCGCGACCCGGCCACGCTGCCGTCGGTGTTCACCTCCACCCACGGCGACCTGGCGATCACCGACTACATGTGCACCACCCTGGCCAGCGAACCGCTGTCGGTCTCGCCGACCAAGTTCCACAACTCGGTGCACAACGCCGCCGCCGGCTACTGGACCATCGGCGCCGGCGCCACCGCCGCGGCGACCGCGATCAGTGCGCACTCGGGCAGCTTCGCGCAGGGCCTGCTGGAAGCGCTGTCGCAACTGGCCGCGGGCGAAGACGCAGTGCTGCTGGTCGGCTACGACAGCCGCTCGGTGGGCGCGCTGGGCCGCATCGCGCGCAGCGAAGGCCTGCTCGGCGGTGCGCTGGTGCTGAGCGCCGGCACGCGCGACGGCAAGCCGCAGCTCCACGCGCAGTTGCGCGACGGCACCGCCCCGGCCGGCGATGGCGCGCTGGCGCGGCACGCCGCGGGCAACGCGATGGCGCCGATGCTGCCGCTGTTCGACGCGCTGGCGCTGGGCGGCAGCGGCTGCGTGCTCGACGCCGGCGGCGGCCGCTGCCTGCAGGTGGAGCTGCGCGCATGAGCCGCACGCCGCTGACCGCCGCCGACGCCGCGATCCTGATTCCGGCCCTGAACGAACGGCTGCGCATCCGCGAGGTGGTCAGCGCCGCGCTGGCACACTGCCCGCGGGTAATCGTGGTCGACGACGGCTCCGACGACGGCACCAGCGACTGCATCGCCGACCTGCCGGTGACCCTGCTGCGCCATCCGCAACGCCGCGGCAAGGGGGCGGCACTGCGCAGCGGCTTCGCCGAGGCGCAGCGCCAGGGCGCGCGCGCGGTGATGACCATGGACGGCGACGGCCAGCACAGCGCCGCCGACTTCCCGCGGCTGCTGGCCGCGGCCAACCGCCATCCCGGCTGCGTGATCGTGGGCGCGCGCCTGCGCAAGCGCGCCAGCCAGCCGCCGATCCGCCGCATCGGCAACGATTTCGGCGACTGGGGCATCGCCTGGGGCTGCGGCTTCCGCCTGGTCGACAGCCAGAGCGGCCAGCGCCTGTATCCGCAGTCGGTCTACACCCTGCCCGACGTGCCCGGCGAAGGCTTCGTGTTCGAGGCGCAGCTGCTGATCTCCGCGGCGCGCCAGGCCGGCGCGCGGGTGGTGGCGGTGCCGATCGAGACCCGCTACGCCAACCAGACCCCCGGCACGTTCCGCAAGAGCCACTTCCGGCTGGTGCGCGATCTGTGGAAGATCACCTCGCACGTGATCGTGCAGGTATGGACCTATGGGCACGTGGTACGCGAGTACCGACGCACCCGCGCCAACCCGGTGCTGATCGACGACGCCGACGGCACCCTCGACACGGCCCCCCTGGCCGTCGCCAAGGAAAAGACGACATGAATGCAGCGCAGGCGGATGTGGCGATTCTGGGCGGCGGGCTGGCCGGACTGACCCTGGCGCTGCAGTTGCGCCAGCGCGACCCGCAACTGCGCATCCGCGTGCTGGAACGGCGCGCGCACCCGGTGCGCGAGGCCGCCTTCAAGGTCGGCGAATCCTCGGTGGAGATCGGCGCGCACTACTTCGCCGAAGTGCTGGGCCTGCGCGAGCACCTGGATGCCGAACAGATCCGCAAGTTCGGCTTCCGCTTCTTCTTCTCCGACGGGCGCGCGGACATCGACCAGTGCACCGAGCTGGGCGTGAGCCAGTTGCTGCCAACCCCGTCGTGGCAGATCGACCGCGGCCGCTTCGAGAACTTCCTCGGGCAGCGCGCGCGCGAGATGGGCGTGGAATTCCTCGACGGCAGCACGGTACGCGGCGTCGACCTGGCCGAGGACGACGGCGAGCACTGCGTGCGCTACAGCCGCGACGGCGTCGACGCCCACCTGCAGGCGCGCTGGGTGATCGACGCCAGCGGCCGCGCCGGCCTGCTCAAGCGCAAGCTCGGCCTGGCCCAGGACAACGCACACCAGGCCAACGCGGTGTGGTGGCGAGTGGACGGGCTGGTCGATCCCAACGGCTGGTCGCAGGACAGCGCCTGGCTGCAGCGCTGCACGCCGCCGGACCGCTGGCGCTCGACCAACCACATGTGCGGCCCCGGCTACTGGTTCTGGCTGATCCCGCTGTCCTCCGGCGCGCATTCGCTGGGCATCGTCTGCGATGCCGCCCTGCATCCGCTGGAGACCATGAACACCCACGCCAAGGCGATGGACTGGCTGCGCACGCACCAGCCGCAGGTGGCCAGCACGCTGGAGCGCAGCGAACACACGGTGCAGGACTTCCTGTTCCTGCGCGACTTCTCCTACGGCTGCAAGCAGGTGTTCTCGGCGCAGCGCTGGGCGCTGACCGGCGAGGCCGGGGTGTTCCTGGACCCGTTCTATTCCCCGGGCAGCGACTTCATCGCCATCAGCAACACCTACATCTGCGAACTGATCGGGCGCGAGCGCGCCGGGCGCGACATCGCGCCGTATGCCGAGCTGTACCAGCAGCTGTACTTCTCGTTCTACGAGAACACCCTGACCCTCTACCAGGACCAGTACCCGCTGTTCGGCGACGCCCAGGTGATGCCGGTCAAGGTGATCTGGGACTACACCTACTACTGGTCGCTGCTGGCGCCGCTGTACTGCACCGACCGCATCGCCGACCTGGCGGTACTGGGCCGGCTGCGCCCAGCGCTGCAGCAGGCCCGCGCGCTCAACCTGGGCATGCAGGCGCTGCTGCGCGACTGGGGCGCGGCCAACCGCGCGCAGGCCGCGGCGGTGGCCGACGGGCGCCTGCTGGACCAGTACCTGATCGGCTGGTTCCACGAACTCAATCGCGCGCTGAGCGACCGGCTGGACGAGGCCGCGTTCGTCGCCCGCCTGCACGGCAACGTCGCGCGCATGGCGGAACTGGCCGGAGAGATCCTGGCGCGTGCCCGCCAGCAGCATCCCACGCTGGCCGACCACGGCCTGCTGGACGCCTGCCGCGATGCGGCGACGCCGCTGCCGGTGCTGTCGCCCGCCTGGTACGCGGACGCCGCCTGATCCACGCGCAGGGCCATGCCGCCCTGCAACAACACGCGCTCCGCCCGCCGTCGCAACATGCCCCGCGTGGGCCTCCATTGCGCGGCGCACGTCACACGGGGCGAATATCGCCCACGCATTCGTGTTTTCGCACGGGTGCCGGTTGACGCCCCGGCGCCACCGGCGCGACACAGGCCCGCCGCGCCCGGCGCGTCCCCCAGGAGAACTGCATGCGCTCCACGCTGCTCGCATTGGCCCTGCCACTGGCCGCTCTTGCCGCCACGTCCACCACCGCCCACGCGCAGGCGGCCCCGCGCGCACCGGCCACCCCGGCGCCGCTGCAACAATCCTGCGACGCGCTGGCGAGCCGGCTCGCCTATCCCGGCACCCGCTTCACCGCGGTGCGCAGCGTGGCCGCCGGCACTTTGCAAGTGGCCGGCCAGCCGATCGGCGCGCACTGCCAGATCACCGGCCTGATGCACGAACGGGTCGGCACGGACGGCCAGTCCTACGCGATCGGCTTCGAGATGCGCCTGCCGGCGGCGTGGAACGGGCGCTTCTTCTACCAGGCCAACGGCGGCCTGGATGGCAACGTGGTCCCCGCGCTCGGCGACATCGGCGGCGGCGGCCAGCGCGACAACCCGCTGCGCATGGGCTTTGCGGTCATCAGTTCCGATGCCGGGCACAGCAACGCGCAGAACCCGCTGTTCGGCCGCGATCCGCAGGCGCGCCTGGACTACGGCTACCAGGCGGTGCAGGCCCTGACCCCGATGGCCAAGCGCGTGGTGCAGATCGCCTACGGCAAGGCGCCGGACTACAGCTACTTCGGCGGCTGCTCCAACGGCGGCCGCCACGGCATGGTCGCCGCCGCGCGCGACGCGCAGGACTACGACGGCATCCTGGTCGGCGATCCCGGGTTCCACCTGCCCAAGGCGGCGATCGCCGACCTCGCCGCGGCCCAGCAACTGGCGGCGCTGGCCGGCGGCAGCGACACGCGCAGCGGCCTGACCGCGGCCGAGCGCAGCCTGGTGGCCGAGCGCATCGTCGCCACCTGCGATGCGCTGGACGGGGTGCGCGACGGCATGGTGCAGGACGTGCTCGCCTGCCAGCGCCGCTTCGACCTGAATCGCGACGTCGCCACCTGCGGCAGCGCCGGGCGCACCGGGCAATGCCTGACCCCGGCGCAGAAGCGCGCGCTCGGCGCCATCCACGCCGGCGTGCGCAACAGCGCCGGCACGCCGCTGTACGCGCCCTTCCCCTACGACCCGGGCATCGCCAGCGGCGACTGGGCCGGCTGGCGGCAGGACGCCTCGCTGACCCTGGTGCCCGGATCGGTGGCCTTCGGCTTCGTCACCCCGCCGGAGGATCCGGCGGTACTGCAGGACCTGAAGCGCTATGCGCTGCAGTTCGACATGGACCGCGACGCGCCGAAGATCTTCGCCACGGCCGGCGCCTTCCGCGAATCGGCCTGGTCGTACATGACCCCGCCGAACGAGACCCAGCTGACCACGCTGAAGAAGCGCGGCGGCAAGCTGCTGATCTACCACGGCACCGGCGACGGCATCTTCTCCTTCGCCGACACCGCGGCCTGGTACGACCGCCTGCGCACGGCCGATGCCGACGCCGCCAGCTACGCACGCCTGTTCGCGGTGCCGGCGATGGCCCATTGCGCCGGCGGACCGGCCACCGACCAGTTCGATGCGCTGAGCCCGCTGGTGGCCTGGGTCGAACAGGGCCAGGCGCCGGCCGCGATCATCGCCAACGCACGCGGCAGCGGCAGTGCCGCGCCCAATGCCGAGGTGCCGGCCAGCTGGAGCAGCCAGCGCAGCCGGCCGCTGTGCCCGTATCCGCAGGTGGCGCGCTACGTCGGCGGCGACGTGGAGGCGGCGTCCAGCTTCGTCTGCCGCTGAGCCCAGGCCGCGGTTGCGCCGCCGGCGTGGCGGCGCGACGCTCGCGTGGTCGTCCGTGCGGTCAGCCCATGCCGCCGTTGATGCCGATGACCTGGCCGTTGATGTAGGCGGCCGCGTCCGAGCACAGGAAGGCGACCAGCGCGGCCACTTCCTCCGGCTTGCCCGGGCGCCCGGCGGGGACCATCTGCTTGATTGTCTCCGGCGGGAATGCGCTCTCGGCCATCGCGCCCTGGATCACGCCCGGCGCGACCACGTTGACGCTGATCCCGCGGCTGGCCATTTCCCGCGCCAGCGAGAGGCTGGCGCCGTGCAGCGCGGCCTTGGCCGCGGCGTAGTTGGTCTGCCCGCGGTTGCCCAGCACCGCCGCCACCGAGGACACGCTGACGATGCGGCCCCAGCGCGTGCGCGCCATCGGCAGCAGCAGCGGCTGGGTGACGTGGAAGAAGCCGTGCAGCGAGACGTCGATGACCTTGTGCCACTGCGCCGCGCTCATGCCCGCCATCGGCGCGTCGTCGTGAATGCCGGCGTTGTTGACCAGCACCTGGATCGGGCCGGCCTCCAGTAGCGTCGCCAGCGCCTGCGCGCTGGCCTCGGCATCGGCCACGTCGAACGCCACCGCCTCGGCGCTGCCGCCGGCGGCGACGATCGCCTCCACCACTGCCGCCGCCCGCGCGACGTTGGCGTTGGCGTGCACGATCACGTGCAGGCCCTGCGCGGCCAGGGCGCGGCAGATCGCGCCACCAAGATCGCCGCTGCCGCCGGTGACCAGGGCACGGCGCGGTGCGGGGGATGCAGACATCGAAACTCCTCGGTCGCAATGGGATGGGCCGTCATCCTAACGGTTCATCTGCGCCCTCGTAGGCAAGGCGTCAGGCCCCACGACTTCCCGGGAAGACGCGTCGCGACGGAAAGGCACGTTGCGGCTGCAGCGCAGTAGCCGCCGACGCTGTCATGCCACGCGCAGCACCACCGTGGCGCGGCCCTCGGCCAGCAACTGCCCGGCATGGGTGATGCGGAAGGCGTACTGCTGGCTGTCCTCGGCCTGCAGCAGCACCTCGGCCTCGCCTTCGATCGGCTCGGCCAGGTCCTGCAGTTCGCTGACGTGCAACTGCACCCCACGCAGCGCCACCAGCATGCCCGGACGCACCGGGGTGTCGCTGGCGCGGCCGAGCAGGCCGCCGTGCACCGCCATCGCCTGCGCGCCGTATTCGCACAGGTGCAGCGCGTGCAGTCGGCCGCCGCTGCGCAGCGGATGCGCGGCCTGGCGATGCGCGCCGCTGCGCACCACCACGCGCTGCGCGTCCCAGGCCACCACCTCCTCCCACAGGCACATCAGGCCCTGGTGCGGCACCAGCGCGGCGATGGCCTCGCGTCCGTGCAAGGGTTCAGTGTGCATGGCGGCTCTCCAAGGCTTCGCTGACGGTCTCGCGCGAAATCAGCAGCGCCAGCACGAAATTGAACAGTACCCCCAGCGCCACGGTGCTGCCGATCGCACGCAGCACCGGGATGCTCGAGGCCGCCAGCAACGCGAACACCAGCAGGGTCATCAGGCTGCACACGATCAGCGCATGCAGGGTGCGCAACTGGTCGGCGCGGTCGTCGCCGGCGTGGTCGAAGAACAGCGCGTAGTCCAGGCCCAGGCCGGCGGCCAGGATCAGCGCGATCAGGTGGAACAGGTTCAGTTCGACCCCGCAGCCACGCAGGATCGCCAGGATCAGCAGCGTGGTCAGCGCCATCGGCAGCAGCACGCGCACGATCCGCCGCGGCGTGCGCAGGGCGATCGCCACGGTCAGCGCCAGCAGCACCGCGGCCACGCCCAGCGCGGCGAGCACGCGGCCGCGATAGGCGGCCACCAGCGACTCGGACGCGTCCTTCAGGTCCAGCAGCTGCGCGCCGCTGCCCTGCACCGCGCGCGCCAGCTGCGCCGGATCGCGCAGCCCGGTCAGCGACACCAGCGCGGTGGCACGGTCCGGGCGCTCCAGCAGCAGGCCGCCGACGGTGGTGGCCAGCGGCGTGCCGTGCAGGTCGCGCGCGGTCAGCAGCGGCGCGCTGCGCGCGACCTGCAGGTCGGCCAGGAACGGCGCGAAGGCGTCGGCGCGGAACGGCGTGGCGGCGACCGCCGCGGCGGTCATCGCCTGCGCCTGCGCCGGATCGGGCAAGGCGGCCTGGCGCCGGCGCTGGGTGGCGGCGCTGGGCAGGTAGCGCGCGGCCATGTCGTAGCCGGCCAGTTCGCCCTGCGCCACCAGCGCGTCCAGGCGCGGGCGCAGGCGTTCGGACGCGGCCAGCGCGGCCTCGGCGGAGGCGGCCGGCAGGGCCAGCACGTAGCGCACGTCGGGCGCGCCCAGTTCCTGGCGCAGGTGCGCGTCGCGGGCCAGGCCCTCGGCCGGCACCGGGGTCAGCTTGGACAGGTCGTTCTGCCAGAACGGCCCAGGCGCGAACACGATGACCGAGGCCGCCAGCAGCGCGAGCGGCAGCAGCGACCAGCGCGGCCGCGGCAGCCGCGCGATGCCGCGCCACAGCCGTTCCAGCAGTGGCGAGTCGGCATGGTCGCGCGGCGAGGGATCGATCAGCGCCGGCAGCAGCAGGCGCGTGGTCAGCGCCGCCACCAGCAGCCCGGCGATGGTGAACACCGCCAGCTGGCGCAGGCCGTCCACGCCGGAGAACAGGAAGGTGACGTAGGCGATGCAGGTGGAGACCACGCCGGTGGCCAGGGTCGGCCACAGATGGCGTGCGTTCTCGCGCGGGTCCAGGCCCGGGCGCTGATGGCTGAACAAGTGGATCGGGTAGTCCTGTACCACGCCGATCAGGGTGAAGCCGAACGCCACGGTGATGCCGTGCACGCCGTCGAACAGCTGCGCCACCGCGCCCAGCCCGGCCAGGCCGGCGCTGGCCAGCGGCAGCACGCCCAGCACCGGGATCTTCCAGCTGCGGTAGGCCACCAGCAGCAGCACGATCAGCCCCACCGTATCCAGGGTGCCGATCCACTGCGCCTCGTTCTGGGTACGCCCGCCGATCTCCACCGAGAACGCACCGGGACCGGTCAACGTCAGCTTGCTGCTGGTGCCGGCGCTGACCTTGGCGAAGGCGGCGTGGATGGCGTCCACGGCGCGCTGCTGGCCGGTGGGGTCGAAGCCGGCGGCGCGGGTCTGCGCCACCAGCAGCGCGTCCTTGCCGGCGCGGTCGAACCAGACCCCGTCGCGCTGCTGCGGGCCGCCGGCCGGCTGCAGGCGCTCGGCCAGGTGCAGCACTTCCAGGGTCGGATCGCGCGGCAGCAGCGGCTCCACCATCGCCGCCGCCGGCGAGCCCAGGTCCTGCAGCCGCGCCTGCAGCGCATCGCGCAAGGTCGGTGCATCCAGCGGCGTGGCGTCGAAGCTGTCGCTGAGCAGGTAGCGGTACGGCAGCAGGCGCGGCGGGATCGCATCCAGGCCGGCATCGGCGCCGTTGGCGACCAGTTCGAATACGGCGTGCTGGGCGGCCAGTTCCGCATGCAGCGCCTGCGACTGGCGCGCCAGCGTGGCCGCATCGGCCCCGGACAGCGACATCAGCAGCAGCCGCGAGCCGGGGCCTTCGCCGAGTTCGTCGAGCAGGAGTTTTTGCGCAGGGGTCTGCGCTTCCGGCATGAATTTGCGCAGATCGCCCGACACCTGCAGCGCGTTGCCCAGCCAGATCCCGGCCACGGTCAGCACAGCCAGCCACAACAGGGCCAGCGAGATGCGCATCTTCGAACTGAGGGCACGTGTCATCGCCGCGTTCCCGCGCATGCCTGCGCCGCGCGATCGGCGAGCGCGCGCACCGCCGTCAGGCCGGCAGCGCGCCGCCGGTCCTGCTCAACGCGTGCGGGGGTCACGCCGCGTCGCCGTGGCACAGCGCGGTCAGCGCAGCCCCGTCGGCGAGGGTGCCGGCGGCCTGCGCGGCGCCGGCCAGCAGGGTGCGCTGGACGTCGCCCTTGGTCGGGGTGGTCTCGATGCAGCGCAGCTCGGCGCCACGGCCGTACAGACGCAGGCTGCGCACGTGCGCGGCCATCGCCGGATCCTTGGGTTGCAACTGCAGCTGCCAGCGCTCGCGGGTGCCGCTGCTGCTGACGCTGAACTGCTGCTGCAGCAGCGCGCGGTCGCCGGACAGCAGCGCGCCGAAGCCGTTTTGCAAGCCGGCCAGTTCCGGCACGCGCGCCAGCGAGAAGCGCCGCGGCGGCTTGCCGTCGCGCTCCAGCGTGGCTTCGCCGCCGCGCAGGGTGGTGGTCTCGTGGTACGGCGCGGTGACTTCGCGCACCAGGGTCTGCGCGTCCGGGCGGCGGTACTCGCCCTGCACCCGCAGCGGCGCCTTCAGCAGCGCCGAGCCGCGCAGTTCGACGAAGGCGGTGCTGACCGGCGCCGGCCGCGCCAGCTTCTGCAGGATCCAGTCGGCGTCCGGCGCCTCAGGCGATGCGGCGCACAGCGGTGCGGCGCTGCACAGCAGTATCAGCATCCACGGCAAGGTGCGGCGCATCGGCATGGCGGTTGTTCCAGAAGTCGTAGAAGTTGAACCAGTTGTAGGGCGCGGAGCGGGTGTAATGCTCCAGCCTGGCGGCGTAATCGCGGATGAGCGCCGCCAGCACCGGCGCGCGCTGCCGGCGCGGCAGGTCCAGGCCCTCGCTGAAGGTCTCGAACACCAGTTCGTAGCGGTTGCCGCCGCGGTACAGGCCGAAGGCCAGCACCACCGGCACCTTGAGCGCGGCGGCGATCAGCCACGGCGAGGTCGGGAACAGCGCGCCCTGGCCGATGAACGCAGCCGGCAGCGCCGGATCCTCCGGGCGCGGCCGGTCCACCAGCAGCGCGACCAGCGCGCCCTCGTCGGTGGCCTGCTTGATGGCCATGACGATCGAGGTGCTGTCCATGCCGGCGTCGATGATGTTGGCGGCCAGTTGCGGATTCAGCGCGCCCAGCAGTTCGGTCATCGCCGGGTTGTGCGCCTTGTCCAGCACCACCTTGACCTGCACGTCCGGGCGCTCGGTGGCCAGCACCCGCAGCGCGTCGAAGCTGCCCAGGTGCGAGCCGAAGATCAGCACGCCGCGGCCGCGGTCCATCTGCGCGTGCAACTGGTCCAGGCCGCGGATCTGCACCCGGAACCGGTGCATCTGCCCGCACAGCATGAACACCCGGTCGAGGATGGTGGAGGCGAAGGTGTGGATGTGCCGGGCCACCTCCAGCAGCGTGGCCGGGCGGTCGAACACGCGGCTCAGGTAGTGCCGCGAATCGCGCCGCTCCGGGCCGCGCACCAGCAGGAAGTACAGGGTGATCGGATACAGCAGCAGGCGCCCGACGGCACGGCCGCCATAGCGGGCGATGCTGCGGATCAGCCACAGGGCGAAACGGCCGCCGCCTTCCGGGCGGTGCTTCCAGCCGGCGCTCACGGCGCCGCCTCGGCGTTCAGTTCGCCGCTGACCAGCAGGTCCTCGCCGCGCAGCACGCGGAAGCGCCAGCGCGGTGCGGCACCGTCCAGTTCCACCCGCGCCGGCTGCCCGGGAAACAGCGGCTGCACGAACTTCACCTGCGGCAGGCGCAGCGGCGCGCGCGCGCCGTGCGCCGCCTCGACGGCCTGCAGCACGTGGTCCAGCACCACGACGCCGGGCACCACCGGGCGGCCGGGGAAGTGACCGGGCAGGCTGGGATGATCATGCGGGACGACGAAATGCATACGGGCGACTCATATCCTGGGTTCGAGCATCGCACGGACGGCCTGGTGCGCGCGCTGGGTCACTTCCTGGCGATTCAGCGGGCCATCCTCGCCGTTCACCCGGATCGGCGTGCCGATCCGCACCCGGATGACGCCGGGCCGGACCCGGAACAGGCTGGTCGGCGGCAGCACCTTGCCCGCCCCGTCCAGCGCCACCGGCACCACGTCCACGCCCGCGTCGATCGCGGCCTGCAGCAGCCCGGCCTTGAACTCGGCCAGCGCGCCGCTGCGGCTGCGGGTGCCTTCCGGGAACAGGCACAGGTCCTCGCCACGGCGCAGCAGCGCCGCCGCCTCGCGCCGCATCATCGCCCCGGCGCGGCGGCTGTCGCGGTCCAGGAACAGCATGCCGGTATCGCGCGCATACCAGTTCACGAACGGCACCTTCAGCATCTCGTCCTTGAGCAGGAAGCGCAGCGGCACCGGCAACGCAATGAACAGCGCGCAGATGTCGATGATCGACTGGTGGTTGCTGACGAACAGGTGGTTGCGCGACCAGTCCACCCGCTCGCGGCCCTCCACCTGCAGCCGCGCCCCGGCGCCGAACAGCAGCACCGGCGCCCAGAACCGCGCGCCCATGCGCAGCGGCAGGCGCGGCCCGGTCAGCCGCAGCAGCACCAGCGCGACGACGATGCCCAGCGCGGTATGCGCCAGGGTGAAGACCAGCTGCAGGGCGTTCCACACGGCCCAGGCCATGCGCGAGGGCATCCCTGCCTGCGGCAACTTGCTGTTTTCCTTGATGATCTGCACGACCCTTGCGTCCCCTGCACTGCGCGCGTCAGCGCAACAGATCGCGCCAAAAAACCGGCCCCAGCCGCGCCAGCTGGTGCAGGAAGTCGGGCAGATTACGGTAGGGACGCTGCGGAAACCAGCGCCCGCGCAGCAGGTACTCGCCGACGAAGAAGCCGCCGATGACCCCATAGCCCAGCAGGTTGGCGAACAGCGAGGCGCGCGCGTCGCTGATCGGCAGCGGCGCGGCCAGGCCCAGTTGCGCCAGCACCCCACTGGGCTGGGCGCACAGCGCCAGCACCAGGTTGAGCAGGGTCAGCCCGACCAACAGCAGGGTCCAGGCCAGGGTCAGGCGGCGGGTGTAGCGCAACTGCTCCGGGGTGATCGGCATGCCGGCCTGGCGGTACAGGGCCTCGACGATGCGGGTGATCAGCGGCGTGCGCCCGCGCTGCAGGCTGCGCCCGAAGAACCAGGCCACCCAGGCGGTGAACAGCACCGGTGGGGCGGCCAGCAGCAGCAGGGCGTGCGGCGAGCGCCACAGCGGCACCAGCGCCACCGTCGCGGCGATGGCCAGCGCCCAGGCCCAGGGCCGCCAGCGCGCCATCGGCTCCACCAGCACCATCAGCACCAGCGCCGCCCCGGCCAGCACCGCCAGGTCCGGGCGGTGCGCGGCATTGGCCCAGTGCGCCAGCGGCGAGTAGGCCAGCGCCAGCAGCACGCCCAGGGCCAGCGCCCAGGGCGCGGCGTCGGCCGGCTCAGCTGGTCTTGTTGGCTTCGACATGCGCCGACAGCGCGCGCAGCGAGGCGAAGATGCGGCGGTTCTCGTCGTTGTCCGAGCGCAGCTGGAAGCCGTAGCGCTTGCTGATCGCCAGCGCCAGTTCCAGAGCGTCGATCGAGTCCAGCCCCAGGCCGGTATTGAACAGCGGCGCCTCCGGATCGATGTCGCCGGGCTGGACGTCTTCCAGGTTCAGGCTCTCGACCAGCAGCTCGGCCAGTTCACGTTCGGCGGCGGTTTGCGAAGACATCCAGGGGCTTCCAGGCGAAAGGACGGGTGCGACAAGATGGTGCATCGGGCGCTGCGGCGCAACCATCGGCCCGCGAACAGCACGCTATCATGCCGTTTCGCCCCGCCGTTGCGCCCGCAGGTTCCCTCAGGATGACGTCCCCCGCTGTTGCTTCCCCTCCCACCGCAAGCGCCATCGAGGCGGAAACGCCCGACGTGCTGGTGATCGGCGGAGGGCCGGCCGGCTGCGCGGCGGCGATCGTCCTGGCGCAACGCGGCTGGCGGGTGACCGTGCTGGAAAAGGACCACCACCCGCGCTTCCACATCGGCGAATCGCTGCTGCCGATGAACATGCCGATCCTGCAGCGGCTGGGCGTGCTCGACCAGGTGCGGGCGATCAGCGTGCTCAAGCTCGGCGCCGACTTCCCCAACGACGCCGGCGGCTACAACACCTTCCGCTTCGCGGATGCGCTGGGCGCGCAGTCCGACTTCGCGCTGCAGGTGCCGCGCGCCGACTTCGACCGGGTGCTGTTCGCGCAGGCGCGCGCGGTCGGCGCCGACGTGCACGAGGGCGTCCGCGTCGAGGCGGTCCAGTTGGACGGCGAGGCACCGACGGTGCAGGCGCGCAGCGCCGATGGCGTACGCCGCTACCGGCCGCGCTACCTGATCGACGCCAGCGGCCGCGACACCTTCCTCGGCAACAAGCTCAAGCTCAAGCGCGCCAACCCGCGGCACCAGTCGGCGGCGCTGTTCGGCCATTTCCGCGGCGTGGCGCGGCGCCCGGGCGAGGACGCCGGCAACATCAGCATCTACCGTCACGCGCACGGCTGGATGTGGCTGATCCCGCTGCCCGACGACGTGATGAGCGTGGGCGCGGTGTGCGACCCGGAGTACATGAAGACCCGCCAGGGCTGCGACAGCGAGACGTTCCTGCTGCGCACCCTGGCGCTGAACCCCGACGTCGTGGAGCGCATGGCCGGCGCGCAGCGCGTGGCGCCGGTGCATGCCACCGGCAACTACGCCTACGAATGCACGCGCATGAGCGGCCCGCGCTGGCTGATGCTCGGCGACGCCTACGCCTTCGTCGACCCGATGTTCTCCTCCGGCGTGTACCTGGCCATGCACAGCGCCGAGCGCGGCGCAGCGATGGTCGACGCGGCGCTGCGCGACCCGGCCAGCGAGGCGCGGCTGCAGCGGCGCCTGGAGCGGCACCTGCGCGGCGGCCTGGACGAGTTCAAGTGGTTCATCTACCGCTTCACCTCGCCGACCATGCGCGAGCTGTTCGCGCAGCCGCGTAACGTGCTGCAGGTGGAACAGGCAGTGGTGGCGATGCTCGCCGGCGACGTCTTCGACAACCGTGCGGTGCTGCGCCGCCTGCGCGTGTTCCGCGCCATCTATGCGCTGTCCGCGGTGGCGATGCTGCCGCGGGCGTGGCGCGCCTGGCGCCACCGCCGCCGCCAGGCCCGCGAACAGTTCCACGGCGACACCTTGCACGGAGATACCCCATGAGCCGCCCGCACCTGCAGTTTCCGCACCACACGCAGGGCCATCCGCAGTTGCAGGTGGACTACGTCGCCGAGACCGATCCCGGCCAGCTGCTGGGCGAGGACCACGTGCTGGCGGTGTTCGGCTTCGGCGAGACCGCGCCCTACCACGAGGACCCGCGCTACCTGCGCGTGCCGCTGCAGCCGCACGGCCCGCGCATGCTCGAGGTGTGGCGCACCGACGCGCCGGTGCACAGCGGCCGCGACGGCGCCATCGCCTGGGCCAGCGACGGCCGCCTGCAGTTCGGCGTCATCGAGATCGACGAGCGTCAGGTCGACCTGGACATCGAGGAAGCCGCCGCGCTCGCCTACGCCCAGATCACTGCCTTCGTGTCCGGCAGCGCCACGCCGCGCCTGCTGCGCATCTGGAACTACCTCGACGCGATCACCCTGGGCAGCGGCGACCGCGAGCGCTACCGGCGCTTCTGCGTGGGCCGCGCGCGCGGGCTGGGCGATTTCGACGCCACCCAGCTGCCCGCGGCGACCGCGGTCGGCCGCTGCGACGACGCACGGGTGATGCAGATCTACTGGCTGGCCGCCGCGCAGGCCGGCACCCCGCTGGAGAACCCGCGCCAGGTCAGCGCCTACCGCTACCCGCGCCAGTACGGCCCGCAGCCGCCCAGCTTCGCCCGCGCGATGCTGCCGCCGGCCGGCAGCGACATGCCGCTGCTGCTGTCGGGCACCGCCAGCGTGGTCGGCCACGCCTCCATGCACCAGGGCCAGTTGCTGGCGCAGCTGGAAGAGACCTTCGCCAACTTCGACGCCCTGCTCGCGGCCGCCCGCGAACACGCCCCGGACCTGCCGCCGCAGTTCGGCGACGGCACTCGCCTGAAGGTCTACGTGCGCGAGCCCGGCGACCTGCCGTTGGTCGCCGATGCCCTGGATGCCCGTTTCGGCGAGCGCGTGCCGCGCCTGCTGCTGCACGCGGTGATCTGCCGCGACGAACTGGCGGTGGAGATCGACGGCGTGCATGGTTGAGGCAGCTGCGGCGCGCGCTACGTCCCATGGTGTCGTAGGAGCGGCTTCAGCCGCGACGGGCCTTATCGGGAACGCCTGTCGCGGCTGAAGCCGCTCCTACGAGGGGAAGGTGCGACGTGTCCCGCTGAGTGGCGGCAGCACCGCGTTGTCAGAGTGCATCCGTCGCGATCAAGCCGCGGCGATGGCAGAACGCCAGTGCGCATGCGCCGCCGATGGCGGCGCGTGCCGCCCTCAGTCCTCGCGGCCCGCCGCCAGCAAGGCCAGCATGCGATCGCGCGGCAGCTTGCCGGTCTCGTTGCGCGGCAGGGCGTCGAGCAGGCGCAGCCGGCGCGGCAGGAACACCGGGTCCAGTTCGCGGCGCAGCGCGGCCAGGATCGCGGCCTCGTCCAGGGTCGGCGCCACCACCACCGCGGCGATGCGGCCCACCGCCTGGCCCGGCTCCGGATCCAGCTGCAGCATCGCGCCGTCGACCACGCCCGGCACGGACAGCAGGCGCCGGGTGAGGTCGGCCAGCGAGGCGCGCTTGCCGGCGATCTCCAGCAGGTCGGCCTGGCGGCCGCGCACCTGGAAACGGCCGTCGGCGTCCACGTCCATCAGGTCGGCCAGCAGCACCGGCTGCGGCAGATGCGGCGCGTGCACCAGGGTGCCGTCCGGCTGCGGCGCCACGCGCACGCCGGGCAACGGCGTCCACGGCACTTCGCAGGCGGTGCGGCGGCTGGCGAACACGCAGGTCTCGGTGGAACCGAACATCTCGCGCACCTCGCCGCCGAAGCGGGCCTCGGCGGCGGCGGCCAGTTCCTGCGCCAGCGGCGCGGTGGCCGAGACGATGCCGGCCAGCGGCGGCAAGGCGACACCGGATTCGACCAGCGCGCGCAGATGCACCGGCGTGGTCACCAGCAGGCGCGGCGCCGGCAGTTGCGCCAGCGCGCGGGCCACGTCCTCCGGGAAGAACGGGCGCCCGGCGTGCACCGCCAGCGGCGTCACCAGCGGCAGCAGGATCGACAGCTCCATGCCGTACATGTGCTGCGGCGGCACCGTCGCCACCACCTGCGGCACCGCCGTCTCCGGCCACAGCCCGACCAGCGCCAGCAGGTCCTGGCGGGTGCTGGTGAGGAAGCTGCCCCAGGTCTTCGGATTGGGCTTGGGCGCGCCGGTGCTGCCGGAGGTGAAGCCGATCGCCACCAGGGCGTCGTCGGCCAGCTGCGGCATCGGTCCGTCCAGCGACGGCAGCGTGTCCGGCAACTGCCAGTAGCGCGGCGGCGGCTCGGCCAGCGCCAGGTCGCCCAGGCAATAGCAGTCGGCATGGGTGCGCTGCACCTCGGCCACCACCGCCGGCGCGCGCGAGGACGGCAGCAGCGAGGTCTGCCCGCGTAGCGCCACCGCGCAGAACGCGACCATGAAGCGGTAGCGGTCCTCGCACAGGTTCAACGCATGCCGGCCGCTCGGCAACGCCGCGGCCAGGCCGCGCACGTGGCCGAGGAAGGTGGCCAGGTCGATGTGCTCGCCGTTGGCGAAGGCCAACGGCCGCCGCGCGTCGCCGACGGCAAGCGGATGCAACAGGGGCGCGGCGGGAATCTCGGAGGAAACGGCGGACATGCGGGGCGGCGACTCGGCGGGCGATGACCCGCACGGCGCGGGGAGCCGGTAGCTTGGCCGCCGCCGCCGCCGCTGGCAAGCCGCCGCCCAACGCGACGGCCCGCCGTCAGTGGTGGTAGCCGGTGTCGGCAGTGATCTTGCCGCGGAACACCCGGTACGACCAGGCGGTGTAACCCAGGATCACCGGCAGCAGCACCGACAGCCCGACCAGCACGAACCCCTGCGAGGACGGCGGCGAGGCCGCCTCCCAGATGGTCAGCCCGGGCGGCACGATGTTCGGCCAGATGCCCAGCACCAGGCCAAAGAAGCCAAGCACGAAGAAGCACAGGGTCAGCACGAACGGGCGCGCGTCGCGGCCCTGCGCCATCGCCGCACGCCACAGCGCCACCGCGTTGAGCAGCACCAGCAACGGCACCGGCGACAGCCACCAGAAATTGCCGTCGTGGAACCAGCGCGCCATGATCCGCGAGTCCAGGAACGGCAGCCAGGCGCTGACCAGGCCCATGAACACCACCACCACCAGCACCAGCGGCCGGGTCAGGGTGCGGGCGATGTGCTGCATCGCGCCCTCGGTCTTGAGGATCAGCCAGCTGCCGCCGAGCAGCGCATAGCCGAACACCACCGCCGCGCCGGTGAGCATCGAGAACGGGCTGAACCAGCCCAGCACCCCGCCCAGGTACTTGCCGTCCTGCAGCGGCATGCCTTCCACCAGCGCGCCCAGGATCACGCCCTGCCAGAACGCGGCGCACAGCGAACCCAGCGCGAAGGCCCAACCCCACAGGTACTTGGAACTGCGCGCCTTGAAGCGAAACTCGAAGGCCACGCCGCGGAACACCAGCGCGATCAGCATCAGCAGCACCGGCAGGTACAGCGCCGACAGCACCACCGCGTAGGCTTTCGGGAACGCCGCCAGCAGGCCGGCGCCGCCGAGCACCAGCCAGGTCTCGTTGCCGTCCCAGATCGGCGCGGCGGTGTTCATCATCAGGTCGAGCTGGTCCTCGTCCTCGGCGAACGGCGCCAGGATGCCCAGGCCGAGCACGAAACCGTCCAGCAGCACGTACATCAGCACGCCGAAGCCGATCACGCCGAACCAGATCACCGGCAATACGGTCGCCATGTCCATCAGCGGGTCTCCTCGATGTCGTCGTCGGCCGCCGACAGCGGCCGCGCCGGGGTCTTGTCGCCCTCCTGCATGCGCGGCGCCGGCTCGTGCGGCAGCGGGCCGTGGCGCAGCATGCGCAGGATGTACCAACTGCCGAAACCGAACACCAGCGCGTAGGCGAGCACGTACACGCTCAGCGAGATCCACACCATCGCCGGGCTGACCGGGCTGACCGCGTCGCGGGTATGCAGCAGGCCATAGATCACGTACGGCTGGCGCCCGATCTCGGTGACGAACCAGCCGGCGACCAGGGCCACGAACCCGGCCGGCAGCATCGCGTTCCATGCCACGTGCAGGACGCGCCGGCGCAGCAGCGTGCCGCGCCACCAGAAGAACAGTGACACCAGCGCCAGCAGCAGCATCGCCATGCCCAGCCCGACCATCACCCGGAACGCGTAGAACACCGGCTTCACCGGCGGCCGCTCGTCCCGCGGCACCGCGGTCAGCGGAGTGATCTCGCCATCCAGCGTATGGGTGAGGATCACGCTACCCAGGCGCGGAATGGTCACCTCGTAGTCGTTGCGCTCGGCGGCCTCGTTGGGCACCGCGAACACCACCAGCGGCACGCCCTGCCCCGGCGCCTCGCCGTGCCAGTGCCCCTCCATCGCCGCCACCTTGATCGGCTGGTGTTCGAGCGTATTCAGGCCATGCGCATCGCCGGCGGCGATCTGCAACGGCAGCGCGATCGCGGCGAACGCCACCGCCAGCTTGAGCATGCGCCCGGCCGCGTCCAGATGCTCGCCGCGGCGCAGATACCAGCCGCTGACCCCGCCGATCACGAAGCACGTCGTGATGAACGCGGCCAGCACCATGTGCGTGAGCCGGTACGGGAACGACGGGTTGAAGATCACCTCGCGCCAGTTTGCCGGCTGGAACACGCCTTCGACCACGGCGTAGCCGGCCGGCGTCTGCAGCCAGCTATTGGCCGAGAGGATCCAGAAGGTGGAGATCAGCGTGCCGATGGCGACCAGACAGGTCGACAGGAAGTGCAGCTTTTCCGGCACCTTGTGCCAGCCGAACAGCATCACCCCGAGGAACGAGGCTTCCAGGAAGAATGCGGTCAGCACCTCGTAGCTGAGCAGCGGACCGAGGATGTTGCCGGCACGTTCGCTGAGCACCGCCCAGTTGGTGCCGAACTGGAAGCTCATCACGATGCCGCTGACCACGCCCATGCCGAAGGACACGGCGAAGATCTTCAGCCAGAAGAAGTACAGATCGCGCCACACCGTGTCGCGGGTGCGCAGCCAGCGCCACTCCAGGAACGCCAGCCAGCTCGACAGGCCGATGGTGAAAGCCGGAAACAGCACGTGGAAACTGATGACGAATCCGAACTGGATGCGCGACAACAGCAGGGCGTCCATGGGGTGCGCCTGAGGCAGCGGAAACGATGCCTATTGTTGGTGCGGCGCGGCGAAATGGGATGTGACGGTTTGTCGCAGTGGCGTCTTGTCGCAGCAGCACCGTCGCGAGAGTGAGTGGTGCGTGGTGCGTCCTGCACGTGCGCTCACGCGGACGGGGCAGATGCCGACCACGCCGACCCTGTGTGGCCGCGCATGTAGCCGAAACATGTGCAAGCAGCTTGCGTTGCGCTTGCGCGCACCGAGGGAAGCGCGGCATCACGGGCGGGTGTTTTCAATGCACTGACGCCAGCGCTCGAGCCCTCCCAGCACACGCTTGCATCGTCCGCGGCACGATCGATGACCGAAGCGGGCGCCAGGTCCCTGAATGGGCGCCACCACGACCGGGCCGCGGCGCTTGCTCCGATCGCCTTGACCCAGCCCGCCCATGACCGATGGCGCAATCGCCGCCGCCCTGCCGGCTGCTACGCTTGCGGTTTGCCGTTCGTCCGGAATTCCAGATGCGTCGTCTCGCCCTGAGCGCTGTTGTGTTGCTGTCCCTGTCCTGCCTGCCGCCGCTGGCCGCGGCCCAGGATGCCGCCGCCCCGCTGACCATCGAGCAGGCCATGGCCGATCCGGACTGGATCGGGCCGCCGGTCGAGGACGCGTGGTGGGCCTGGGACGGGCACCAGGTGCAGTACCAGCTCAAGCGCACCGGCAGCCCGGTGCGCGACACCTACCGCCAGGGCATCGACGGCACCGCCGCGCAGCGGGTCGAGGACGCCCAGCGCAGCACCCTGGATGCGGCCAACCCGGTCTACGACGCACGCCGCCAGCGCATGCTGTTCGTGCGCAACGGCGACGTGTTCCTGCGCGACCTGCGCAGCGGCGCGCTGACCCAACTGACCCGCAGCAACCAGGCCGCGGCGCGGCCGCAATTCACCACCGACGGCGGCGCGCTGTGGCGGGTCGGCAACGATTGGTACCGCTGGAGCCCCGGCGGCGGCGTGCAGCAGGCCGCGGTGCTCAAGGCCGAGCGCGATCCCGATGCCGCGCCCAAGCCCGACGTGCTGCGCGAGCAGCAACTGCGCACGCTGGAAACCCTGGCCCGCGACCGCGCACAGCGCGACCTGCTGCGCCAGCAGGAGCAGGCCTGGCGCCGCGCCGACAGCAGCCGCGCGCCGGCGCCGGTGTACCTGGGCGACGACGTGGTGGTCGACGACAGCGCGCTGTCGCCGGACGGCCGCCACCTGCTGGTGGTGACCCACGCCAAGGGCGCCGAGGAAGGCCGCGACAGCAAGATGCCGCGCTACGTGACCGAGTCCGGCTACGCCGAATTCCAGGAAGCGCGCACCCTGGTCGGGCGCAATTCGCCGGTGGCGCAGACCCTGTGGCTGGTCGATGCGGTGGCCGGCACCGCGCGCAAGCTCGACCTGTCGGTGCTGCCCGGCATCGGCACCGATCCGCTGGCGGCGCTGCGCAAGGCCGCCAAGCAGGAGCCGCTGCAGGGCCCGCGCGCGGTGCGCGTGGAGACCGACGGCGACGGCAGCGGCGCCTCGATGCACTGGAGCGAGGACGGCCGCAACGTCGCCGTGCTGCTGCGTGCGGTGGACAACAAGGACCGCTGGATCGCCAGCGTCGACCTGGACAAGGCGGTGCTGCAGCCGCGCCACCGCCTCACCGATCCGGCCTGGATCAACTGGAGCTTCAACGATTTCGGCTGGATGCCGGACAACCAGACGCTGTGGCTGCTGTCCGAGCAGTCCGGCTATTCGCACCTGTACACCCAGCGCGGCAACGAGAAACCGCGCCAGCGCACCTCCGGCAAGTGGGAAGTGTCCGCGCCGGTGATCAGCGCCGACGGCCAGGGCTTCCTGTTCCTGTGCAACCGCAAGTGGCCGGGCGACTACGAGGTGTGCAAGCTCGACCTGCGCAACGACAGCGTCGCCGAACTGACCGCGCTGGACGGCGTCGAGGACTTCGCGCTGTCGCCGGACGGCCAGCAGTTGCTGGTGCACTACTCCGGCCCCTACCTGCCGCCGCAACTGGCAGTGCTGCCGGCCGCCGGCGGCAATGCGCGCGTGCTCACCGACACCCGTAGCGCCGCGTTCAAGGCGCGCCCGTGGGTGCAGCCGCAGTTCGTGCAGGTGCCGTCCAAGCACGGCGCCGGCACCGTCTGGGGCAAGTACTACGGTCCGGCGCAGCCGGAGCCGGGCAAGCGCTACCCGGTGGTGATGTTCGTGCACGGCGCCGGCTACCTGCAGAACGTCTCGGCGCGCTACAGCCCGTACTTCCGCGAGCAGATGTTCCATAACCTGCTGGTGCAGAAGGGCTACATCGTGCTGGACCTGGACTACCGCGCCAGCGCCGGTTACGGCCGCGACTGGCGCACCGCGATCTACCGCGACATGGGCCATCCGGAACTGGAGGACTACCTGGACGGCCTGGACTGGCTAGTCGACAGCAAGCAGGGCGACCGCAGCCGCGCCGGCATCTACGGCGGATCCTACGGCGGCTTCATGACCTACATGGCGCTGTTCCGCAGCCCTGGCACGTTCAAGGCCGGCGCCGCGCTGCGTCCGGTGGCCGACTGGAGCCAGTACAACCATGAGTACACCTCCAACATCCTCAACACCCCGGACCTGGACCCGGAGGCCTACCGCACCTCCTCGCCGATCGAGTACGCCAGCGGGCTGCGCGACCACCTGCTGATCGCCCACGGCATGGTCGACGACAACGTGTTCTTCAAGGACTCGGTGGACATGACCCAGAAGCTGATCGAGCTGCACAAGGACAACTGGGAGATCGCGCCGTACCCGCTGGAGAAGCACGGCTTCACCCGCGCCGACTCCTGGCTGGACGAGTACAAGCGCATCCTCAAGCTGTTCGAGCGCGAGCTGCACTGAGCCGGCCGCTCGCCGAGGCGCCTGCCGTCGACGTGCGGCAGGCGCCGGGGCGCCGCCGCGTCGGCGCCCGCAGGATCCCGCCGAGCACCTGCACCCGTCACGCACCGCGCCGTCCCGTAGGAGCGGCTTCAGCCGCGACGCGCGTTACCGGGCACGCCTCGTCGCGGCTGAAGCCGCTCCTACGCAAGCGCCCGCAGCTACCAGGACACGACACGGTGCTCGCGCCCCTGCGCATTCGTAGCCATGCCGTTCGACCGGACGGCATGGGCACGACCTTGCCGTAGTCCGCGCCTGGCGACACCGCATCGGCCGTGCCCCGGCCGCGAGGCCGCGCGCTCGGAACCTGCGCGTGACCGCGTCCTCTCGCGCGCACCCGGCTTGCGCCCGGGTCCACCGTCCCTATCCTTGCCGGATTGCCGCCGACGCACATGCCGGTGTCGCCCCGACCGAAGGACCGCCGATGCCGCCCCCGCCCTTGCCCCTGACCGCTGCCCGCAACCAGACCATCGATGCGATGGCTAAGCTCACGCTGCTGCTGGGGGTGCTGTCGCTGCTGTACGGGATTGGCCAGGCCCTGCTGCTGTTGGCGCTGCCCGAGGGGGCGATCGACGGCGTGCTGCGCCAGGCCGGCCTGGCGTTGCCGTCGCTGCTGCAATGGTGCGTGACCCATGCGCTGGCGCTGTCCTGGCTGACCGCGCTGCTGTCCGCGGGCCTGTGCGCGGCGGCGTGGGCGCTGCTGCAGCGGCGCGAGTGGGCGCGGCTGGCCTTCATCGTGTTCCTGGTGGTCACCGCCACGGCCAACTTCGCGGTGCTGCCGCTGCTGTGGCAACTGCTCGACATGCTGCAAGCCTGGGCGCCGCAGCATGCCTTCGATCTGCAGCAGATGCAGCACGACCTGGCCCTGGGCCGGATCACCTTCATGGTCAGCGGCGCGCTGACCGCCCTGGTCTTCGCCGGCCTGCACGGCTGGCTGGTCTACCAACTGTGCCGCCCCGCGATCCGCGCCGAGTTCCGCCGCTGACGCACACCGACCGGCACACGCCGTCCGCGCAGCCCCCCGCTGACGCCTGACACAGCCAGCTTCTAGAATGGCGGCATGCCTACCTTCGACCGTGTCCGCGACTATCTCACTGGCCTGCAAGACCGCATCTGCGCGGCGGTCGAGGCCGCCGACGGCCAAGCCCGTTTCGCCGAAGACCTGTGGCAGCGCGCGGAGGGGGGCGGTGGCCGCACCCGCATCCTGCGCGACGGCGCCCTGTTCGAGCAGGCCGGAATCGGCTTCTCCGACGTCGCCGGCACCCGCCTGCCGCCCTCGGCCAGCGCCAACCGCCCGGAACTGGCCGGCGCCTCCTGGCGCGCGGTCGGGGTGTCGCTGGTGTTCCACCCGCTCAGCCCGTACATCCCCACCACCCATGCCAACGTGCGCTACTTCGAGGCGCAGCGCGATGGCGCCACCGTGGCCTGGTGGTTCGGCGGCGGCTTCGACCTGACCCCGTACTACCCGTTCGACGAGGACGCCCGCCACTGGCACCAGACCGCGCACGACCTGTGCGCGCCGTTCGGCGAAGACCGCTATGCGGCGCACAAGCGCTGGTGCGACGAGTACTTCTTCCTCAAGCACCGCAACGAGACCCGCGGCGTCGGCGGCCTGTTCTTCGATGACCTGCATGCCGATTTCGAGCGCGACTTCGCCTACCAGCGCGCGGTCGGCGACGGCTTCCTCGACGCCTACCTGCCGATCGTCGAACGCCGCCGCGGCCTGCCCTGGGGCGAGCGCGAGCGCGAGTTCCAGCTGTACCGGCGTGGCCGCTACGTCGAGTTCAACCTGGTCTACGACCGCGGCACCCTGTTCGGCCTGCAGAGCGGCGGCCGCAGCGAGAGCATCCTGATGAGCCTGCCGCCGCGGGTGCGCTGGGAGTACGGCTTCCAGCCCGAACCGGGCAGCGCCGAGGCGCGCCTGGCCGAGTACCTGGTGCCGCGCGAGTGGCTGGCATGAGCGGGCCGGCGCGCACCGCGGTACTGGGGCGCGAGGACAAGCGCGCCATCGCCGAACAGGTGCAGGCCTACCTGCGCACCGAGCTGCAGCAGCAGGTCGGCGCGTTCGAGGCCGAGTTCCTGCTCGACTTCGTCGCCGAGCGTATCGGCGCGCATTACTACAACCGCGGCCTGCACGATGCCCGCGCGCTGTTGGCCACGCAGCTGGATACCCTGGACGACGCGCTGTACCAGCTGGAACAGCCCACCGACGCGCGCCGCTGAATGCGGCAACGCACGCCGCCGGCGCGGCGTCAAAAACCTGCGGGCATAAAAAAGCCCCGCGGACCAGGGGGAGGTCGGCGGGGCCAGGGAACGGGGACTTGGGGAGGAGTCGCCGTTCCTGGATCTGCTCCAGGGGATGGGAGGAGATCCGCGACAGGTATTGCGCCTGTCGAGGGATATAAGAACATTTCCCACCTTGCTCGTTCGTGAAGATTTAAGTTAAAAATTCGTCAGATTAAGGACGGATTCATTCCCAAAAATCGATACGAATACGCCGCGTCAAAATTCCGTTCAATGGCTGCTGCGCCGCATGGCTGCAGGTGTGACGCCAGTTGGAATTCCGCGGCGCACAGCGCTTGGACGGTCAAAAAACCAACGCGAATGGGAAAGCGAAAATCACTGGCGGGATAATCCCCGGGAAAATCCGATTTCGATATCCGCGGTGCACGCGTGCGATGTCTACGCAAGACACCGCAGCGCAGGCCGAGTCCCGGGTGCATCCCCGGGACCCGGGCGATCAATGTGCCTCGTCCCAGTTGTCGCCCACCCCGCTGTCCACCACCAGCGGCACCTTCAGCTCCGCCGCCGCGGCCATGCGCCGGGTCACCTCCGGCAGCAGGGTGTCGACGAAATCGGCATCCGCCTCGAACACCAGTTCGTCGTGCACCTGCAGGATCATCAGTGCGCGGTCGCGGTGCGCCTGCAGCCAGGCGTCCACGCCGACCATGGCGCGCTTGATGATGTCGGCGGCGGTGCCCTGCATCGGCGCGTTGATCGCCGCACGCTCGGCACCGGCGCGCAGGCCCTGCTGGCGGGCGTTGATGTCGTTCAGGTACAGGCGGCGGCCGAACAGGGTCTCCACGTAGCCCTGGGTGCGTGCCTGCTCGCGCATGCGCTCCATGAAGTCGCGCACGCCCGGGTAGCGGCTGAAGTACAGCGCCACGTAGTCCTGGGCCTCGCCACGGCCGATGCCCAGGTTGCGGGCCAGGCCGAACGCGCTCATGCCGTACATCAGGCCGAAGTTGATCGCCTTGGCGGCGCGGCGCTCGTTGCCGGTGACCTCTTCGAGCTTGCGCCCGAACACCTCGGCGGCGGTGGCGCGGTGCACGTCCACGCCGCTGCCGAAGGCGCGCAGCAGGCCCGGGTCCTCGGAGAGGTGGGCCATGATCCGCAGCTCGATCTGCGAATAGTCGCAGGCGATCAGCTTGCGCCCGGGCGGGGCGACGAAGGCGCGGCGGATGCGGCGGCCGTCGTCGGTGCGGATCGGGATGTTCTGCAGGTTGGGATCGGAGGAGGACAGCCGCCCGGTGGCGGCGCCGGCCTGGTGGTAGCTGGTGTGCACGCGGCCGGTGTCGGGATTGACCATCTCCGGCAGCTTGTCGGTGTAGGTGCTGCGCAGCTTGGCCAGGCCGCGGTATTCCAGGATCACCCGCGGCAGCTCGTGCTGGTCGGCGATCGCCTCCAGCGCCTCCTCGTTGGTGCTGGGCTGGCCCTTGGGGGTCTTCAGCACCGCCGGCAGCTTCAGCTCGTCGAACAGCACCGCCTGCAGTTGCTTGGGCGAGTCCATGTTGAAGCTGCGCCCGGCCAGCTCGGTGGCCTTCTGTTGCGCCGCCAGCATGCGCTGGCTCAGGTCCTGGCTCTGCCTGCGCAGCTCGGCGATGTCCACGCACACGCCGTTGGCCTCGACCCGCGCCAGCACCGGCACCAGCGGCATCTCGATCTCGCGGTAGACCCGCGCCAGCGCCGGCTCGGCGTCCAGCTGCGCCGACAGCGTGCGGTGCAGGCGCAGGGTGATGTCGGCGTCCTCGGCGGCGTAGCGGGTGGCGTCGTCGATGGCCACCTGCGAGAAGGCGATCTGCTTGGCGCCCTTGCCGGCCACGTCCTCGTACTTGACCGTGTCGTAGCCCAGGTAGCGCCGGGCCAGCGAATCCATGTCGTGGCGGCTGGCGGTGGAATTGAGCACGAAGCTCTCCAGCATGGTGTCGTCGGCGTAGCCCTGCACTTCCACGCCGTGGCGGCGCAGCACGTGCAGGTCGTACTTGCCGTGCTGGCCGACCTTGGCCTTGGCCGGATCCTCCAGCAGCGGTTTCAGCAGCGCCAGCGCCAGCGCGCGATCCAGTTGCACCGGTGCGCCGGGATAGTCGTGGCCCAGCGGCAGGTAGTCGGCGCGGCCCGGCTCGGTGGCGAAGCTGAGCCCGACCAGGTTGGCGCGCATCGCGTCCAGCGCGTCGGTCTCGGTGTCGAAGGCGAAGCCGTCGGCGGCGCGCAGGCGCCCGAGCAACTCCTCGAACTGCTCGGGTGTGCTCACCGCGGTGTAGTCGCCTTGGGCGGCCAGTGCCGGATCCAGCACGGCGGCATCGGCCGGCGCGGCGCCGCGGGCATAGCCGGCGGCGGTGCCGCGCAGGCTGGGCGTGGCTTCGCTGGCGGCCTCCGGCGCGGCCACGCCGCCGTCCAGGTCGCGCAGCGCCTGGGTGAAGCCGTAGCGCTGGTACAGGCCGCGCAGCTGCTCCGGTTCCTGTTCGCGCAGGCCCAGGGTGCGCGGCCCGCCGGCCAGCGCCACGTCGGTCTTGATGGTGACCAGTTCGCGGTTCAGCGGCAGGCGTTCCAGCGCCGCGCGCAGGTTGTCGCCGATCTTGCCCTTGATCGCGTCGGCGTGGGCGATCACCCCGTCCAGCGAGCCGTACTCGGCCAGCCACTTGGCCGCGGTCTTGGGCCCGCACTTCTCCACCCCGGGCACGTTGTCGATGGCGTCGCCCATCAGCGCCAGCAGGTCGACGATCTGGTGCGGCCAGACCCCGAACTTCTCCATCACCGCCGCATCCGAATCCATGCGGCTGCCGCTCATGGTGTTGACCAGCTGCACGCCGGGGCGCACCAGCTGGGCGAAATCCTTGTCGCCGGTGGAGATGGTGACGTCCAGGCCGTCGCCGGCGCCCTGCAGGGCCAGCGTGCCGATCACGTCGTCGGCCTCGACCCCGTCCTGGCGCAGGATGGTGATGCCCAGGGCATGCACGATCTGGCACATCGGCTCGACCTGCGCGCGCAGTTCGTCGGGCATCGGCGGGCGGTTGGCCTTGTACAGCGGGTACAGGTCGTCGCGGAAGGTCTTGCCCGGCGCGTCGACCACGAAGGCCACGTACTCGGGGCGCTCCTTGAGGGTGGCGCGCAACATGTTGACCACGCCGAACAGCGCGCCGGTGGGCTCGCCAGCGGCATTGGTCAGCGGCGGAAGCGCGTGGAACGCGCGATACAGGTAACTGGACCCGTCGATCAGGACTAATCGGCTCATCGGCCAATTCTACGCTGCGGCGATGAGCCCCTCTCCCAGCGGGAAATGAGATGGGGTGACGGTCGGCGCGAAGCGACGCGCTGATTTGATCCACGAGGCTGCGCCCGTACCCTCATCCGCCCCTGCGGGGCACCTTCTCCCCAAAAGGGGGCTGTGGTCCCGAAGGGAGAAGGGAACTGCGAGCCCCCTCTCCCACCGGGAGAGGGGTTGGGGTGAGGGTCCGGCGCGAAGCGACTCGCTGATTTGATCCACGAGGCTGCGCCCGTACCCTCATCCGCCCCTGCGGGGCACCTTCTCCCGAGGGGAGAAGGGAACAGCCAGAGCCCCTCTCCCCCCGGGAGAGGGGTTGGGGTGAGGGTCCGGTGCGAAGCGACGCGCTGACTTGGTCCACGAGGCTGCGCCCGTACCCTCATCCGCCCCTGCGGGGCACCTTCTCCCGAGGGGAGAAGGGAACAGCGAGCCCCTCTCCCACCGGGAGAGGGCTTGGGGTGAGGGTCCGGCGCGAAGCGACGCGCCGACTTGGATCACGACGCTGCGCCCGCACCCTCATCCGCCCCTGCGGGGCACCTTCTTCAGAGGGGAGGAGGAAACTGCGAGCCCCTCTCCTACCGGGAGAGGGCTTGGAGCGAGGATCCGGCGCGCCATTGGCATGCCGTACGCACACACTCGGCGCATACTCTGCGTCATGTCCTGCCCGTGGAGAACACCGTCATGAAAGCCCTGATCCTGGTCCCGTTGTTGCTGCTGGCGGGCTGCGCCTCGACCGGCCTTGGCCCGGACGGCGCGCCGGTGGACGTGCGCGGCGCGGAAACGACCCAGCGCAAGATGGAGAACGGCGACACCGTCGACGAGTATCGGGTGGGCGGTCAGCTGCGCATGGTCAAGGTGACGCCGGCGCGCGGACCGGCCTACTACCTGTACGACCGCAACGGCGACGGCCACATGGAAGTGGACGGCAGCAAGGACAACGTCTCGCCGGTGTACTGGAAGCTCTACAGCTGGTGATGCACACACTGCGCGCTGCCAAACGGCTGCGCGCAGCGGCGTGTGTACGCATCCGCCGCACGCCGGCCGACAGCCGCACTAGCAGCGCGACAGGCACTGGCGGCGGTAGCGGTCGGTGCGGCGGTCTTACGTCGCCGCCTGCTCCTCGCCTGCGGCGACCTACCTAGGCCCAGGCCGCGAGGCATCATTCGCGATCGCCATCCCGCGTGCGGCGACGCCGCGCCGGTACCCGCCGAACGCAGGCGTCGATCGTTCCAGCCTCCGCGCCGATGCCGGCGCGGGGCCGTCAGCCGCTCAGCGGATCACCAGCACCGGGATCTGGCTGTTGGTGAGCACTTCGGCGGTCTGGCTGCCGAGCAGGACCCGGCTCATGCCGCGGCGGCCGTGCGAGGTCATCACGATCAGGTCGCTGTTGCAGGCCACGGCCATGTCGATGATGCCCTCGGCGGCGTAGCGGTCCAGCACGTGGCGGCCGTGCGCGGTCACCCCGGTGGCCGCGGCGGCGGCCAGTGCCGGCGCCAGGATCGTCTGCGCGCCGGCTTCGCGGTCCTGGCGGTACTCGGGGCTGGCCTCGTAGCCCACGCTCCAGCCCATCGCGTCGTACATGCCCATCGCCCATGGCTCGGACACGGTGACGATATCCACCTCCGCGCCGAGCGCGGCGGCCAGCGCCAGGCCCTGCTGCAGACCCTTGGCGGACAACTCGGAACCATCGATGGCGATCAGGATGCGCTGGTACATGGGGTGCCTCCGGTGACGCCGCGCGCGGCGGCTAGGACAGCATTGCACACCCGTTGCGTGGCGCCCGCCTTGACCCGGATCAAATTCAGGCGCTGTGCGGCTTCAGCAGGCGTGCCGGATTGCCGGCCACGCGCGCACCGGCCGGCACGTCGCGGGTGACCACGCTGCCGGCGCCGATCACCGCATCGTCGCCGATGGTCACGCCCGGCAGCACGATCGCGCCGCCACCGATCCAGACGTTGCGCCCGATCGTCACCGACCGCCCCAGTTCCAGCCCTTCGGCACGCTGTGCGGCTTCGCGCGGATGATCGGCCGCGTAGATCTGCACCGCCGGCCCGATCTGGGTACCGGCGCCGATGTGCACCGGCGCCACGTCCAGGATCACGCAGTTGAAGTTGAGGAATACGTCCTCGCCGAGATGGATGTTGTAGCCGTAGTCGCAATGGAACGGCGGTCGCACCACCGTGCCGCGTCCGACCGCGCCCAGCCCTTCGACCAGCAGCGCGTGGCGCCGCGCCGGCGGCTCGGCCAGTGCCGCGTTGTAGCGCAGCATCCAGGCACTGGCCGCGTCCTGCTCGGCCTGCAGCTGTGCATCGTTGGGACGATAGGCCTCGCCGGCCAGCATCTTCTCTTTCTCGCTGCGCATCCTTGCCCTCCCAGGCAGTGGTCGAACCGGCATGATCGCATCGCGCTGCGTGACGACCAACGCGCGCCGCCCTGGGTCACGACGCGCAGACCGCGGCGACGTCGTGACCTGCGCGCCACGCCGCATTCACTGTCCAGCAACGCATCCGCGTCCGATCATCGGACGACCGTGCAGGCGCTTGCGAGGCCGCGCGGACGTTTTCCCCAGACAAGGCGGTGCGCGATGTCCCAGCGTGTGGAAGCAGGCCAGATGGTGTTCGTCGCCGACGGCGAGGTCGGTGTGGGCGCGGTGCGCGAGGTGCGCGACGGCGGCGCGGCCTTCGTCATCAATATCGAGAACGGCGGTGATTTCGTGGTGCCGTCCAGCGCGGTGCGCGACGTGCATTTCGGCAAGGTGATCCTGGCCGTCGAGCACCTGCCCGCACCGCTGCGCGAGGCGCTGCGGCATCCGCACGCTGCGGAGCTGCCGACCTCGACCTACGCCGCCAGCGATCCGAGCGACGGGGCGCTGAAGGACTGAAGCGACGGGCTGCCCGGCCGTGGCGTCGGGCGTCCAAGGGGGCTGACGACGCCTCGCTTGTGAGCGATCTGCACCGCGCCAGACCGGCCAGGCCGCGCTGCCGCCAGGCACCGGAAGGACGCCGCGTTCGCGTCGTCGCCCTCCGGCTGCCGCCAGCGCGCGCAGCACGTGCATGAACGGCATCGCCTGGCGCTTCGGCAGCCGGGCCGCCGCCGCTGCACCGGTGGCGACGGCAGGTGCTAACGTTCCGCGCTTCTGCCCCCCTCGCCCTTCGGAGCCGCGCATGTCCGCCACCGCTTTCCCCGTCTCCCGTCGCGCCCGCCGGGCGCTGGTCCTCGGCATCGGCCTGGCGCTCGCCGGCGCCGCGCAGGCGCAGGTGGTGCGCACGCCCGACGTGCCGGCGCCGCAGGACACGCCCTACCCCGGCACGCTGACCCTGCAGGTGGACGCTGGCGACGTGCGCCAGGGCATCTACCGGGTGCGCGAGACCATCCCGGTCAGCGCCGGGCGGCTGACCCTGCAGTACCCGCAGTGGATCCCGGGCGACCATTCGCCGAGCGGGCCGGTGGCGATGCTGGCCGGCCTCACCCTCACCGCCAACGGCAAGCCGCTGCCGTGGCGCCGCGACACCTTCGACGTGTATAGCTTCCACGTCGACGTGCCGCAGGGCGTGAGCGCGATCGACGCCAGCTTCCAGTACCTGTCGCCGCGCGACGACGGCTTCGAGATGACCGACAAGATGCTGCAGCTGGAGTGGAACAAGGTGGCGCTATACCCGGCCGGCCACGACACCCGCGGCATCACCGTGGTGCCCAGCGTGACCCTGCCGGCCGGCTGGGAGTTCGGCACCGCGCTGGAGACCGCCAGCCGCAACGGCGCCACCACCACCTTCAAGCCGGTGGACTTCACCACCCTGGTCGACTCGCCGATCTATGCCGGGCGCTACTTCAAGCGCGTGGACCTGACCCCGGCCGGCGGCGCGCCGGTGCACCTGGACGTGGTCGCCGACGCGCCGCGGTTCCTGGACATCAGCGCCGAGCAGTTGCAGGTGCACCGCAACCTGCCTGTGCAGGCGATCAAGCTGTTCGGCTCGCACCACTACGCGCACTACGACTTCCTGTTCTCGCTGTCGGACGTGCTCGGCGGCAACGGCCTGGAGCACCACCAGTCCAGCGAGAACGGACTGGCCGCCGACTACTTCAGCGCCTGGGACGAGAACGCCCCGGACCGCGACCTGCTCGCGCACGAGTACACGCACTCGTGGAACGGCAAGTTCCGGCGCCCGGCCGACCTGTGGACGCCCGCCTTCAACGTGCCGATGGGCGACTCGCTGCTGTGGGTCTACGAGGGCCAGACCCAGTACTGGGGGTATGTGCTGACCGCACGCGCCGGGATGTGGACGCCGCAGCAGTTCCGCGACGCGCTGGCGATGACCGCGGCCAACTACGACCGCAACCGCGCCGGCTTCCGCTGGCGCTCGCTGGAGGACACCACCAACGACCCCACCGCCGCGCATCGCGCGCCGCTGCCCTACCGCAGCTGGCAGATGAGCGAGGACTACTACAGCGGCGGGCAGATGGTGTGGCTGGCGGTGGACGCCAAGCTGCGCGCGATGAGCGGCGGACGCAAGTCGCTGGACGACGTGGCCAAGGCGTTCTTCGGCATCGACGACGGCAGTTTCGCGGTCAAGACCTATACCTTCGACGACGTCATCGCCGCGCTCGATGGCGTGGTCCACTACGACTGGGCCGACTACATCAACCGGCGCGTGTACCAGGTGGACCCGCCGCTGCTGGAAGGCCTGCAGGCCAGCGGCTGGACGCTGGTGTACACCGACCAGCCCAGCGCGTTCGAGAAGCAGTACGACGGCCGCCACCAGTCGGCGCGGCACCGCTACAACTTCGCCTGGTCGATCGGCCTGGTGATGAACGACGACGCCAGCATCAACGACGTGCTGTGGGACGGCCCGGCGTTCAAGGCCGGGGTCAGCAGCGGCGCCACGGTGCTGGCGGTCAACGGCCAGGACTACTCGCGCGACACGCTCAAGCAGGCCATCGCCGACGCCAAGGGCGGCAGCGCGCCGATCGTGCTGACGCTCAAGTACCAGGGCGGCGTGCGCGACGTGCCGGTGAACTACCACGATGGCCTGCAGTATCCGCACCTGGTGCGGGTCGAGGGCACGCCGGACTACCTGAGCAAGATCATCGCCGCACGGCGCTGAGCCGACACCGCCGCCGCTGCCGGCAACGCAGCGGCGGCAGGCCACGCGCAGCGGCGCCGTCACGCGCCGCACGCGGACGCCGGCGACAATGGCAGGCGTAATGTCCGTCCTGCCCCGGCATGCCTGCGATCGAGTTGCTGACCATCAATGCGCACATGGGCTTCAGCGTGCTGAAGCGGCGCTTCATGCTGCCGGAACTGCGCGCGGCGATCCGCGCCCTGCCCGCGGACCTGGTGTTCCTGCAGGAAGTGCTGGGCGAACACCAGGTGCATGCCGGCCGCCATGCCGACTGGCCGGCGCAGAGCCAGTACGAATTCCTCGCCGACGCGCTGTGGCCACAGTTCGCCTACGGCCGCAATGCGGTGTATCCGCATGGGCACCACGGCAACGCGCTGCTGTCGCGCTTCCCGATCGCCTCCTTCGTCAACCGCGACGTCTCCATCGCCGGCCACGAACACCGCGGACTGCTGCATGCGGTGCTGGAGATCCCCGGGCATGCCGTGGCGGTGCACGCGATCTGCGTGCACCTGGGCCTGCGCGAGGCGCACCGGCGCCGGCAGATCGGCCTGCTCGGCGCGTTGGTCGCCGAACTGCCGGCACAGGCGCCGCTGATCGTCGCCGGCGACTTCAACGACTGGCGCCAGCGCGGGCATCCGCTGCTGCTGCGGCATGGCCTGACCGAGGCCTTCGCGCACCTGCACGGGCGCGTGGCGCGCAGCTTCCCGGCGCGCTGGCCGCTGCTGCCGCTGGACCGGATCTATGTGCGCAACGTGCGCATCAAGGCCGCACGGGTGCTGACCGGCCGCCCCTGGTCGCACCTGTCCGACCACGCGCCGCTGCACGCCAGGATCGTGCTGTGAACCGGGCTGCGAACTGCGACACGCGCTGGCGCCAGGGCCACCGCCTGCAGTTGCTGGAGAACGGCGATGCGTATTTCCCGCGCGCCTTCGCCGCGATCGACGCGGCCCGGCACGAGGTGCTGCTGGAGACCTTCATCTGGTTCGAGGACAAGGTGGGCCTGGCGCTGAAGGACCACCTGGTCGCCGCCGCGCGCCGCGGCGTGCGCCTGCGCCTGCTGGTGGACGCGTTCGGCTCGCCGGATCTCTCGCCCGGCTTCGTGCGCGAACTCACCGAGGCCGGCGCCGAACTGCGCCTGTTCGACCAGCAGCCGACCCTGCTCGGCGTGCGCCTGAACGTGTTCCGGCGCATGCACCGCAAGCTGCTGGTGGTGGACGGGCGGATCGGCATGATCGGCGGCATCAACTGGTCGGCCGATCATCTGGCCGATTTCGGCCCGGAGGCCAAGCAGGACTATGCGGTGGAGGTGCACGGCCCGGTGGTGGCGGACATGGTCGCGTTCGTGCGCCGCACCCTGGACACCCACGGCACCGGCGCGGGTTGGGTGCCGCAGGAAAAGGTCGATGTGCCGCCCGCCGGCGAGGCCGAGGTCTGCTTCCTGCCGCGCGACAATGCCGGCCGTTCGCGCAGCATCGAACGCGCCTACCGGCAGGCGTTCCGCGGCGCGCGCCACGAGATCGTGCTCGCCAACGCCTACTTCTTCCCCGGCTACGGCTTCCTGCGCGACCTGTGCGCCGCTGCCCGCCGCGGGGTGGCGGTGAAGCTGATCTTCCAGGGCCAGCCGGACACGCCGCTGGCGCTGTTCGCCGCACGCGCGCTGTACCGGCATCTGGTCGATGCCGGCGTGCAGATCTTCGAATACTGCGAGCGCCCGTTCCACGGCAAGGTCGCGGTAATCGACGGCCACTGGAGCACGGTGGGATCGAGCAACCTGGATCCGCTGAGCCTGGCGCTGAACCTGGAAGCCAACCTGGTGATCCGCAATGCCGCCTTCGCGCGCGACCTGCACGGGCGCCTGCAACGGCTGATGCAGCGGCACTGCCGCGAAGTCGTGCCGGCGCAGGTGCCACGCGGACGCTTCTGGCAACCGCTGCTGCGGCCGCTGCTGTTCCATGTACTGCGCAACGTGCCGCAGTGGGCCAGCCGACTGCCCAAGCGCACGCCGCGCACCGCGGTGCTGCGGCGCAAGCGGCACGCACCATGAGCCGCCCGCGCAAACGCTGGCGCGTGCTGCGCCGCGTCGCCTATCTGGCCTTCCTGGTGCTGGTGGCGGTCCTGCTGGTCCGCGCGGCGCACAACGTGGATTGGGCGCAGGTCGGCACGACCCTGGCCGGCTACGGCGCCGGCACCCTGGCCGCCGCGGCCGGGCTGAGCCTGGCCAGCTATGTGCTGTATGCCGGCTACGACCTGGCCGCGCGTCGCTACGCGGCGCATGCGCTTCCGACGCCGCGGGTGATGGCGATCGCGACCATCGCCTACGCCTTCAGCCTGAATGTCGGCGCGCTGATCGGCGGCACCGGCATCCGCTACCGCCTGTATGGACGCGCCGGATTGGGGCTGGCGACGATCAGCCGCGTGGTCGGCTTCGCCATCGCCACCAACTGGATGGGCTACCTGCTGCTGACCGGCGCGTTGCTGGTCAGCGGCCGCCTGCGCACGCCGGCGCAGTGGCCGCTGAGCGGCGCGGCACTGCCCTGGATCGGCGCCGCGATGCTGGCCGCCGTGCTGGCGTACCTGATCGGCTGCCAGCGCGCGCATGGCCGCACGCTGCAGGTGCGCGGCCACGTCCTGCACCTGCCGCCGTTGCCGCTGGCCCTGCTGCAACTCGGCCTGGGTGCCGGCAACTGGGCGCTGATGGGGGCCCTGCTGTACGTGCTGATGCCGGCCGGCGTGGCCTACCTCTCGGTGCTCGGCGCACTGCTGGCGGCGGCCGTGGCCACCGCCATCGCCCACGTGCCGGCCGGCATCGGCGTGCTGGAAGCGGTGGTGCTGCCGCTGTTGGGATCGCAGGCGCCGCAGTCGGCCCTGCTGGCGGCATTGCTGGCCTATCGCGCCTTCTACTACCTCGGCCCGCTGCTGCTGGCCTGTGCTGGCTATGCGGTGCTGGAGGCGCGAAGACGGCGCGACACGCAGGCACCACCGCACGCAGCGGGCACCGACTGACACAGCGGCGGCCAATCGCGTTAGCAGCGGCCCCACCGCGGTGAGGCCGCGACGCTTGGCCTCAGCCAAGCATCGCCACACGCAGCGTTTGTTACGCTCGCGGCGACCAACGCGACCGCGCATGGACGGATCGGCATGAAACGCCATGGAGACCCGCTTTCGGACCTGGCGGTCGAGGCGGTACGGCCTGTCGCCATGGCCGAGGTCACGCTGTGCGCCGACCCCGGCGAGCCGAGGGCGATCGCGCAGTGCTTGCCGGATTGTGCCGACGAGATGGAGCGCATGGGTGCCGATTACGATCATCTGCACCTTTCCGACCGCATCGCGCAGTTCGAGACTGCGCCGCAGTTCGTGGTGGCTGCCGCGGCGTTGGGATGATGCAGTCCGCGCGCCGGAGCGGTTGGCGGCCGACCTGCGCACCGCGCACGCCCCGGCATACCACCATCGCGTCGGCCTACAGCACCGTCAGATTGGCGTACGCCATCACCAGCCATTTGGCGCCGGCTTCGTCGAACTGCACCTGCACGCGGGCGTGGGCGCCGCTGCCTTCGTAATCGATGACCACGCCGCCGCCGAACTTGGGATGCTGCACGTTGGCGCCGAGCTTGATCGCCGGCGCCTCGATCACGCTGTGGCCCAGGCTGCGCGGTGCGCCCAGCGAGGCGCTGCGCGAGACCTGCACCTTCGGCCGCACTTCGTGCAGCAGCTCGCGCGGGATCTCGCGCAGGAAGCGCGAGGGCACGTTGTAGTTGTCCTGGCCGTGGATGCGCCGCGACTCGGCATAGCTCAGCACCAGCTTGTGGCGGGCGCGGGTGATGCCGACGTAGGCCAGGCGCCGCTCTTCCTCCAGGCGCCCGCTCTCTTCCAGCGAACGCGCACTGGGGAACAGGCCGTCTTCCATGCCCGCCAGGAACACCAGCGGGAATTCCAGGCCCTTGGCCGAGTGCAGGGTCATCAACTGCACGCCGTCCTCGCCGGCCTGGGCCTGGCCTTCGCCGGCCTCCAGCGAGGCGTAGGCCAGGAACGCGACCAGTTCGGTCATCGCCTGGCGGCCCTCGTCGGCGTCCTCGTCGCCGTCGGCGCGGACGAAGCGCGAGGCCACCGACACCAGTTCGTCGAGGTTGTCGGTGCGCGACTCCGAATCCAGCCCGCCGCGGCTCTCCTTGCTCCAGTGATCGCGCAGGGTGGAACGCGCCAGCACCTGGTCGATCTGTTCGGGCAGCGGCAGCCCGGCCACGTCCGCGGCCAGTTGCTCGATCAGGCCGAGGAACTGGCCCAGCGCGTTGCGCGCGCGTGCGGCCAGTTCGCCGCCCTGCTGCGCGGCCTGTTGCGCCGCCGCCCACAGCGACAGCGACTGCGCGCGCGCCAGGCGCCGCACCTCGTCCAGGGTACGGTCGCCGATGCCGCGCGGCGGCGTGTTGACCGCGCGCTCGAAGGCCGCATCGTCGGCACGGTTGGCGACCAGGCGCAGGTAGGCCAGGGTGTCCTTGATTTCGGCGCGCTCGAAGAAGCGCATGCCGCCGTAGACGCGGTACGGCACCTGCTCGGCGATCAGCGCCTCTTCGAACGCGCGCGACTGCGCGTTGCTGCGATAGAGCACCGCCGCCTCGCTGTAGCTGCCGCCGTCGCGTACCCATTGGCGCACGCGCTCGACCACGTAGCGCGCCTCGTCCACCTCGTTGTAGGCCGCGTACAGGTCGATCGGCTCGCCATCGCCGGAGTCGGTCCACAGCTGCTTGCCGATGCGGTCGGGGTTGTGCGCGATCACCGCGTTGGCGGCGTTGAGGATGTTGGCGCTGGAGCGGTAGTTCTGCTCCAGGCGGATGGTCTGCGCGCTCGGGAAATCGGTGAGGAAGCGCTGCACGTTCTCGACCTTGGCGCCGCGCCAGCCGTAGATCGCCTGGTCGTCGTCGCCGACCACGAACACGTGGCCGCTGTCGCCGGCGAGCACGCGCACGAAGGCGTACTGGATGGCATTGGTGTCCTGGAATTCGTCGACCAGGATCTCGCCGAAGCGGGCGCGGTAATGCGCCAGCAACGCCGGGGTGTCGCGCAGCAGTTCGTGCGCGCGCAGCAGCAGTTCGGCGAAATCGACCAGGCCGGCGCGGTCGCAGCGCTCCTGGTACAGCGCATAGGCGTTGCGCAGGGTGGTGACCCATTCGTCGCGCGGCTCCGGCTGGATGTGCTGCGCGCGGCGGCCCTCGTCCTTCTGCTGGTTGATCCACCACACGATCTGCTTGGGCGGGAACTTGCCCTCGTCCAGCTCCAGCTGCTGCACCACGCGCTTGACCAGCCGCAGCTGGTCGTCGGCGTCGAGCACCTGGAAGCTCTCGGGCAGCTTCGCGTCCTGCCAGTGCAGGCGCAGCAGGCGGTGCGCCAGGCCGTGGAAGGTGCCGATCCACATGCCGCGGCTGCCGTTGCGCAACTGCAGGTCGGCGCGGTGGCGCATCTCGCCCGCGGCCTTGTTGGTGAAGGTGACCGCCAGGATGCCGTGCACCGGCACGCCATGCACCTGGTGCAACCAAGCGATGCGATGGGTGAGCACGCGCGTCTTGCCGGAGCCGGCGCCGGCCAGGACCAGGTAGTGGCCGGGCGCGGCGGAAACGGCCTCGCGCTGGGCGGGGTTCAGATCGTCGAGCAAATGAGAGACATCCACCCGCGCATTTTAGCCGGTGCAGCGGCGCAGCGGCTGCGACAGCGCGCGCCGCGCGGCACACGACCTGGCGTCAATCGGTGCGGAACAGCCGTTCGGCGAGGAAATCCACGAACACGCGCAGCTTCGGCGACAGTTGCCGGCGCGACGGCCACACCACGAAGAACGCGCCGCCGTCGGCCATGTGCGCATCCAGCACCGACTGCAGGCGGCCGTCGGCCAGCGCATCCTGGGCCAGGAACGCCGGCATGCAGGCGATGCCCATGCCGGCGATCGCCGCCGCACGCACCGCTTCCATGTTGTTGCAGGTGAGCACCGCCGGTGGCAGCGGCGCCGATTCGGCCAGCGGCCAGTCCTGCGGCTTGCCGGTATCGGGAACGCGGAACACCACGCCATCGTGCGCGGCCAGTTCCGCCGGGGTCTGCGGCACGCCGCGGCGGCGCAGGTAGTCCGGCGCCGCGCACAGGCAGAAGCGGAACGGTCCCAGCCGCCGCGCCAGCAGCCGCGAGTCGGCCTGCACGCCGCTGCGGATCACCGCGTCCAGGCCGTGTTCGAGCAGATCGACCACGCGGTCGTCGAAGTCCAGGTCCAGCTCCACGTCCGGATAGCGCTGGCGGAATTCGGGCAGCAGCGGTACCAGGAACCGGTAGCCGATGGTCGGCAGGCCGACCCGCAGGCGCCCGCGCGGCGCCTGCCGGGTCTGCGCCAGCGCCTCCTCGGCCTCGCGCAGGTCGGCCAGCACGCGCTGGCAATGCTCCAGGAACAGCGCGCCCTCGGCGGTCAGCGCGATGCGCCGGGTGGTCCGCTGCAGCAGGCGCACGCCGAGCTCGCGTTCCAGCGCCGCGACGCTCTTGCCCACCGCCGAGGCCGAGATGCCGAGCACGCGGCCGGCACCGACAAAACTGCGCTGCTCGGCGGCACGGGCGAAGGCAACGATGCCGGTGAGGCGGTCCATGCGGCGATATTAGAGCGTTCTGTTCCGCAAAGTGTGGAAGAGCAGTGTCTTTTTCGCGGATTGCCGCCTCGGTATCTCTAGTGACCTTCCGGCATCCGCCACACGAGTCGCTCCGATGACCGCCGCTTCGACCTCCCCCTCCACGCCCCTGCCGCGCCGGGGTGCCGCCCTGGCCGCGGTGTGCCTGGCCGCCCTGGCGCTGCCGCTGAACTTCTCCGGCGGCGCCATCGCCACCCCGGCGATCGGCGCGGCCCTGGGCGGCAGCGCGCTGGCCCTGGCCTGGATCACCAACGCCTTCATGCTCAGCTTCGGCAGCCTGCTGCTGGCCGCCGGTGCGCTCGCCGATCGGCATGGACGGCGCCGGGTGTTCCTTGGCGGCCTGGCGCTGTTCGCCCTGGCGACGCTGGGCGTGGCGGTGGCCGGTTCGGTCGCGGCGATCGACCTGTGGCGGGCGCTGCAGGGTGTCGGTGCCGCCGCCGCGCTGGCCGCCGGCACCGCGGCGCTGGCGCCGCTGTACACCGGCGCCGCGCGCACGCGTGCGTTCAGCCTGCTCGGCACCACCTTCGGCACCGGCCTGGCGTTCGGCCCGCTGGCCGCCGGCGCGTTGAGCGAACGGCTGGGCTGGCGCGCGATCTTTTTCGGCGTGGCCGCGGTCGCGGCGCTGGCATGGGCCCTGGCCGCGCGCTGGCTGCCCGCCTCGCGCGCTCCGGCCGCCGGTCCGCCCGACCGTGCCGGTGCCGTGAGCTTCAGCGCGGCGCTGGCGCTGTTCACCGCCGGCCTGATCCAGGGGCCGCACAGCGGCTGGAGCAGCGCCGCGACGTTGGCCCTGTTCGGTGCCGCCGCGCTGTTGCTGCTCGGCTTCGTGCGGATCGAACGGCGCCGCCGGCATCCATTGCTGGACCTGAGCCTGTTCCGCTACCGGCGCTTCGTCGGCGTGCAGCTGCTGCCGGTCGCCACCTGCTACAGCTACGTGGTGTTGTTGGTGCTGCTGCCGCTGCGCATGATCGGTGTGGATGGCGCGCCCGCCGCCAGCGCCGGCCTGACGCTGCTGGCGCTGTCGGCACCGATGCTGCTGGTGCCGAGCCTGGCCGCCGTGCTGGCGCAGCGGATCGCCCCGGCCTGGCTGTCCGCGGCCGGGTTGGCGGCGGCCGCGGCCGGCCTGTGCTGGCTGGGCGCGCGGCCGCCGGCGCAGGCGCTGCCGGCGCTGCTGCTGATCGGCGCCGGCACCGCCCTGCCCTGGGGCCTGATGGATGCGCTGTCGGTCAGCGTGGTGCCGAGCGAACGCGCCGGCATGGCCGCCGGCCTGTTCGGCACCCTGCGCGTGGCCGGCGAAGGCATCGCCCTGGCCAGCGTGGCGGCCTTGTTGGCGGCCTTGCTGCAGATGCGGCTGGCCGCGGTTGCGCCGCTGCTGCCGCACGCGGCCCTGGCGGACACCGCGCAGCGCCTGGTCGCCGGCGATCTGTCGGCCTCCATGCACGAGGGTGCGCTGTCCGCAACGCAACTGCGCCTGGCCTATGCGGCGGCCTTCGGCACGCTCATCCGGGTGCTGGCGGCGATCACCGCGCTGGCGGCGATCGCGATCTGCCTGCTGCTCGGGCGCACGCCGCAGCACGCGGTGGATGAACGCTTCTGATGCCCGCGGGGAAGTCCCGTGCAGGAGCGGCTTCAGCCGCGATGGGCGTTACCGGGAACGCCTGTCGCGGCTGAAGCCGCTCCTACGAGGTCCCACGTCGGTCCGCTGCGGCAACCAAAGCGATGCGAGGTGTTCGGATGTCATCGCCGCGCCGACATGCATCGTGGCGAGGCCTGCTCCGCGGTGGTCAGTGCGTCGCGACGCGGGCCGACACGTCCAGCGCCAGCAGCGCCTGCGCGGTCTGCTGCGCCTGCACCCGCAGCTCGGGGATCGCCAGGCTTTCCCACAGGCTGCCGATGCGCAGGCTGCCGAGCACGCGGATGCGCGGCGTGGCGTGGCCATCGGCGTCGAGCAGCGCACCGTCGGCGGCGCTGCCCACGCCGATGCCGTGCGGCCCCGGCTGCGCATGGCCACAGCCCAGCAACTGGTGCAGCAGCGGATTGCGCATGGTCTGCGCGCGCAGTTCCACGCCGGTGGCATTGATCACGCAGTGCGCGTCGAGCTGCAACGGCGCACCGTCGGCGCCCATGCCGTTGACCTGCACGCAGGCGCCGACCGGGAACACCGTGTCCAGCCGCGCACGGTGCAGGCGCAGCTGGCCGACCCGGCGCATCGCCTGCAGTTGCGCGAACACCGGTTCGGCGATGCGATGCCGGTGCACGTCCCAGTAGCGCACCACGTGGCGCAGGAACCGGCGCTGCTCGGCGACCGACAGCGATTGCCACAGTGCCTGGCTCAGCGGCCGCACCCGGTCCATCACGCTCTGCCAGTTCTGGCCCTGCGCCTGCGCCGCGGCGGCGTGGCGGCGCAGCGCGCGCACGCGCTGGCGCAGCGGCAGCGCCAGCAGCGCCTGCGCATCGAAGTCGGCCGGCGCGCCATGCGCGGCGTGCGGCAACGGCAGCAACGCGTGCCGCGAGACCACGTGCACCGGGCCACGGTGCGCATTGGCCAGCAGGGTCAGCACGCTGTCGGCCATGCTCAGGCCGGAGCCGACGATGCACACCGTCGCCTCGCGCGGAATCGCCTGCAACTGCGCGTAGTCCCAGGCCTCGATCCGCGACGGCGCGTCGAGACTGGGGGCACCGCGCGCCGGCAGCGGACGCAGGCTGTTGCCCAGCGCCAGCACGGTGGCACCGGCGTGCAGGTGGGCACCGTCGTGCAACTGCAGGCGTTGCCCGCCGGTCGGCTGCGGGTGCAGCGCCAGCACGCGCGCCTGTCGCCATTGCAGGCGCGCCGGCCCGGCGGCCTGCGCCTGCTGCAGCCGCGCGCGCAGGTAGGCGGCGTAATGGCGGCGCTGCACGTAGGCGTCGGCCAGCGCCGCGCGCGACAGCTGCGGATACAGCGCTTGCTGCTGCAGCCAGTCGAGGAAATCGTCGGGCGCCTCGGCGAAGGCGCTCATACGGCCGGCGGTCACGTTCAACAGGTGCTCGGCGCAGGGCGTCGCATAGGCCACGCCCTGCGCCAGCGCCGGCTGCGATTCGATCAGTTGCACGCGCAGCGCGGTGTCGGCGTGGCGCAGCAGCTGCAAGGCGACCAGCACGCCGGCCGCGCCGCCGCCGACGATGGCGATGTCGCAGTCGTCCTCGACCGGGTCGCTGGGGACAAGCTCACTCATGCCGCGATTGTAAGGGAAGCCCCCACCGACCCGGTCCGCGGCTGAGAACCGTCGCGCATGTGCCGGCACCGATCGCGCATGAGCGCGTCATGCGCCTGTCATCGGCATGCGTCACATCAGGGCATCGGCGAGGCGGGCGATGCCTTCGCGGCTGCGTCGCCAGGCCGGCCGCTTGCGCCAGTCCTGCAGCGTCAGCACCCGCGCATCGGCCAGGTAATCGGCCTCCACCGCGCGCAGCCGCTGCACCACCGCGGCGCTGTAGCACAGCATGCCGACCTCGGCGTTCAACGCGAACGAGCGGATGTCCAGGTTGATCGAGCCGACCAGGGCGATGCCTTCGTCCACGCTCAGATGCTTGGCGTGCAGGAAGCACGGCCGATACAGCGCGATCTTGACTCCGCTGCGCAGCAGTTCGTCGTAGTAGGCCTCCTGCGCCCAGGCGGTGAGCCGCTGGTTGTTGCTCTCGGACAGGATCAGTTGCACGTCCACCCCGGACAGCGCGGCGATGCGCAGCGCGCTGAGCGTGGCCTCGTCCGGCACGAAGTACGGCGTGACCATGACGATGCGCCGCCGCGCCAGATGGACGAGCGCGTTGACGGTGTCGCGCGCATTCTCGAACGGGTACGCCGGCCCGCTGGGCAGCAGCTGCGCGGCGACGCCGCCACCGTGGATGGAGGCGGGCGCGACCACGCTCAGGCGCTGCCCGGTCTCGATGAACCAGTCGCTGGCGAACACCGCTTCCAGATGCGCCACCACCGGCCCCTGCACCCGCGCCACCAGTTCGCGGTTGGGATGGCCGGGGACGAACTGCGGCTCGGCCAGGTTCTGCGAGCCGATGTAGCCGACGCGGTTGTCGATCACCGCGATCTTGCGGTGGTTGCGCAGGTCCATGCGGCCGCTGCGGCGCCAGCGCAGCCCGCCCGGCAACAAGGCCTGCACCTCGACCCCGGCCGCATGCAGGCGCTTGCGGTAACGGCGCAGGCCGCGGCGGCCGCCGCGCGCATCCAGCAGGAGCCGGCAGCGCACGCCGCGCGCGGCGGCGCGCAGCAAGGCGGCGCTCACCGCATCGCCGACCGCGTCGTCGAACATCAGGTAGTACAGCAGGTGCACGCGCTCGACCGCCGCATCGATGTCGTCGATCAGCGCCTGCAGCGAGGGCGCATAGCGATCGAGCAGCTCGACGCTGTTGCCATGGGTCGGCATGAAATCGCCCTGGCGCTCGACCAGCGGCACCACTTCGGCGACCACGGTGTCGGCCGGCGGCGCCCAGCGCAGCGCGGTCAGCGGCACCTGCTGCTCGCGGATCACCTGCGAGGCCAGCGCCTGGCGGCGGATGCGCTCGCGTGACAGCCAGGGATGGCCGAGCAACAGGTACAGCGGCAATCCCAACAACGGCACGAAGCCCACCAGCAACAGCCAGCTGCGCGCCGCGCCGGGCGTGGTGCGGGTGGGGATCCACAACAGCGCCACCAGCCGGATCAACCAGTCCAGCGCCAGCAGCCACGTGCCTTCCAACCAGACCGGCAGCATCGCGATCCTCGCAACCCAGGTCGCCCGATTCTGCGGACTGCGCCGGCAAACGCAACCATGGCCGCATCGGCGGCGGGGTTTTCCGTTCCCCAGACGCACGAAACCCGCCTTGCGGCGGGTTCGGTGTCCAGCGTGAGCGGCGATCCGAGGATCAGCCGATCACTTGATCTTGCCTTCCTTGTACAGGACGTGCTTGCGCACGACCGGATCGTACTTGAGGAATTCCATCTTCCCCGGGGTGTTCTTCTTGTTCTTGTCCGTGGTGTAGAAGTGGCCGGTACCGGCCGAGGAAATCATACGGACCTTATCGCGCTTGCCTGCCATGATGCTCTACTCCTCAGACCTTTTCGCCGCGCGCACGCAGCTCAGCCAGAACGGTGTCGATGCCGTTCTTGTCGATGGTGCGCAGCGCGTGCGCGGAAACCTTCAGCTTGACCCAGCGGTTCTCGCTGGCGACCCAGAAGCGGCGCTCGTGCAGGTTGGGCAGGAAACGACGGCGGGTCTTGTTGTTGGCGTGGGAGACGTTGTTACCCGTCTGCACACGCTTGCCGGACACTTGGCATACGCGGGACATTGCGCACCTCGATAGTAGTTTGGTCGCCCATAGCCTGGGAGACGGCGGCCCCGGCAGCCCTGCGGCCACCACGCGACGTGGGAAATCAAACGGTTACGCTGGGAAAGGCCGGCCGGAGATCGCGCATCCGGCCGCCGGCCCCGACCTCGTCGGGCACAGCGAGCCGCGCATTATGCAGGCGATCAAAGGCTTGTGCAAGTTGTCCACAGGGCCGGGCGCCGCGCAGCCCTGGCCGACGGACGCGGCGGGCGTTGCTATTGTATCCGCCGGAATCCGCTTGCTAGCCTGCTCGGGTCATGCGCCGCCTGTTCCGACCACTGCGTACCTCCCTGCTGATGCTGCTGCTGGCGGCGTTCGTGGTCGTGCCGGTGGCCGATGCGCTGGCCTGCGCGCTGGAGCCGGAGTCCGCGGACGCCGTGCACACGCCCGCCGCGGCGCATGCCGATGGCGACGACAGCGACGGCAAGCTCGCCGGCAGCTGCAGCCACAATCATTGCCACCACTCGAATCTGAGCCTGCCGGCGAGCGCCCTCGCCGTGTTCGGCGCGCCGCGACCGGCGCGCTGGATGCAGGCCACCGACGCTTCCCCTGCGGGCGTCGTCCAGGACGGATTGAAGCGCCCGCCCAGAGCGTGAGTTGAGCGTGTCCCGCGATCGCGGGTTTCCGTTTTCCTCACCTCTGGAATTTCTTCATGTCGACTCCGACACGTCGGCCGCCGCGCGCGGCCGGGCGGGTCGTCGCCGTGCTGCTGGGCCTGGCCCCGGCCACGCTGGCGATGGCGCAGACCGCTCCTTCCTACGACACCTTGCTCGAACGGCTTGACCAGTTGCCTGGCGCCCGCGTCGGCGCGGCCCTGGCCGAGGCCGCCGATGCGCGCGCCGAGCAGGCCCGGGCGCTGCCCAACCCGGCGCTGTCCTGGTCCAGCGAAAACGCCTGGGGCAGCGGCACCTATGCCGGCACCGGCCGGGCCGAGATCTCGCTCACCCTGTCGCAACCGCTGGAACTGTGGGGCCAGCGCGGCGCACGCATCCGCGCGGCCCGCGCCGACGCCGATGCGGCCGCCATGCGTGGCGCGCAGCACCGCAGCGATGCCGCCGGCGAGCTGGCGCTGGCCTATGCGCAGGCGGAGGCCACGTTGCGCCGCGCCGCCCTGGCCGACCAGGCGCTGGCGCTGACCCGCGCCGATGCGGCGGCCATGGCCGCGATGGTCGCGCAGGGCCGCGAGCCGCAGCTGCGCGCGGTGCAGGCGCGCAGCGAGGTGGCCGATGCCAGCGCCGCGCTGGACGAGGCGCAGGCATTCCGCGACGCGGCGCTGGCGCGCCTGGCCGCCATCGCCCTGCTGGAGACGCCGGTGCAGTCCATCGACGCCGGCCTGCTCGACCGCGCGCCGCCGTTGCCGCGCGCGCGTGAGGTGGCGGCACTGCCGGTGCGCATCGCCAGCGCCGAGGCCGAGGCCGCTGCGCGTCTGGTCGAGGTGGAGCGCAAGCGCGCCCTGCCCGACCTGAGCCTGACCGCCGCGCAGACACACTTCCGCGAAGACCGCGCCCACGCCTACACGCTCGGCGTCAGCCTCAGCGTGCCGCTGTTCGACCGCAACCGCGGCGGCATCCGTGCCGCCAGCGCCGAACGGCGCGCGGCCGAGGCGCGGCTGGACCAGCAACGGCGCGCCAGCGCCGCCGACCGTCTGGCGGCGCTGGCCACGCTGAAGGCCGCCGGCAGCCGCACACGCGCGGCCGACGACGGCGTGGCGGCCGCGGAGGAGGCCTATCGCCTGGCCCGCATCGGCTTCGATGCCGGACGCATCGCACAACTGGAACTGCGCAGCACCCGTGCCGCGCTCATCGCCGCCCGCGGCATTGCCGTGGATGCCCGCCTGGCGCGGGTCACGGCAGAAATCGAACTGGCCCGCCTGGAAGGGCGCGCGCCGTTCATGGAGGCCCAATGAACCTGTCCCGCCCACTCTTCCGTGCCGGCAGCCTGCTGCTGGCCCTCCTGCTGGCCGCCTGCGCCGGCGACAAGCAGGCCGCCCCGGCGACCGACGAGGCGCACGGCCATGGCGCCGAGCGCCGGCAGGATGCGCCCGAGCCTGCGGCGATGTCCGCCGCCGATGCCGGCGACACGGTGCGGCTGACCCCGCAGCAACGCGCCGCGTCCGGCATCGAGGTGGTCGCGGTTGGCCGCGGCGGCGGTGCCTCGACCCGTCTGGCGGGCCGGGTCGAACCGGCGGTGGGCGCGCGCGCCGCGGTGGCGGCGAGCATCACCGGCCGCGTCGAGCGCGTGCTGGTCGCGCCCGGCAGCATGGTGCGCCGCGGGCAGCCGCTGGCGATCGTGGTCAGCGGCGAGGCCGCGGTGTTCCGGGCCAATGCGCTGGCCGCCGGCGCCGAGGCCGAGGCCGCGCGGCTGGCGCATGCGCGCGACCAGGCGCTGGTCGCGCAGGGCGTTGTCGCCCGCCAGGAATTGGAACGCTCGCACGCGCGGGCCGTGGCGGCACGCGCGCAGGCCGCGGCGGCGCAGGCGCAGGCCGCCGCCAACGGCGCGCCCGACGCCAGCGGCCGCGTGCGCATCGTCAGCCCGCTGGACGGGCGAGTCGGCAGCGTGCAGGTCACCCCCGGCAGCGTGGTCGCGGCCGGCAGCGTGGTGGCCGAGGTCACCGATCCGGCGATGAACGAACTGGTGTTCGCCGCGCCGCCGGCACTGGCCGCGCAGGTCGCGCCGGGGACGACGCTGGAGGTGAGCGCGCCGGGCGGCACCTTTGCCGCCGCGGTCACCGCGGCGACCGCCGACCTGCGCGCGCCGGGCGGCGCCGCGGTGATCCGTGCGATGCCGGTCGCCGCGCCGGTGCCGCCGGCGGGGTCGCCGGTGTCGGCCGTGGTCGTCACCGAGGGCCAGGACACCGCGCTGAGCGTGCCGGCCGACGCGGTGCAGACGGTGGAGGGACGCAGCGCGGTGTTCGTCGCCGTTGCCGAGGGCTTCCGCGCGCAGCCGGTGCTGACCGGGCGCCGGGCGGGCGATCGCCTCGAGATCCTCGACGGGTTGCGCGGCAGCGAACGCATCGCCGGCCGCAATGCCTTCCTGCTCAAGGCCGAACTGGCCAAGGGCGACGTCGAGCACGGCCACTGAGGAGACAACCATGTTCAACCTCATCATCGACACGGCGGTGCGCCTGCGCTGGCTGGTGCTGTTCCTGGCCGCATTGATCGCCGGCTGGGGCCTGTACCAGTTGGGGCGGCTGCCGATCGACGCGGTGCCGGACATCACCAATCGCCAGGTGCAGCTCAACACCGTCGCCCCGGCGCTGACCCCCGAGCAGATCGAACGCCAGGTGACCTATCCGCTGGAGACGGCGCTTGCCGGCATTCCCGGCCTGGTCACCACGCGCTCGCTGTCGCGCAACGGCTTCTCGCAGGTCACCGCGATCTTCAGCGACGCCACCGACCTGTACTTCGCCCGCCAGCAGGTGGCCGAGCGCATGCGCGAGGCGGCCGAGGATCTGCCCGACGGCGTGACGCCGCGGCTGTCGCCGGTGACCACCGGGCTGGGCGAGGTGCTGATGTGGACGGTGGACTTCACCGCGTTCGACCCGGCCCGGCTGGCGCGGCCGGGCGCGGCGGGCTGGCAGGCCGGCGCGGTCTACCGCACGCCGGAGGGCGAGCTGCTGCGCACCCCGCAGGAGCGCGCCACCTACCTGCGCACCGTGCAGGACTGGATCATCGCGCCGCAGATGCGTGCCAGCCCGGGCCTGGCCGGGGTCGACACGATCGGCGGCTACGTCAAGGAATACGCCGTGCATCCGGACACCGCGCGGCTGGCCGCGCACGGCCTGGGGCTGGCCGATCTGGTGACGGCGCTGCAGCGCGCCAATGTGCAGGCCGGTGCCGGCTTCGTGCAGCGTGCCGGCGAAGGCCTGGTGGTGCGTGCCGACGGCCTGGCGTTGGGCGCCGACGATCTCGCGCAGGCGCCGGTAGCCACCCGCAACGGCGTGGTGGTGCGCGTGGCCGACGTGGCCGAGGTCGCACCCGGCCGTGCGCCGCGCCTGGGCGCGGCCAGCCGCAACGGCCACGAGGCGGTGCTGGGCACGGCGCTGATGCTCGCCGGCGACAACAGCCGCACCGTGGCGCAGGTCGCGGCCGCACGGCTGCAGCAGGTCAACGCCACGCTGCCGCCGGACATCGTCGCCGTGCCGGTGCTGGACCGCAGCGTGCTGGTCGACGCCACCATCCGCACGGTGGCCAGGAACCTCACCGAAGGCGCGTTGCTGGTGGTAGTGGTGCTGTTCCTGCTGCTGGGCAACCTGCGCGCGGCGGCGATCGCCGCACTGGTGATCCCGCTGTCGTTCCTGTTCGCGGTGATCGGCATGCACCGCTTCGGCATCAGCGGCAACCTGATGAGCCTGGGCGCGCTGGACTTCGGCATCCTGGTCGACGGCGCGGTGATCGTGGTCGAGTCGACGTTGCTGCTGTTGGGGCAGCGCCGTGCCGAACTGGGCCGCGCGCTCACCACGGCCGAGCGGCTGGGCGTGGCCGCCGAGGCGGCGCGCAAGATGGCGCGGCCGGCGGCGTTCGGCCAGTTGATCATCCTGCTGGTGTTCGCGCCGATCCTCACCCTGGAAGGCGTGGAGGGCAAGACCTTCCAGCCGATGGCGGCGACCTTCATGCTGGCCCTGGTCGGCGCCTTCCTGTTCTCCTTCACCTTCGTGCCGGCGCTGGCCGCGCTGCTGGTGCGCGAGCCGACGGCGCGTGCCGTCGCGCCCCAGGACCACGCAGGGGACCACGAGACCTGGCTGCTCCGCCGGCTGCGGCAGCGCCTGCAACCGCTGATCGGCGGCGCGGTCGCACGTCCACGCATGGTGGCCGCCGGGGTGGCGCTGATGGGCGTGCTGGGCGTGGGCGCGTTCGCGCTGCTGGGCCGCGAGTTCATGCCGACGCTGGACGAAGGCAACGTGGCGATGCAGGCGCTGCGCGTGCCCTCGACCTCGCTGGAGCAGTCGCTGGCGATGCAACTGGCGCTGGAGAGGGCCATCGCCCGGCAGCCGGAAGTGGCGGCGGTGTTCTCGCGCACCGGCACCGCGGAGGCGGCGATCGATCCGATGCCGACCAACATCTCCGACAGCGTGATCGTGCTGAAGCCGCGCGCGCAGTGGCCCGATCCAGCGCTGCACAAGGAGGCGCTGGTGGAACGACTGGAGAAACTGGCCGGGCAACAACTGGGCAACAGCGTGGAGTTCAGCCAGCCGATCGAACTGCGCTTCAACGAGTTGATCTCCGGCGTGCGCACCGACCTGGCGGTGATGGTGTTCGGCGAGGACATGCAGCGGCTGCGTGCGGCCGCCGACCAGGTGGCGCTGAAGCTGCGTGCGGTGCCCGGCGCCGCCGACGTGCGGGTGGAACAGGTCGCCGGCCTGCCCACCCTCAACGTGCGCATCGACCACGTGGCCGCCGCGCAACTCGGACTGACCGCGGCAGACGTCAGCGAGGCGGTGAGCACCGGCATCGGCGGCGCCACGGCCGGGCGCATCTTCGAGGGCGACCGCCGCTTCGACGTGGTGGTGCGGCTGGACGATGCCGCGCGCAACGATCCGGACCAGCTCGCCGCCTTGCCGATCGCCACGCCCGCCGGGCAGGTGGTGCCGTTGTCCTCGGTGGCGCGGATCGACGTCAGCGAGGGGCCGAACCAGATCAGCCGCGACAACGGCAGCCGCCGCGTGGTGGTGCAGGCCAACGTGCGCGGCCGCGACCTGGGCGGCTTCGTCGCCGCGGCGCAAGTGGCGGTGGCCGAGGTGACACTGCCGCCGGGCGCCTACCTGCGCTGGGGCGGGCAGTTCGAGAACCTGCAGCGCGCCGAGCGGCGCCTGGCGATGGTGGTGCCGGTGGTGTTCCTGCTGATCGGCAGCCTGCTGTTCATGGCCTTGCGCAACATCCGCGAAGCGTTGCTGGTGTTCGGCTGCGTGCCGCTGGCACTGGTCGGCGGCCTCCTCGCCCTGCTGCTGCGCGGCATGCCGTTCTCGGTGTCGGCGGCGGTCGGCTTGATCGCCGTGTCCGGCGTGGCGACCTTGAACGGGCTGGTGCTGATGCAGGCCATCGGCGAGCGCCGCCAGGCCGGTGCGACGCCGTGGCGGGCGGCGATCGACGGCGCGGCCAGCCGCCTGCGGGCGGTGCTGACCACCGCGCTGGTGGCGATCGTCGGCTTCCTGCCGATGGCCATCGCCAGCGGCGCAGGTGCGGAGGTGCAGAAACCGCTGGCGACGGTGGTGATCGGCGGGCTGCTGACCGCCACCGCGCTCACCCTGCTGGTGCTGCCGACGTTCGCCGCGCGCATCGCCGCGCCGCGCGTGGCCGGCTGATCCGGTGCAGGCCGGCGCCCTTCCCGCGGGACGCGGCGCCGGCCTGTGCGGCGGCGATCAGGCCTTCTTCTTGCGCGCGGCGATGTAGGCGCGGATCTGCTGCTGCAGCACCGGCAGCGGCACCGAGCCCTGCTGCAGCACCGCGTCGTGGAAGGACTTGATGTCGAACTCCGGGCCGAGTTCGCGCTCGGCCTCGGCGCGCAGGTCGAGGATGGTCAGCTCGCCGAGCTTGTAGCTCAGCGCCTGGCCCGGCCAGGAGATGTAGCGGTCGACCTCGGTGGTGACCTCGTGCTCGCTGAGCGCGGTGCGCTCGCGCAGGTAGGCCTGCGCCTGTGCGCGGGTCCAGCCCTTGTGGTGCACGCCGGTGTCGATCACCAGACGGCAGGCGCGCCACATCTCGTAGCTGAGCCGGCCGAAGTCCTCGTAGGGCGTGGCGTAGATGCCCATCTCCTTGCCCAGCTTCTCGGTGTACAGCGCCCAGCCCTCGCCGTAGGCGGAGATGTAGTTCTCGCGGCGGAACGCCGGCTGCGCGCCCTGCTCCTCGGCCAGCGCGCCCTGCAGCGAATGGCCCGGCGAGGACTCGTGCAGGGTCAGCGCCGGCAGGTTGTACAGCGGCCGCGACGGCAGGTCGTAGGTGTTGAGCCAGTAGGTGCCGACGCCGCCGCGCCCGGCGGTCCAGAACGGGGCGATGTCCGCCGGCACCGGCACGATGGTGAAGCGCCCGCGCGGCAGCGTGCCGATGAACTTGCCGACCTCCCCGTCCACGCGCTTGGCGATCCACGCGGCACGATCGAGCAACTCCTGCGGGGTCTTCACGTAGAACTGCGGATCGGTGCGCAGGAACTGCAGGAACGCCGGGAAGGTCTTCTGCCCGGCCGGCGCGTGGAAGCCGACCTGCTGGATGATCGCGTCCATCTCCTTCTGGATCCGCGCCACCTCGCGCAGGCCGAGCTGGTGGATCTGCTCGGGGTCCATGTCCAGCGTGGTGTACTCGCGGATCTGTTGGCGGTAGTAGGCCTTGCCGTCTGGCAGGGCTTCGGCGGCCAGCGTGGTGCGTGCCTGCGGCATGTACTCCTGGCGGTAGAAGGCCAGCAGTTGCGCATAGGCCGGGATCACCTTGTCGCGCAGTGCCGCCTGCGCCTGCGCGCGCAGTTGCGCCTGCTCGGCGGCCGGGATCTGCGCCGGCATCTGCTTGAACGGCGTGTACAGCACCGCCGTGGTCGGGTCCTTCAGTTCGGCCACAGTGGCGATGGCGCCGTCGCGACCGTCGAGCACCGCGCGCGGCACGCTGAAGCCACGCTTGAGCCCGGCGCGCATGTTGTCGGTCTGCTGCGCGAAGTAGCGCGGCACGTCCTCCAGCCGCGCGATGTAGGCGCGGTACTCGTCGAGCGTGCGCAGGTTGCGCCGCGCCATGAACGCCAGGTCCGACCAGAACGCGCTGTCGGAGTTGAACGGCATCTCGTAGGCGCGCAGGCGCACCGCCGCGGCCAGGTTCTCCACCTGCGGCCGGTACACCGCCAGGTTCACCTGGTTCTCCGGCGAAAGCTGGGCCGCATCGAGCGTGTCCAGCTGCCGCAGCACGTCCTCCCACACCTTCAGGCGCGCTGCCTGCGCGGCCGCGCCGACATCGGGCAGATGGCGATTGTCGCCGCTGCTGTCGCTGTCCTCGTCGGCCTGCCCGAGCTGCGCCTGGCGCCAGGCCCACTCCTTCTCGTAGATGGCCTGGAAGCGCGCATCGGCGGCGCTGGCGTTGGCCGTTGCCGGTGTTGCGCTGGACGCTGCCGACGACGGCGGCGCGGCCAGTGCGGGCGTGGTCACGGCGAACGCGATCAGCAGGGAAATGGCCAGCGGGGTCTTGGCGAGCATCGGCATGGGCGGCACACGGCGGGAACGGATCGTCGATGATCGCACCCCTGCCCTGCCTGGCGGGTGGGCCGGAAGTCCTGTGTGGGACAAGGCCGGGGACGCAAACGCGCCGCGCGGCGGTTGTGCCGCACTACAACCGTGAGGACTGCAGCTCTGGCTCTGGCTCTGGCTCTGGCTGGCCACGGCCACGGCCACGGCTACGGCTACGGCTACGGCTACGGCTAAGCAGGATGGCCCCCCATGTGGGAGGGACTTCAGTCCCGACGCGCGGTCGCTCCGCCTGCGATAGCACCCAGCAGCAGCCTGCAGCCATTGCACCGCTCGCATGCCTGCTGTTACGAACAGCAACCATGTAACCGCAATCCTCACAGCTGTGTGCACGACATCATGCCGCCGCACATGCACCAGAGCTGGATGCCTCGTACGGCGCGATAGCGGGCGAACACAGCCAAACCGCATCCCAGTACGGGTAGTCGCCAACCCGACGCACCAGACCGGCGCGCAATGGGTTGGCGACGATGTAGCGCGCGGCCGGCAGCAACTGCCGCGCATCGCGTAGTGCGCGATCGTGAAACCCCTCCATCCACACGGCGCCGCCACGGCCGCGCGCGTGATTGGCTGCCCTCGCGGCGCGACCCTTCGCTTCCCGTATGACGGTCGACAGCGCAGCGCCACCATCGAGCATGACCAGCCCATGCCAATGATCGGGCATCAGCACCCAGCACAGAAGTTGCGCGCCCGCCCAGGTGTCGGCATGGCCCAGGCAGGACGCGGCCGCCCAGGCGCATCGCCAATCCTCGAACAGGCGCTGGCGCTGCCAAGTCACGGTGGTGACCAGGTAGATGCGTCCGGTCTCGCTCCAGCGCCCTGCACGCAGCGCGCGGTAGCCTCTGGGAAGTCGAGTGTCCATGACCCCAGGGTTGCAGGGCGGATTCCGCGACACCATCGCGGATCGACCGGCGCAGGTGTGAGGAAACTTGCGGGTGCGGCGTCAGAAATCCTGTACTTGCTGCTGGATGCAGCAGCGGGCAGGGCTACCGAGACGTGGAAGATCGCGCGTCGGGACTGAAGTCCCTCCCACATGTGCGTACCTGATGCCATCGGAGGCGATGACAGCAGGACCACTGAAGCATGGCGGGCTCATGCGTCGGAGCTAAAGCCGCTCCTACGACGGCCGGCGTCAGAAATCCGGTACTCGCTGCTGGATGCAGCAGCGGGCAGGGCTACCGAGACGTTGGAGATCGCGCGTCGGGGCTGAAGCCCCTCCCACAGTTGCAGGGTCGCGATCGGACCGTGTTGCGCACCGCCTGCGATCACGCGCAAGCGTGCCGCGCGCTCAATGCGAGGCGCGGTCGCGGCGCCAGCCGCGGTGCTTGATGTCCAGGTACAGGCTGTAGAAGGCGGTGAAGGCGGGGAACAGGTTCTGCAGCACGCCCACCGAGTCCTGCTTGGCCGAGAACATGAAGTAGCTCAGCGTCATCAGGCTGCCGACCACGCTCATGTACCAGAACAGGCGCGGGATCACCGGCTTGCCGGCGCGCTTGGAAGCGACGAACTGCACCAGCCAGCGGCCACCGAACATCAGCGCGCCGACGTAGCCGATCAGCTTCCAGCCGGTGACGTGCAGCCCGGTCCAGTACAGCGCCTGGATCGGTTCGTTGAGGAAATGCGCCTCCATCTCAGCGCTCCTGCACCGCGGTGCGGCGGCTGCGCGCGATCAGCCAGGCCACGCCGCGCAGATCGCGGATGCCGACCAGGGCGCGGTTGAGGTTGTTGTACTTGGACACGCCGGAGGTGCGGTGGCGGTGGTTCACCGGCACACTCAGGGTCTGCCAGCCGGCGCGCTGCATCAGTGCCGGCAGGTAGCGGTGCATGTGGTCGAAGTACGGCAGGTCCAGGAACGCTTCGCGCTCGAACAGCTTGATGCCGCAACCGGTGTCCGGGGTGTCGTCGCGCAGCATGCGCGCGCGGATCGCGTTGGCCCACTTCGACGCCCAGCGCTTGCTGCCCGAATCCTGCCGCGACACCCGCCAGCCGGCGAACAGCTTGACCAGCGGCGCCGCCGCGGCGCGGGCGGCCAGCAGCTTGGGAATGTCGGCCGGGTCGTTCTGGCCGTCGCCGTCGAGGGTGGCGATCCACAGCCCGCGCGCGGCCTTGACGCCGTTGCGCACCGCGGTGCTCTGCCCGCTCTGGCTGACGTGGTGCAGCACGCGCAGTTCCGGCGTGGAGGCCTTCAGCCCTTCGAGCACCGCCAGGGTGTCGTCACGCGAATGGTCGTCGACATAGACGATCTCGAAGTCGATCGTGCCGCGCAGCGCAGCGACGATCTCGGCGACCAGCGGCGGCACGTTGTCGCGCTCGTTGAACACCGGGACGACGACGGAAAGGGAAAGCTGGCTCATGGATTCGGCAAGGCTGGGCGCGGGGGCGCGTGGGGGAAAAAAGCGGCAGGCATTGTGCCGCGGACCGATGATCCGCGGATGAAGCGTCAGGCGGCGGCGCCGAAATACTCCCGGCACCAGGCCACCACCTGCGGCAGGCCGACCTCGATCGGGGTGCTCGGATCGAAGCCGAACGCGGCGTGGGCCCGCGCAGTATCGGCCATCGTCTCGATCATGTCGCCCGGCTGCATCGGCCGGTACACCTTTTCGGCGCTGCGCCCGGCGGCGGCCTCGATCACCGCGATGAAACGCTCCAGCTCCACCGGGGTATGGTTGCCGAGGTTGAACACGCGGTGCGGCACCGCCTCGCCGGACGGGTGATCGAGCGCGCCGAGCACGCCGGCGACGATGTCGGCGACGAAGGTGAAATCGCGGCGCATGCGCCCGTGGTTGAACACCTCGATCGGGCGCCCGGCCAGCACCGCGCGGCTGAACAACAGCGGCGCCATGTCCGGGCGGCCCCACGGACCATACACGGTGAAGAAACGCAGCCCGGTGGCGCGCAGGCCGTACAGCTGCGCGTAGGTATGGGCCATCAGTTCGTTGGCGGCCTTGGTCGCCGCGTACAGCGAGCGCGGCTGGTCGATGCGCTGGTCCTCGGAGAACGGCGGCGTCGCCGAATCGCCATAGACCGAACTGCTGGACGCATAGACCAGGTGCTCCACGCCGCGGTGCCGGCACAGCTCCAGCATGTTGACGAAGCCGACCAGGTTGCTGTCGACGTAGGCGTAGGGATTCTGCAGCGAATAGCGCACCCCGGCCTGCGCGCCCAGATGCACGACGCGGGTCGGCTGCACCTCGTCGAACAGCGCGGCCAGGCCGTCGCGGTCGGTCAGGTCCAGGGTGCGGATGTCCGCGCCCGCGCACAGCGCGGCGACGCGGTCGCGCTTGAGCTGCGGGTCGTAGTAGTCGTTGTAGTTGTCCAGGCCCACCACCAGCTGCCCGGCGGCGCGCAGCGCGCGGACAGTGTGGGCACCGATGAAGCCGGCGGCGCCGGTGACGAGAGTGGGCATGGCGGAATCCTGGAAAGCGAAAGGCGAAGAAACGGCGGGCGTCGCGACACGGCAACGATCAGGGCAGGCGGGCGTTGACGCCGCCCGGATCGACGGCGCCCGCCCGGCGGTGCTGCAGGATCGGGCTGCCGCCCGGGCTGATCTGCGTGTCCTCGTTGCTCATGCAATGCTCCGGTTGCTGGTGCGCGCCGCGGCGCGCGGCCTCAGCGCAGGGTCAGCGGCGCGTCCTTGGCCAGCGCCGCCTTGCGCTCCTTGCTGAACTCCCACCACGGACGCGGCGTCTCGCCCTGCATGAAGCGCACGATCGACAGGAACACGTCGATCACGCAGTGGTCGTGCACCACCCCGGTGCGCAGGCACAGCTGCGCATACATGTCGTAGGGATCGCGGCCATGCAGGTGCGCGGGCACGCGGATGCCGATCAGGCGCAGGTCCTTCTCGCAGGCCGGCCCGACGTTGGGCAGGTCGGTCAGGCGCAGCAGATGGTGGCGGTCGACCTTGCTGGGATGCATGGCGGAAGCGGTCCTGGCGGACGCAGGCGGCGCTCAGGCCTGCCGCGGGCGCAGTTTCTCGAGCACGCCGTCCAGCGTGTCCAGGTCGGTGTAGTGGATCACCAGCTTGCCCTTGCCGCCGCGGCCGTGGGCGATGGACACCTTGGTGCCCAGCGACTCGGACAGCTCGGTCTCCAGCGAGGCGATGTCGGCCTGCGGCGCGGTGCGCGCCGGCTTGGCCTTGCGGTTGCTCGGCACCTTGCCGGCGGCGAACTGCTGCGCGCGGTGCTCGACCTCGCGCACCGACCAGCCCTGGTCGGCGGCGTCGGAGGCCAGGCGGCTGGCCAGTTCCGGCGACAGCGTCAGCAGCGCGCGCGCATGGCCCATCTCCAGGCGCCGCGCTTCCAGCAGCGCGCGGATCGCCGGCGGCAGTTCCAGCAGGCGCAGCAGGTTGGACACCGAGGCGCGCGAGCGGCCCACCGCTTCGGCGGCCTCGGCATGGGTCAGCGAGAATTCGTCGATCAGCCGCTGCAGCGCCTGCGCCTCTTCCAGCGGATTGAGGTCCTCGCGCTGGATGTTCTCGATCAGCGCCATGGCGATGACGGTGCGATCGTCCAGCTCGCGCACCACCACCGGCACCTCGCTGAGGCCGGCCAGCTGCGAGGCGCGCCAGCGGCGTTCGCCGGCGACGATCTCGAAACTGCCCGGGGCCAGTTCGCGGGCGACGATCGGCTGGATCACGCCCTGCGCCTTGATCGACTCGGCCAGCTCCTGCAGCTTGGCCTCGTCCATCTCCTGGCGCGGCTGGTACTTGCCCGGCTGCAGCTGGCCGACCGGCAGACGGCGCAGGCTCTCGCCCGGCTGCAGCTCGGCGGTGGGCACCGGCGCCGCCGCGCCCTTCGGCCCCAGCAGCGCTTCCAGGCCACGGCCGAGGCCGCGCTTCTTCGCTCCGAGGGCGGGGGGCTTGGCACTCATCAGTACGTCTCCATGGCCGGCATCGGCCGATTGCGTTCGTTGCGGCGGCGCACGATCTCGCCGGCCAGTCCCAGGTAGGCGACGCCGCCGCGCGAGGTGCGGTCGTAGCCGACGATGCTCTGGCCATGGCTGGGCGCCTCGGCTAGGCGCACGTTGCGCGGCACGATGGTGCGGAACACCTTGTCGCCGAAGTGGTTGGTCAGCTCCGCCGACACCGCGTTGGCCAGGTTGTTGCGCACGTCGAACATGGTGCGCAGCACGCCTTCGATCTCCAGCGCCGGATTCAGTTCGGCGCGCAGCGCCTCGATCGTCTCCAGCAGCGCGGTCAACCCTTCCAGCGCGTAGTACTCGCACTGCATCGGCACGATCACCGAATCGGCGGCGGTCAACGCGTTCAGGGTCAGCAGCGACAGCGCCGGCGGGCAGTCGATCAGGATGAAGTCGTAGGCCTCGCGCAGCGGCGCCAGCGCGGTCTTCAGCCGCTGCTCGCGCGCCGGCTGGTCCATCAGCTGGATCTCGGCGGCGGTGAGATCGATGTTGCCCGGCAGCAGGTCGAAGCCCTCCGGCGCGGTCACCCGGATCTGTTCGGCGCTGCTCTCGCCGAGCAGCACGTCGCAGGTGGAGGCGGCCAGCTCGCGCTTGTCGATGCCGCTGCCCATGGTCGCATTGCCCTGCGAGTCCAGGTCCACCAGCAGCACGCGCTGCGACTGCCGCGCCAGCGACGCGGCCAGATTGACCGCCGTGGTGGTCTTGCCGACGCCGCCCTTCTGGTTGGCGATGGCGATGATGCGGGCCATGCGGGAGCCTCGTCGGCGATGGGGTGGGACCGGGCATTATGCGGTCACAGCCCCCCCTGGCGGAAATCGGGGCCGGCCGCGGCCGCCGCTCAACCGCGCTCGACCACCACCAGGTGGCGGTCGGCGCCCAGGCCGGGGACCTGCAGCGGGTGCACCGTCGGCGCCACCCAGCCCGGCGGCAGCGCGGCGATCTCCTCGTCCGGGCGCACGCCCTTCATGGCCAGCAGACGCCCGCCGGGGCGCAACAGGTGGCCGCCGACGGCGACGATGCCGGCCAGGGTATCCAGCGCGCGCGCGGTCAGCAGATCGTAGGCGCCGGCCTCGTGCAGCGCCTCGGCGCGCGATTCGGCCACCCGCGCGTTGTCCAGGCGCAGCTGGCGCACCGCCTCGCGCAGGAACCGCGCCTTCTTGCCGTTGCTCTCGACCAGGGTCACCCGCAGTTGCGGCCGCGCGATCGCCAGTGGAATGCCGGGCAGCCCCGGGCCGGTGCCCAGGTCGGCCAGTGCGCCCTCGCTGGCGAACGGCTGCATTGCCAGCGAATCCAGCAGGTGGCGGGTCACCATCTCGTGCGGGTCGCGGATCGCGGTCAGGTTGTAGGTGCGGTTCCAGCGCGTCAGCAGCGCCAGGTAGGCCAGCAGCGGCGGCGCCAGTGCGGCGGCGTCCAGGCCTTGCGCGTGCAGGCCCTGCTCGAGCGCGACGCGGACGGAATCGGGAAGGGAGGCATTGGTCATCGGCGGATTATCGCAGGTGCCGCCGCGGCCCGAAGCGCGCGCCGCGCTAGGCCGACGCCGCGCACCAGGCCAGGGCGGCCCGGTAGCCGGGCGCGGCCTCCCATTCGTGCAGGTGCCAGGCCGCGACCGGGCCCAGCCCCGGGTCGCACCAGACCAGGCGCAGCGCGCCGCCGGCGTCCTCGGCGAAGCGCAGCCGGTGCAGGCCGAAGGCGATGCCGTGGCCATGCGCCTTGAGCAGCGCCTCCTTGGCGCACCACAGGCGGAAGAACAGTGCCTCGCGGGCCGGCGCCGCCAGCGCGGCCAGCAGCGCGACCTCGTCCGGATGGAAGAAGCGCTGCGCCAGTTCCAGCAGGCGCGGCCGCGGCCGCTGGCGCTCGATGTCCACGCCCAGCCGCGCATGCGCGGCGACCGCCACCAGCAGGTAGTCGCCGCTGTGGCTCCAGCCGGTGTCCACGTGCGCCAGCGGTGCGTGCAGCCCGGGCCGGCCGCGGGCGTCGCGGCGCAACGGCAACTGCGCCGCCGGCATCGCCAGTTCGCCGGCCAGCAGGCGTCGCGCCTGCGCCTCGCCGGAGGTGCGCGGCGGATGCGGGCGCAACCACACTGCCACCGGACCGAAGCGCCACTCCGGCGACTCCGCGGTCGGGGCGGGACTGGGCGGCACCGGTACGCTCACGCCGCGCCCACAAAGCGCAATGGCGGCTGCGCAGCGCGGCCGGCGCTATACGGTCGCTTCACGGCGGCGCTCCTTAAATGGCGCCCACCCCACCGCTCCGGGTGTGGGCCGAACCGAGGAGTCTGACGCATGGGCATCATCATCTGGTTGATCGTCGGCGGCATCGTGGGCTGGCTGGCCAGCATCATCATGCGCCGTGACGCACAGCAGGGCATCATCCTGAACATCGTGGTCGGCATCGTCGGCGCGCTGATCGCCGGCTGGCTGTTCGGCGGCGGCATCAACCAGGCGATCACCCTGTGGACGTTCCTGTATTCGCTGATCGGCGCGATCATCCTGCTGGCGATCGTCAACCTGTTCACCCGCGGCCGCGCGCGCTGACGCGTCGCCCCCGCCGCTTGCGCAAACGCCCGGTTCGCCGGGCGTTTTGCGTTTGTGCCCCGGCTCACGGCGCAGCGCGATCGGCCGGGTGCCGCACACCGTCCTCGACCGGTACCGCGATGGCCAGCGCATACGGGTCCACGCCTTCCAGGCAGCCGACGTTGTAGCCGTACAGGCTGGGATCGGAGCGGCGCCGATGATGCGTGTAGATGCCGCAGGTACTGCAGAAGTAGTGCTGTGCGGTGTGGGTATGGAACTGGTACAGGCGCAGCGCCTGCTCGCCCTGGCGGACATGCAGGGCGGCCAGCGGCACCGAGGCGACGATGGCGCCGCGGCGCCGGCACAGCGAGCAGTTGCAGCGGCGCGGGTCGACGATGCCGTGCGGCAGCTCGAGGTCGATCTGCACCGCACCGCAGTGGCAGCTCAGCCGGTGCAGCGGCGCGATCGCGGTATCGCCGACCTTGTCGATGCAGCGGCGCAGGTGGCGCTCGCTCATGCTGCCGGCTCCAGTTCGACCCAGGCCGGCGCATGGTCGCTGGGGCGGTCCCAGGTCCGTGGCTCGCGGTCGATGCCGGCCCCGCGGGTGCGCGCCTTCAGCGCCTCGGACACCAGGGTCAGGTCGATGCGCAGGCCCAGGTCGCGGCGGAAGCCGGCTTGGCGGTAATCCCACCAGCTGAAGATGCCGCCATCGGCATGGTGCAGGCGGAAACCGTCGTGCAGGCCGAGGGCGAGCAGCTTGTGCAGGGCGCCGCGCTCGGCGGTGGAGGTGAGGATGTGGTTGTCGCTCCACACCAGCGGATCGTGCACGTCGCGCGCGTCCGGGGCGATGTTGAAGTCGCCCAGCACCACCAGCCGCGGATGCCGCTGCAGCTCGTCGGCCAGCCAGGCGTGCACCGCCTCCAGCCAGCGCAGCTTGTAGGCGTACTTGTCGGTGCCCACGTCCTGGCCGTTGACCACGTACAGATTGACGATGCGCAGGTCGCCGACGGTGGCGGCGATGGCGCGCTTCTGTTCGTCCTCCAGGCCCGGCACGCCGATCTGCACGTCGCTGATCGGCGCGCGCGACAGGATCGCCACGCCGTTGTAGGTCTTCTGCCCGGCGAACACGCTGCGGTAGCCGGCCTCGGCCAGCGCCGTGTCGGGAAACTTGTGGTCCTCCAGCTTGGTCTCCTGGATCCCGACCACGTCCGGCGCGAACCCGGCCAGCCACTGTTGCAGGTGCGGCAGGCGCACGTTGAGCGAGTTGACGTTCCAGCTGGCGATCTTCAAGGGAAATCCGGGACGGGGAGCCGGCCGCTATTCTGACTGCAGCCGCCGCAGCGGCCAAACCCCGGGGCACCGGGCCATTCAGCGCCGCGCGCAGCACTGCGCGAACAGCGCCGGCGCCAGGCGCAGCGCCTGCTGCCGCTGCGCCTCGTTCAAGCCGTCGAGCAGTTCCTCGGCGCCGAGCGCCTGTTCCGGCGGCGGGAACGGCCGCTCCGGCGCCTGCCGCGCGGCCAGTTGCCAGGCCGCGGCATACGGCGGGTCGGCCACCGCCAGCCAGGGCGCGCGCAGCAGTTGCGCCAACGCGTCGATGGACCCGCGGTCGCCATGCAGCGCGCGGTCTTCCAGTTGCGTCACCACCTCCTCGGCGTCGCGCTCGTCGGCGGCCGACAGTGGCGTGCGTTGCCCGTCCGCGTCGGTGGCGCCAGCCCGTGCCACCACCTGCGCCACGCGCCGGGTCAGGAGGTAGCGCTGCGCATCCGCATCGCCGCGTGCGGCCGCGCTGTGCAGCATCGCCTCGATCTGTGCCGCATCGAGTTGGGCGACGTCGCGGCAGGCCGCGCGCCGGCGCTGTTCGGCGACGCGGCGCGCCGCAGCGGTCGCAGGGTCGTCCTTGTCCGCGCCCGGCAGCACGACCGGACTGGGCGGCGCCTGCGCGCGTTGCCGGCAATCCAGCGCCAGCATCGCGGTGGTGTACAGGCGTTGCGCCTCGCTGGTCGCGGGCGCGGGTGTCGCGTCGGGCGCGGTGCCGGCGGACGCGGAGGGCATCGGCGTGCTCAACGCTGGCGGTCGTGGCGAGGGCGCCAGCGCCGCCGCGCGCGGGGGCGCGGCGGGCACTGCCGCCGATGGCGTCCGCATGGCCGCGAGCGCCACCGCCGCCACGGCTGCGCCGCCGAGCCAGAGCAGGCGGCGCCGCGACCCCGCCATGCTCACTGCGCCGCGGCCGCGTAGGCCGCGCGGTCGAAGGCGATCGGCTGCGCCGCGCGCAGCCGCTGCATGGCGTAGTCGGCGGCCTGCTCGCGCAACTGCAGGGCGATCTGCCCGCGCGCCGTCTCGAACGTCGCATCGGTCTTCGCATCCAGGCGGATCAGGTGATAGCCATCGGGGCCGCGTACCGGCGCAGACACCTGATCTACCGCAAGCTGGCGGATCGGCGCGACGAAGGCATCGGCCAGGTAGCGGCCGAAGGTCGGCGACAGCTGCCCGCCCTCGCCGGCGCTGGCGGCGTCGTCGGATTCGCGCTTCGCCAACGTGGCGAAGTCGGCGCCGCCGTCGAGCTGACGCTTGAGCGCCTCGGCGCGCTGCAGCGCGTGCGCCTCGCTCAGCGTTTGCCCGGCACGCGGTCCGCCCTGCGGGCGCAGCGCGACGAACAGATGCCGCAGATGGTATTCGGTGTAGTCGTCCGGGTGCGCGGCGAACTGCTGGCGCAGCCTCGCCTCGTCGATCTGCACATCGGTCCCGAGCCGCGCCTTCGCGGCGTCGGCCAGGATCGCGTCGGCGGCCTGGCGCAGGCGCGCGGCCACCACAGGATCGTCCTGCAGATGCTGCTGCCTGGCCTGCTCCAGCAGGATGGCGCGATCGGCGAAACGGCGCACGATGGACGGGTCGTCGATCTTGGCGAGGCTGCGGACGTCATTGCCGACCAGCGCGCGGTACTCGCTGGCGGTGAACTGCTGTGCGCCCACGCGCAGGACCACCGGATCGGTGGCACCGCGGTCGGCGACGGGCGCGGCCAGCGCGGCGACGGCGCTCAGCGCGCAGGCGGCCAGCACGACGGACTTGGCGAAGGCGGACTTGGCGAAAGGAAGGAACATGCGCTTCTCCGGGAAAGAGGCGGCGCGCGGCGGCGGAGCGCCGCGGCCGCAAAAAGCGGCCGACCGCAGGGCCGGCCGCCAGACGTACCAGGACTCAGTCGTGCTTGTCGCGCGCCTTGAGGTAGGCGATCGCCGCCTTCGGATCGTCGGTGGTGATCAGGCTGAACGCCTCCTGGTTGACGATGAAGTTGAGATCGCCACGGTTGTCGGCGGTGTCGCGGCCGCCGGAATAGGAGAAGTACAGGTCCGACAGCCGATAGCAGCAGGCGCCGCTGTTCTGGTAGAACTCCCCGGCGCGCGGGCTGTCCGGAATCGCCTGGAACACGCCCACGCGCACGCCGCGTTCGCGCACGCGATCGGCCTCGTCCTGCAACAGGCCGCCGACCTGCTTGACGTTGATCTCCATCGCCTGCTTGGTGTCCAGCCAGGCCGAGACGGCATTGTTGACGTTGATCTTGGTCAGCATGTTGGTGGTGAACACCGGGATGCCGACCATGCTGCTGCCATCGGCACGGAACGCCGAGCGGCTCGGGTACAGGGTGGCGTTGACCTTGGCCGCGACGAAGCTGGGCGAGGCCGCCGAGAACGCGGCGTCGGCCGCACGCGACACCGCACGGACCGCGTCGGCGGTCTTGATGTCGAACACGATCGGGGTCTTCAGGCCGTGCGCCTTGAAGTAGGAGAACAGCTCGTCCACGCGCGGCACGTGGTAGCCGGTGGTGGTGCGGCGGTCGGGGGTCAGCAGGAACAGGCCGCTCACCACCGACCACGGGGTCACGGTGATCGACGGGTTGTAGCCCTGGTTGGTCATCGGGTCGTACTTGGTCTCGCCGGCACGGCTGGTCCAGACGTTGGTGGTGCGGCCCAGGTTCCAGTCGTGCAGCACCACCGGCACGCCGTCGCTGGTCATCTTGATGTCCAGTTCCACGCCGTCCATGCACTGGTCGTTGGCCAGCTGCAGCGCGCCACGCGAGTTTTCCGGCATGTCGGGGAAGTTGCCGTACTTGCCCCACAGACCGCGGTGGGCCAGCACCATGGTGTCGCCGCTGCTGTCGGCGAACAGGATGTTGCTCATCTTGGTGCCGACGGTGTCGTTGCAGTTGGCCATGGCCAGCTGCGGCACGACGGCCAGCACCGCCAGGGCGGCGAGCGCGCGGCAGGCGCGTGCCAGGGGCGAGGGAAACAATGCGATCTTCATTGGGCTGCGTCCGGTTCTGAAGGAAAGGGGAAGACATGGGGGACGAGCGCCGGTCAGGTCGACGCATGACGGCAGCTCGTGTGGTGCGCTCCGCACGGACGTCTCGCGCAGGAGCCTGAGCCACCGTGATCGGCGGCGGCGTCGGGCGAGAACCTAATAACTTACTGTGAATTATTTATTTCCGGTGCACGACCCGGTGATGGACTGTGGACTGCGCCGCGCTTTGGTGCCGTCTGGGTTTGCGGTGCGTCCCGGTGACGGGTCGGTCGGACCACATCTGTGAGCGCCGACCGACGCGTGCACCCGCGGGATCGGGCCTGGGCTTCGCCGGTCGCGGCTGAAGCAGGCTTCTAGTGCACACATTTTCTTGTAGGAGCGGCTTCAGCCGCGACGCTCTACCGGTAACGCCTCGTCGCGGCTGAAGCCGCTCCTACACGCAGGTGCCCTATCGCGACGTCCCGCTCACCGCACCAGGAACGAAAGCATGCGCGCGATCCGCGCGTACGGCGGCTTCAGCAGGTCGCTGCCGGCGCGGCGGGCCTGCCACAGGATCGGCAAGGCCTTGCTGAAAGCGTCGAAGCCGGCGCGGCCGTGGTAGGCGCCCATGCCGCTGGGGCCGATGCCGCCGAACGGCAGCGCGTTGGCGGCGAAGTGCAGCAGGCTGTCGTTGACGGTGACGCCGCCGGCGACGGTGGCATGCAGGATGCTCTCGATGCGCGCGCGGTCGTGGCTGAAGGGATACAGCGCCAGCGGCCGGTCGCGGCTGTTGATCTCGGCGATGGCCGCATCCAGCGAGCGGTAGCTGCGCACCGGCAGGATCGGGCCGAAGATCTCCTCCTGCATCAGCACTGCGTCGTCGCCCGGCTGCAACACCACGGTCGGCACGATCAGCCGCTCGCGCTCGGCGCGTTCGCGCTCCACCGTGGCCAGTTCGATGACCTCCAGGCCGCGCGCACGGGCATCGTCCAGATAGCTGCGCAGGCGCCGGTACTGGCCGTCGTTGACGATGCGGGTGTAGTCCTCGGCACTGGCGAAATCGCCGTAGCGCGCCAGCACCTGCGCACGCAGCGCCTGCACCAGCGCCGCCTCGCGGCCGGCGTCGACCAGCACGTAGTCCGGGGCGATGCAGGTCTGCCCGGCGTTGAACCACTTGCCGGTGGCCAGGCGCGCGGCGGCCTGTTCCAGCGGGTAGTCGGCGCAGACGATGGCCGGCGACTTGCCGCCCAGTTCCAGGGTCAGCGGGGTCAGGTTGGGCGCGGCGGCGGCCATCACCTTGCGCCCGACCGCGGTGGACCCGGTGAACACCAGGTGGTCCAGCGGCAGCGCGGCGAACGCCGACGCCACCTCGGCCCCGCCCAGCGCCACCGCCACCCGCTGCGGCGGGAACACCTCGGCCAGCAGCGACTGCAGGAACTGCGCGCTGCGCGGGGTGTGCTCGGAGGGTTTGAGATAGACGTGGTTGCCGGCGGCGATGGCGGTGGCCAGCGGGATCAGCGCCAGGTTGACCGGGTAGTTCCAGGGCGCGATCACCCCGACCACGCCGACCGGCACCGGCCGCACTTCCGCCCGCGCCGGCCACAGCCGCCAGCCGGCGCCGACCCGCTGCGGGCGCATCCAGCGCGTGAGGTGGCGCAACAGATGATCGATCTCGCCGAGCACGGTCATGCCATCGGCCAGCAGCGATTCGTGGCGCGAACGGTGGCCGAAATCGGCGGCGATGGCATCGGCCATCTCCGGCAGCCGCCGCTTCAGCGCCGCGCGCAACCGCAGCAGGTCCTCGCGGCGTTGCGTGCGATCCGGCTTGGCCGATTGCCAGGCCGCGCGCAGGCGCTGCAGGGTGACGGGCAAGGCCGCAAGCGGCGTGTCGGCGGAAGCGGCGTCGGCAACGGAGGTCGGCATGGGCGCACTATACGATGGCGGTTGCGGCTGTCGTGCGCCATGCCATGGGTCGGCAGCATGCGGCCGAGACCCCGGGTCTGAGGGTGTGTCGCGTCGGGACTGAAGTCCCTCCCACAAAGGCGCAGGAGCAACAGAGCGAGATGCTGCGGCATACCGTTCCGGGACCGACAGCCCCACCCTTCCGCTGTCGGGACTAACGTCCCTCCTACAAGGGAGCACATGTCAGCATCGCTGCGGACTGGAGTTTGCACCTGTGGGAGGGACTTCAGTCCCGACCCGATGACCTCAGGCGCTGCCGCGCATCCACCCGGCTATGCGGGTTCTTCCAGCAGCCACGCCTGCAGCTGCGCCAGCGAGGCGACTTCGTGGTGCGGCACGATGCCCTCCGGCGCGGCGGCGCCATGCGCATTGAACCAGCAGGTGTGCAGGCCCGCGGCCAGGCCGCCGGCGATGTCCGCCTGCGGGTTGTCGCCGACCATCAGCACCTGCGCCGGCGGCGGATCGCCCAGCTGCGCCAGCGCGTGCGCGAAGATCGCAGGGTGCGGCTTGGCCACGCCCACCACCTCGGAGATGGCGATCACCTCGAAGCGATCGTGCAGGCCGGTGCGCTGCAGGCGGGCGGTCTGCAGCGCGCCGAAGCCGTTGGTGACCAGGCCCAGGCGGGCGCGTCCGCGCAGGGCGTCGAGCAGGTCCACCGCCCCATCCAGCGGCGCACACAGTTCGGCCATCGCCGCCAGGAACGCCGCGTTCAAGGTCTCCGGCGCGGTCTGCAGGCGCTGCGCCCAGTCGGCGAACCGGCGCTGCTGCAATTGCAGCGCCGTGATCGCCCCGTTCTGGTACTGCACCCACAGCGGCCGGTTGCAGGCGGTGTAGGCGGCGTACTCGGCTTCGCCGAACTGCACGCCGTAGCCGGCGAACATGCGCTGCAGGCCGGCGAAGGCGTCGAAGTGGAACAGGGTGTCGTCGGCGTCGAACAGGATCCAGCGGTAGCGCATGCGGTGGCACGACGAAGGCAGCGGGCGGTCATGGTAACGCCGCCTCGCCGCACAGACGACGACGCCGGCCCTTGGGCCGGCGTCGCCTGCGGCAACTCAGCACTGCGCTGCCGCCGTCATCCGCCCGTCCGTGCCAGGTCCTCGACCAGCAACTCGTAGGCATCGGCGGTGTTGCGCTTGAGCGTATAGGACAGCGCACGGACCTGCCGCTCGCCATAAGCATGGTCGTCGGTGCCCCGCACCACCGCCCAGTGCGACGCCTCGTGAACCAGGGTCCCCGCCTGCTCCACCGCATCCAGGGTGAAGTATGCCGCGCACAGGTAGATGCGCTGCGGATTGTTCGGCCACACGTACGCGATCGTGTCCTCGGCCTCGTGCTCGTCGAACTCGAACGCGGTCGTGCGGTCCAGCCGCTGCAGCGCCTCGACGATCTGTCGGTAGTCCCGACGGTAGCCGTCCAGATGCGCGGGGGTGCCGCGGCTGTCGAAATGCTTGCCGACCAGGCCGGCGAGCGCCTGATCGGACAGCCCGAGGACGTGGTTGCAGAGGGCCACGGCGTTTGCCAGCGCTTTGTCGGCGACCTGGAATTCCTGCGGATTCAATGGGCGTGTCATCGTCTTGCCTCGTCATCGGCCACATGGCCGTGACGCCAGCGTGCGGCGACCAGCGCGCGCCGGCACTCGGTCAGCGCCTCAGATCGGCAGGCGCAGATGCTGATGCCGACAACGTCGCGATCGCTCCAACGCAGGACGCCGGCACGAGGCCGGCGTCCTGTCGATGACAGCCGTGTCGATGCTCAGTGCCCCGACCCGCGCGAGGCGCCCAGCCCGGTCTCGGCGCGGATCTGCTGCGCCTTGAACGCGGCACGTTCCTTGCCGGCCTGCGCGCTGCGGTCCAGCACCGAGAACAGCCAGATGCCGACGAAGCCGATGGTCACCGAGAACAGCGCCGGCGAGGTGTACGGGAACGGCGCCGAGCCGGTCGGGTTGCCCAGCGTGTCCACCCATACCGACGGCGACAGCACGGTCAGCACCAGCGAGGAGATCAGGCCCAGGAAGCCGCCGATCACCGCGCCGCGGGTGGTGCAGTTCTTCCACAGCAAGGACAGGATCAGCACCGGGAAGTTGGCCGATGCGGCGATGGCGAAGGCCAGCGACACCATGAAGGCCACGTTCTGCTTCTCGAACACGATGCCCAGCAGCACCGCGATCACGCCCAGGGCGATGGTGGTGACGCGCGACACCTTCAGTTCCGAGCCGGGGGCCGGATTGCCCTTCTTGATCACCGTGGCGTACAGGTCGTGGGACACCGCCGAGGCGCCGGACAGGGTCAGGCCGGCGACCACCGCCAGGATGGTGGCGAAGGCCACCGCGGAGATGAAGCCCATGAACACGTTGCCGCCCACCGCATTGCCGACCAGCACCGCCGCCATGTTGGCCGCGCCCTTGCCGCCGTGGATGGTGCCGGTGGCGACGTCGGCGAACTGCGGGTTGGTCAGCACCAGGGCGATGGCGCCGAAGCCGATGATGAAGATCAGGATGTAGAAGTAGCCGATCCAGGTGGTGGCCCACAGCACCGACTTGCGCGCCTGCTTGGCGTCGGGGACGGTGAAGAAGCGCATCAGGATGTGCGGCAGGCCGGCGGTACCGAACATCAGCGCCATGCCGAAGGAGATCGCCGAGATCGGATCCTTGACGAAGCCGCCCGGGCCCATGATCGACAGGCCGGCGCTGGCCGCCTCTTCCGGCGAGGCGCCGCCGTTGGCCGCCACCGCGGTCTTCACCCGCACGCCCTCGGCGAACAGCGCCTCGAAGCTGAAGTTGAAGTGCCACATGATCGCCACCGCCATGAACGTCACGCCGGTCAGCAGCAGCACCGCCTTGATGATCTGCACCCAGGTGGTGGCGGTCATGCCGCCGAACAGCACGTAGACCATCATCAGCACGCCGACCAGGCTCACCGCCACCCAGTAGTCCAGGCCGAACAGCAGCTTGATCAGCGCGCCGGCGCCGACCATCTGCGCGATCAGGTAGAACAGCACCACCACCAGCGTGCCGGAGGCGGCGAAGGTGCGGATCGCGGTCGGCGCGAAGCGGTAGCCGGCCACGTCGGCGAAGGTGTACTTGCCGAGGTTGCGCAGGCGCTCGGCCATCAGGAAGGTCAGGATCGGCCAGCCGACCAGGAAGCCGATGGCGTAGATCAGG